>NZ_CP121648.1:1272222-1590277 GCF_029714205.1 Methylobacterium sp. CB376 | reverse complement strand
CTCGCCGGGGCTGCGAGGAGCGGGCACCCGCTCAGTAGCGGGCCGGGACGTGCATCTCGGCGGGAACCGGGTGGCGCTCGTAATCCGGGTGGCGCACCCGCTCGGGCAGGTCCACGGGGGGGCGCTCGACGGCGCCGTAGGGCACCTGCTCCAGGAGGTGAGCGATGCAGTTGAGGCGCGCCCGCTTCTTGTCGACCGCCTCGACCACCCACCAGGGCGCTTCGGGGATGTGGGTGCGCTCCAGCATCGTCTCCTTGGCCCTCGTGTAGAGTTCCCAGCGGGCCCGCGACTGCACGTCCATCGGGCTCAGCTTCCACTGCTTGAGCGGGTCGTTGATCCGCATCCGGAAGCGGAATTCCTGCTCCTCGTCGGTGATCGAGAACCAGTACTTCACCAGGATGATGCCCGAGCGCACCAGCATCCGCTCGAATTCCGGCACCGAGCGGAAGAACTCCTCGTACTCGTCGTCGGTGCAGAAGCCCATCACGCGCTCGACGCCGGCGCGGTTGTACCAGGAGCGGTCGAACAGCACGATCTCGCCGCCGGCCGGCAGGTGGGCGACGTAGCGCTGGAAGTACCATTGCGTGCGCTCGCGCTCGCTCGGGGCCGGCAGCGCGGCGATGCGGCAGACGCGCGGGTTCAGCCGCTGGGTGATGCGCTTGATCACCCCGCCCTTGCCGGCCGCGTCGCGCCCCTCGAAGAGCACCACGACCCGCTTCCTGTGGACCTGCACGTAATCCTGCAGCCGCACCAGTTCCTGCTGCAGGCGCAGCAATTCGCGGAAATACACCGCCCGCGGCAGGGTCGGGGCGCGGTTCGGGGGCTCGACGCCGTCGGCGACGCGTTCGAGGAACGCCTCGTCGAGTTCGAGTTCCATCTCCTCGTCGAGGCTGTCCGCCACCTCCTCGCGCACGGCCTCGACCCGGGCGGCCTTCAGATCGTCTTCCATCGCGCGTCTCCGTCCGGCCCGCCGGGAACGGGCGGGCCCGGCCCATTCTGCGGCCGGGATGTGACAGTTTGCGCGGGGACCCGCCGCACCCGGCCGGTTCCGGTCCCCCCGGCGGGGCGGGGCGAGACCCGCGGGGCCGGCCGAGGCGCCGGCCGATCAGTTCATCCGCCACACCGCCGCGTTCACGGCGGTCGCGTAGGCGACCCAGCCCGCATAGGGCACCAGCAGCAGGGCCGCGGCGCGGTCGAGGGGCCAGAACAGCCGGATCGTCCAGAGGATCATCACGAGGAGCGCGACGATCACCACCAGCCCGCCGAGCAGGGAATGGGCGGCGAAGAAGACCGGCGTCCAGATCGCGTTGAGGGCGAGCTGGACCGCGTAGGCGGCGAGCGCCACGCTCCGGCCCCGGCGCAGGTCCGCGCTCGCCGGGGCCGTGCCGAGGACGCGCCAGCAGGCGAGCGCGATCATCGCGTAGAGCATCGACCACGCGACCGGGAACATCCAGTTCGGCGGCGTGAAACCCGGCTTGGCGAGGCCCGCGTACCAGGTCGGGATGTTGGGCGTGGTGAAGAGCGGGCCGGTGAGCGCCGTGGCGAGCACCGGCAGCACGGCGAGGGCGAGGCGCAGGGCGGGGGACGGGACGGCGAGGCGGGTGGCGGCGAGCGTCATGGCAGTTCCAGGGGATGACTGCCCTGACTTGCGCTCGGGCCCCCGTTCTGCAAGGGCGAAGCGGTGCCGCAGGAGTTGCAGATGAGCCGCGAAACCCCCTCCCCCTGGTCCAAGCGCAGCCTCGCCGTTCAGGCGATGGGCCACGTCGATCCGGTGACCAAGGCGGTGGTGCCGCCCATCCACCTCACCTCGACCTATCTGCGCGACCCCGACAACCAGTACAGTTCCGGCTACTGCTACGGCCGGCCGGACAATGCCACGGTGCGCGAGGCCGAGGCCGTCCTCGCCATGCTGGAGGAGGCGCCGGCGGGCGCGCTGCTGTTCGGCTCCGGCATGGCGGCGGCGACGGCGGTGTTCGGGGCGCTCGATCCCGGCGACCACGTGGTGGCGCCGAGCGTGATGTACTGGGCCCTGCGCCGCTGGCTGCTGCAGGAGGCGACCCGCTGGGGCCTCAAGGTCGACCTCGTCGCCACCGACGACCTCGACGCCCTGCGGGCGGCGGTGGTGCCGGGCCGCACGAAGCTGGTCTGGCTCGAGACGCCCTCGAACCCGCTCTGGACCATCACCGACATCGCGGCCGCGGCCGAGATCGCGCACGCGGCCGGCGCGCGGCTGGCCGTCGATTCCACCGCCGCCTCGCCGGTGGTCACCCGCCCGCTCGCGCTCGGGGCCGACGTGGTCATGCACTCGGCCACCAAGGTGCTGAACGGCCACTCGGACGTGATCGCGGGCGTGCTGGCGGGGGCGCGGGAGGACGCGTTCTGGGGCCGGATCAAGGGCATCCGCGCGAGCCAGGGCGCCATCCTCGGCCCCTTCGAGGCCTTCCTGCTGCTGCGCGGCCTGCGCACCCTGCACCTGCGCATCGCCGCGCAGATGAGGGGCGCCGCCGCGCTGGCCGATCGCTTCACGGCCCACCCGCGGGTCCATGCCGTGCTCTATCCCGGCCTGGCCGATCATCCCGGCCACGCGGTCGCGGCGCGGCAGATGGAGGGCGGCTTCGGCACGATGCTGTCGATCCGCGTCGCCGGCGGCGAGGCGGCGGCGATCGCCACCGCCGCCCGCGTCTCCCTGTGGAAGCGCGCCACCTCCCTCGGCGGGGTCGAGAGCCTGATCGAGCACCGCGCCTCGGTGGAGGGGCCCGGGACCCCCTGCCCCGCCGACCTGCTGCGCCTCTCGACCGGCATCGAGGACCCCGAGGACCTGTTCGCGGATCTCGACGCGGCCCTGCGCGGCGCGGCCTGAGCCGCCGCGGCCCGGCGGGCGGGGAATCAGACGCTCTCCGGACGATCACGTCCTGAGAGCGTGAGATAAGCCCGCGCGGCGCTTGAGCGAGGCCGAAATCCGCATGGCGAAGCAATCCGTCGGTCGTCGTATGCCAAGCCCGCGCGGCGCTTGAGCGAAGCCGAAATCCGTATTGCGAAGCAATCCGTCGGATTTCGGATCATGGTGAACTTTCGGTCGACGCGCCGCTCCTTCGGTTCGCACGGGCCCGCCCGTCGAACCGATCGCATCCCGGCGCGTTCTCCCGCAAAGCTCGCCAGCCGAGGAGTGCCCCATGCCTGCCGCCCTGCCCGCCGCGCTTCTCGGCGCGCACGTCCTCCTCGCCGCGGCCGACGGGCCGCCGCGCTTCAACATCGAGGCCACCTGCAAGTCACCGGGACGCGCCTCCGTCTCGAACGATGCCGGGGCGGACGGCTGCCTGCGCTCGGAGCGCGCCGCGGGGGACGACCTGCGCAAGCGCTGGGGTGATTTCTCGGGCACGGCGAAGCGCCAGTGCTCGCAGCAATCGCGGGCCGGCGGCTTCCCGAGCTACGTCGAGATGCTGACCTGCCTCGAACTCGCCAGCGGCAACGTGCCGGTGCACGGGCCGGAGAACGGCGCCACCGCCGGCCAGGGCGGCGCCGGACCCGCGACCACCGGCAGCACCCGGCGGGGCGAGGAGGGCACGGCGCTCACCACCGCGCCCTCGCCGCAGCAGCGCACCGATCCCCTCCGGGTGCTGGGCAAGCCGGCGCGCTGAGCCGCGCGACCGATTCGGCGGCGACGATGGTCCGCACGCGACGGTCACGGCAGGATCGCGCGCGGCGATTCCGCTGAGGAGCCGTCCGGCGCCCGTCCCGGCGGGTCCGCGGGCCGGCTCAGCGCGGGGGCGAGGCCGCGGCGTCGTCCGTGACGGTGGCGAGCCAGACCGGCCCCTCCCCCGCGACGGGCTGGGCGCGCGGGCGCTCCGGCTCCGGCGGCCGGCCGGCCCGGGCCGCCGCGAGGTCGCGCAGCTCCGGCGCCTGCGCGGTGTCGTCCACGGTCAGGAACAGCCCGCGCCGCCGCGCGCCCTGGCCGAGATCGGCGCGGCTCGTCAGCACACTGAGGGCGGGGCTGAGCAGGAGGCTGGCGGCGACGGGCCCCATCCAGGCGGCCAGCCACGGATCGCCCGCGACGGCGAGGAGTATGGCCAGGACGCCCCCCGCGATCAGCGCGTCGGCCTGCAGCCGGGCCGCCTCCGACCAGGGGACCTGCCGGTCGTCGCGCACCTGCGCGTCCCAGCGCACGACCTTGCCGGCCAGGGTCGAAGCCACCGCCCCGGCGTTGAACAGCATCAGCACCGGCCAGAGCAGCACCCAGACCACCTGTTCGAGGGCGGCGCTGAGGAGGAGCCGGCGGGTTCCGCCGAAGGCGCTCCGCCGCTCGCGGCTGAGGAGGACGTGGCCGAGGCTGAGCAGCTTGGGCGCCGCCAGGACCGCCAGGGTGAGCGCCGCGAGCGCGCCGGCCGCCTCCCCCTCGCCGGTGAGCCCGTAGGCGAGCAGGCCGAGATCGCCGCGCAGGACAGCCCGGGCCGTGCCGAGGGTCAGGAAGGCGAGCCAGAGCGGCGAGGCGAGGTAGGACAGGATCCCGACCAGGAGGTGCCAGCGGCTCCCGGCCGTGAGGCCGGGCGTGCCGACGAGGCCGAGATGCTGCAGGTTTCCCTGGCACCAGCGGCGCTCGCGCCCGAGGAGGTCGACGAGGTTCGTCGGCATCTCCTCCCAGGTGCCCCCCTCCTCCGGCAGCAGGCGTAATTCCCAGCCGGCGCGGCGCAGCAGCGCCCCCTCGACGGTGTCGTGGCAGAGGATCTCGCCGCCGAGCGGCGGCCGTCCGGGCAGAACCGGCAGGTCGGCATGCGCCGCGAAGGCGCGCAGGCGCAGGATGGCGTTGTGGCCCCAGTAGCTGCCGTCCGGGCCCTGCCAGGTGTCGAGGGCGCGGATCGAGAGCGGCGCGTAGAGGCGCACGGCGAATTGCTGGATGCGGGCGAAGAGCGTGTCGCGCCCGGCCGCGTAGCTCACCGTCTGGATCAGCCCGACGCGCGGATGCGCCTCCATCAGCCGGATCAGCCGGCGGATCGTGGCGCCGCTCATCAGGCTGTCGGCGTCGAGCACGACCATGAACTCGTAGGCGTCGCCGTGGCGGCGGCAGAACTCCGCGATGTTGCCGGCCTTGCGGCCCGTATTCTCGGCCCGGCGGCGATAGCGCAGGCGCGGCAGCCCGGGACCGGCGGCCTCGCACCACGCCCGGGCGCGGGCGAGTTCGCGCTCCTCGGCGGCGGCGATGGCGGCGTCCCGCGTGTCGCTGAGGACGAAGATGTCGATGTCGCCGCCGCCGCCCGCCCGGGCGATGGAGCGGGCCATCACCCGGATCGCTGCGAAGACTGCGACGGGGTCCTCGGCGTGGATCGCCACCGCCAGCACCGTGCGGCTCCGCCCGGACGGCGCCAGCGGCACCGTCGGGGCCGCCGCCTCGACGGCGGAGACGACGCGCCGCTTGAGCCAGGCGGCGGCGGCGCCGTAGACGTATTGCCACGCCACGTAGGCCTGCCACGTCATCACGAGGCAGAACAGCACCAGGACGGCGCCGTCGAGGAGACCGTCGGCCGGGCTCGCCGCGGCCGCGAGCCCGGCCAGCGCGGCGGCCGTCGCGAGCGTCGGGAGCGCGAGGGCGAGGCGGCGCACGATCAGCGCCGCATCGGGCGGGGAGGCAGGCGGCATGGCGGACTCGACGGAGACGGGAGGATGGCCAGCCCTAGGGGGATTGGCCTGAATGGTGCCGGAACGATGACGCTGCGGCGCCGCGATGCTCGACAGGACGGACCGGCGCTGTCAATCCCGGGCTCCGGGGGCGAGTTCCCGGCGGGGCGCGGGCGGCGCCCGCGCGGGGTGCGGGGCGGAGCCCCCGGAGGAGCGACGTCTTGACCGACACGATCTTCGCGCCGGCCTCGGGATTCGGACGGGCCGCGGTGGCGGTGATCCGGATCAGCGGACCGGGAGCGGCCTCATGTCTCACGGCGCTGACGGGCCACCCCCCTCCCCTGCCGCGGCGCCTGTCGCTGCGGCAGCTGCGCGACCCGGGGACGGGCGAGGTGCTCGACCGTGCCCTGGTGGTCTGGCTGCCCGGTCCCGCGACCTTCACGGGCGAGGACAGCGCCGAGTTGCACCTTCACGGCGGGGCGGCCGTCCGCGCGGCCGTGCTTCGGGTGCTCGGCCGCCTGCCGGGCCTCGCCCCGGCCGAGCCCGGCGCCTTCACGCGGCGGGCCTTCCTCAACGGCCGCATGGACCTGACCGCGGTCGAGGGTCTCGCCGACCTGATCGATGCCGAGACGGAAGCGCAGCGCCGGCAGGCGATGCGGCAGCTCGACGGGGCGCTCGGCCGGCTCGTGGAGGCTTGGCGGGACACCCTGCTCGGCGTG
Source organism: Methylobacterium sp. CB376 (assembly GCF_029714205.1). Lineage (NCBI taxonomy): Bacteria > Pseudomonadati > Pseudomonadota > Alphaproteobacteria > Hyphomicrobiales > Methylobacteriaceae > Methylobacterium > Methylobacterium sp. CB376. The sequence goes on along the minus strand of NZ_CP121648.1, from coordinate 1,583,948 downwards.
CTCGCCGGGGCCGAGGCCGCGCTCGACTTCTCGGACGAGGGCGACGTGGACGAATCGGCCCTGTCGGCGTCGGGTCTCGCCGCGGCCGCGCGGGTGCGGGACGCGATCCTGGCGGCGCTGGCGGAGGGACGGCGGGGCGAGCGGCTGCGGGAGGGGTTCGTGGTGGTCCTGGCCGGTCCGCCCAATGCCGGCAAATCGACGCTGCTCAACGCCCTCGCCCGGCGGGAGGCGGCGATCGTCTCGCCGATCCCCGGCACCACGCGGGATGCGATCGAGGTCCGCTGCGACCTCGACGGCCTGCCGGTGCTCCTCGTCGACACGGCCGGGCTGCGGGACGAAGGGGCGGACCCGATCGAGGCCGAGGGCATGGCGCGCAGCCGGCGGCGGATCGAGGAGGCGGATCTCGTGCTGTGGCTGGTGCCGCCCGAGGGCGGCGCCGCGGCGCCGAAGGGAGCCCTGGTCGTGCACACCAAGCGGGATCTCGGGCGGGATCCGGGCGGCGGCGTGGACGGGGCGCTCGCGATCTCGGCCCTGACCGGCGAGGGGCTCGCGATGCTTCTCGACCGCGTCGCGGCCGCGGCGGGGGCCGCGCTCGGCCGTGGCGACGCCGTGGTGACGCGCGAGCGGCAGCGCCGCGCGCTCGAGGAATGCGCGGCCCATCTCGGGCGGGCGATCGCCGGGGCCGAGACGATGCCGGCGGAACTGGTCGCCGAGGACCTGCGCCTCGCGGTGCGGGCCCTCGGGGCGGTGGCGGGCCGGGTCGGCGTCGAGGAGATGCTGGACCGACTGTTCTCCAGTTTCTGCATCGGGAAGTGAAGCGGGGCCGCGAGGAGGATCCGCTCGCGCGGGCGCGCCCGCGCTGCGGCGGAGCGAGGCTGTTTCACGTGAAACAGCCACGATTCTCCAATCGCTTTCCCCGTTTCACGTGAAACACGCGCCCTCCCCGACTTCCCGGTTGACGATCTCGGGCTGCCCGCCCAGAGATCTCGCATGCAGCGAATCGACCGCACCCGCTTCGACGTGATCGTCGTCGGCGGCGGCCATGCCGGCGTGGAAGCCGCCGCGGCCGCCGCGCGCCTGGGCGCCGCCACGGCGCTCGTCACCCACCGCCGCGCCACGCTCGGCGCCATGTCGTGCAACCCCGCCATCGGCGGCCTCGGCAAGGGCCACCTCGTGCGCGAGGTCGACGCCCTCGACGGGCTGATGGGCCGCGTCGCCGACCGCGCCGGGATCCAGTTCCGTCTGCTGAACCGCCGCAAGGGACCGGCGGTGCGCGGGCCCCGCAGCCAGGCCGACCGCAAGCTCTACGCCCGGGCGATGCAGGAGGCGCTGGCAGCCACGCCCAACCTCTCGCTGATCGAGGGCGAGGCGCACGACCTGGCCGTGGTGGAGGGGCGCGTCACGGGCATCGTGCTGGCGGACGGGCGCGCCCTCCCCTGCGCGGCCGTGGTGCTGACGACCGGGACCTTCCTGCGCGGTCTGATCCATATCGGTGAGCGGACCATGCCGGCCGGACGGGTTGGCGAGGCGCCGGCCCTCGGCCTCGCCGCCACCCTCGACCGGCACGGCTTCGGGCTCGGCCGGCTCAAGACCGGCACCCCGGCCCGCCTCGACGGACGCACCATCGACTGGGCCGGGATCGAGAAGCAGGCCGCCGACGACGAGCCGGTGCCCTTCTCCAGCCTGACCGACCGGATCACCACGCCGCAGATCGAGTGCGGCGTCACCCGCACCACGCAGGCGGTGCACGACCTGATCCGCGCCAACCTGCACCGCTCGCCGATGTACTCGGGCGGGATCACCAGCCGCGGTCCGCGCTACTGCCCCTCGATCGAGGACAAGGTGGTGCGCTTCGGGGACCGCGACGGGCACCAGATCTTCCTGGAGCCGGAGGGGCTGGACGATCCCACGATCTACCCGAATGGCATCTCGACCGCCCTGCCCGAGGAGGTCCAGCGCGCGGTCCTGCGCCTGATCCCGGGCTGCGAGCGGGCCGCGATGCTGCGGCCGGGCTACGCGATCGAGTACGACTACGTCGACCCGCGCGAGCTCGACCCGACGCTCCAGACCCGCCGGGTCGCCGGCCTGTTCCTGGCCGGCCAGATCAACGGCACCACTGGCTACGAGGAGGCGGCCGGCCAGGGCATCCTGGCGGGGATCAACGCCGCGCGCCTCGCCGCCGGATCGGCCCTCGCCGTCCTCGACCGGGCCGAGTCCTACATCGGCGTCATGATCGACGACCTCGTCACGCATGGCGTGAGCGAGCCCTACCGGATGTTCACCTCGCGCTCCGAGTACCGGCTCAGCCTGCGGGTCGACAACGCGGATGAGCGGCTCACCGGGCGGGGCATCGCGCTCGGCTGCGTCGGGGCCGCGCGGGCCCGCCACTTTGCCGAGAGCCAGCAGGCCCTCGCCGCGGCCCGCGCGCGGCTCGACGCGCTCGCGATCACGCCGAGCGAGGCGGCCCGGCACGGCCTCGCCCTGAACCGGGACGGGATCCGGCGCAGCGCCTTCCAGCTCCTCTCCTATCCGGAGATCGACTGGCCGCGCCTCGCGGCGATCTGGCCCGAACTCGCGGCCGTCCCGCCCCGCGTCGCCGAGCGGCTGCGCACCGACGCGGCCTACGCGGTCTATCTCGACCGGCAGCGATCCGACATCGCGGCCTTCCGGCGCGACGAGGCGGTGCGACTTCCGGCCTCTCTCGATTACGGCCGCATCGCCGGCCTGTCGAACGAGTTGCGGCTGAAGCTGGATTGCGTGCGGCCGCACACGCTGGGCCAGGCGGCACGGATCGAGGGTGTGACCCCCGCGGCTCTGACCCTGCTGGCCGCCCATGCCAGGCGGGCCGACGCGGCCGCTCCGGCGGAGGCGTGATGGTGCCCTCCGACCGCGACAGGGTGCTGGCGGAGGCGGGTGTTTCACGTGAAACAGCCGCCGCCCTCGACCTCTACGTCGCCCAGCTCACGCGCTGGCAGGCGATCAAGAACCTCGTCGGCCCGGCCACCCTGCCGGATGTCTGGACGCGCCACATCGCCGATTCCCTGCAGCTCCTCGACGCCGCCCCGCAGGCGCGGACCTGGCTCGACCTCGGCAGCGGCGCCGGCATCCCGGGCCTGATCCTGGCGATCGCCGGGGTGCGGAATCGCCCCGACCTGCGCGTCGACCTCGTCGAGAGCAATGCCCGCAAGGGCGCCTTCCTGCAGGAAACCGCCCGCCTCACCGGCGCCCCGGCCCGGATCCACGTCGCCCGGATCGAGCGCGTCGTCGCCGGTTTCCGCGGCGTCGACGTGGTCTGCGCCCGCGCCCTCGCGCCCCTGCCGCAGCTCATCGCCTGGACGGCCCCGCTGTTGAAAAGCGGCACCATCGGGCTGTTTCCGAAGGGCCGGGAGGCCCAATCCGAATTGACCGCCGCCCGCGAAAAGTGGACATTCGTGGCGGATGTGATCCCGAGCCGGACCGATTCCTCCGCGGGGATCGTCCGCATCTCCAGCTTGAGCGACCCGCTTCCATGACAGTGGAACCTTCCGAGGCGCCGGCCCGCTCCGCGCGGCCCCTTCGCATCATCGCGCTCGCCAACCAGAAGGGCGGCGTCGGCAAGACCACGACGGCCATCAATCTCGGCACCGCCCTGGCGGCGATCGGCGAGCAGGTGCTGATCATCGACCTCGATCCGCAGGGCAACGCCTCGACGGGGCTCGGGATCGACCGCCGCCAGCGCCGCCTCTCGACCTACGACGTTCTCGCGGGCGAGGCCGCCCTGAAAGAGGCCGTCCAGGCGACCGCCGTGCCGCGCGTCGCGATCGCCCCCTCGACCATGGACCTGCTCGGCCTCGAGATGGAGATGGCGAGCGCGCAGGACCGCGCCCACCGCCTGCGCCGCGTCCTCGAACCGCTGACCCGCGGCGAGATGGCCGAGGAGGAGCGCTTCACCTACGTGCTGATCGACTGCCCACCCTCCCTCAACCTCCTCACCATCAACGCCCTCGCGGCGGCCGACGCGGTGCTGGTGCCGCTGCAATGCGAGTTCTTCGCGCTGGAGGGGTTGAGCCAGCTGCTGCGGACGGTGGAGCAGGTGAGGGGCACGCTCAACCCGCGGCTCGCGATCCAGGGCATCGTGCTCACCATGTTCGACCCGCGCAACAACCTCTCGACCCAGGTCGTGGCGGATGTGCGGGCCTTCATGGGCGACAAGGTCTACGAGACGATGATCCCCCGCAACGTGCGCGTCTCCGAGGCGCCCTCGCACGGCAAGCCGGTCCTGCTCTACGACCTGAAATGCGCCGGCTCGCAGGCCTACCTGCGCCTGGCCTCCGAGATCATCCAGCGCGAAGGACGCCTCCCCGCAGCCGCGTGAGCGCCGGGGTCACGAGACACGAGGACACCAGGATATGGCGGAAGAGGTGGCCCGCCCGCGGCTCGGACGCGGGCTCGCGGCGCTGATCGGCGATGTCGGCGAGGACGCGCCTCCGGCGCCGATCGACCGCCGCGGTCAGCGCCGGGTGCCGATCGAGTTCCTGCGCCCCAATCCGCGCAATCCCCGCCGCCACTTCGCCGAGGCCGAGCTGGAGGAGCTCTCGGCCTCGATCCGCACCCGCGGCGTGATCCAGCCGATCGTGGTGCGCGGCGTCGCCGCGGTGCCGGACACGTTCGAGATCGTCGCCGGCGAGCGCCGCTGGCGGGCCGCCCAGCGCGCCGGCCTGCACGAAGTCCCGGTGGTCGTGGTCGAGATCGACGACCGCACCTCCCTCGAATACGCCATCCTGGAAAACGTCCAGCGCGCCGACCTCAACCCGATCGAGGAGGCCGCCGGCTACGAGCGGCTGATGAGCGAGTTCGGCTACAGCCAGACCGAGCTGGCCGAGATCATGGGCAAGAGCCGCAGCCACCTCGCCAACACGCTGCGCCTGCTGAACCTGCCGCCATCGGTGCAGGAGCAGGTGGTGGCGGGCGCGCTCACCGCGGGCCACGCCCGCGCCCTGCTCGCCGTCAGGGACCCGGAGGCGGTGGCCCGCCGGGTCGTCGCCGAGGGGCTGACGGTGCGCGAGGTCGAGGCCCTGGCCGCCGCCGAGCAGCCCGCCGAGTCCGGCCCGCGTCCCGGCCGCCCGCGCCGGGCGCCGCCGGAGAAGGATGCCGACACCCGCGCCCTGGAGCGGCGCCTGGAGGACGCGCTCGGGGTGACCGTCTCGATCGAGCATCGCGGCGGCGGCGGGGAACTGCGCCTGCGCTACGCCAGCCTCGATCAGCTGGACGCGATCTGCCGCCGGCTCGAGATGCAGGGCTGAGCGGCGAGGGGAGGGGGCCCGCATCGCGCTCCAACGACATCCGGTTGATGGCTTCGCCATCTCCGATTTCGGCCATGCGGATGTCGGCGTCGCTCAGGCGCGGCGCCCGGCCTCCAGGGCGATCCGGACCAGGACGTCGCTCGCCAGGGCGTGCGCGAATTCCGCCTCGGCGCGCCGGCAGGCGAGCACGGCCTCCTGCAGGCGGGCGACGGCGCGCCGGAGCGCCTCCGGCGACCAGCGCGCCAGCTGGACCTCGACGATCCTCTGGCGCCGGAAGTGCAGGCCGCGCCAGCTCGCCACGATCTGGCCCGGCGACTGGCCCTGGCCGTCGAGGCGCGCGGCGAGCAGCGCGAGGGCGTGGCGCAGGGCCGCCCCCAACATCACCGAGGCGTCCATGCCCTCGACCCGGAAGCGCCGGTAGCTCCGCTCGGCCTCGCCGGCCTGACCCGCGAAGGCGGCGTCGATCAGGGCGTTGAGGACGGATCCCGAGACGTCGCTCGCCACCGCCTCCACGTCCTCGAGGCTGATCTCGCGCTGCCCGCGCGCGTAGAGGGCGAGCTTCTCGATCTCGCCGAGGCTGGCGCGGCGGTCGCCCCCGAGGCTCGCCGCCAGGGTCTCGCGGGCGTCGCGCGCGATGCGCAGGCCCTCGGCCTGGAGCCGCGCGTCGATCAGGTCGGCGAGGGTCCGCGCGTCATCCGGGTAGCAGGGGAGGGCGAGGGCCCGCGGCGAGCGCTCGCAGAGGACCCGCAGCGGCGCCGACTTGGCGAGGTCGCCCGCCTCCACCACGACGCGGGCCGCCGGCAGCTCCGCCTTGAGCAGGGCCTCGACGGCCGGCGCGATGGGGCGGCTGCCGGGCCGCACCCAGATCGCCCGCTGGCCCCCGAACAGCCCGACCGTCCCGGCCTCGTCGAGGAGCCGGCCGGGATCGCCCGCCAGCACGTCCCCGTCGATCTTGACCAGGGCGAAGGGGTCGGACGGGTCCGCCACCGCGCCCTCCGCGAGGCTGCGGGCGCGCTCGGCCACCAGCCCCGTGTCGGGGCCGTAGACCAGGATCACGGCGACGCGCGGGTCGGGCCCGCGGCGCAGCAGGCCCTCGACGTCGCCCGGGCGGATCGCCGTCACGGCTGCGTGGCAAGGATCGCGGCGACGCGCGTCTTGATCTGGTCCGCCAGGAGCTTGGCGAGGCGGATCTCCGCGTCGCGGGCCGCGCGCAGGCTGGCGAAGCGCTGCACCGAGCGGTCGTAGCTCGCGAGGCCGGTGGCGGTGCCCTCCGTGAGGGTGCGGCTGCCGTCGAGGCTCACCACCTTGTAGGCGGCGCTGCCGTACAGCGTGGCGGACTCGGCCCGGGCCGTGACCGAGCTCACGATCGGGGTCTGCACCGTCTCGCTCACCGCGAGCGTGAGCCGATAGCGCTTCTCCGGCGCCTGGCCGGCCCCGTCGAGGTCGAAGACCAGCTCGCTGCGCAGGTAGTGGCCGAGGCGCTCCTGGCCCTGGGCCGTCGTCGCCGGGTCGACCTGGATCGAGGCCAGCACCGCGCTCAGCGGCGCGCCGGAGGCGGTCGGGCCGTAGAGCGGCCGGAAACACCCGGACAGGCCGAGCATCACCATCCCGGCGAGTGCGAAGCGTCGCGCCGTGCCTACCGTGCTGCGTGCCATGCCGGTCCCGTCCTCCGCCGCGAGCGGATCCTGATTCGGTCGCCGGGTCGGCGCGACACCGACCCGGACCCGCAGGATATAGGAAAGCTCTGCGGCGGGAGCGTGGAGGCGGGGCGCGCCGTCCCCGCTTTCCTCACGGATCCCCGCCGCGAATCGTCCCCGCCTCAGGCCACGACGTTGACGATGCGCTGGGGCACCACGATCACCTTGCGCGGCGCCTTGCCGTCGAGGGCGCGCTGCACCGCCTCCAGGGCGAGCACGGCGGCCTCGACCGCGGCGGCGTCGGCCTCGCGCGGCACCGTCACGTCGGCGCGCTTCCGGCCGTTCACCTGCACCGGCAGCGTGATGCTGGCCTCGACGAGCAGGGCTGGGTCGGCCTCCGGCCAGGGGGCCTCCGCGACCAGGCCCGGCTGTCCGAGCACCGCCCATGAGGATTCCGCGAGGTGCGGCATCATCGGGGCGAGCAGCTGCACCAGGATGCGGCCGGTCTCGATCAGCGCGGGCCGCCCGAGCGGCGCCGGGCCGGCGAGCGCGTCCTGGAGCGTGTTCGCCAGCTCGTACAGGTGGGCGACGCAGCGGTTGAAGCGCAGGCGCTCGATATCCTCGCCGAGCGCGGCCAGGGCCCGGTGCGCCGCCTTGCGCAGGGCGAGGTCGGCGGCCGCGTCGCCGGCCTGCTCGGGCCGCTCGGCGATCTCGTTGACGAGGCGCCAGACCCGCTGGACGAAGCGCGAGGCGCCCTGCACGCCGTCCTCCGTCCAGATCACGTCGCGCTCGGGCGGCGAGTCCGACAGCATGAACCAGCGCGCGGTATCCGCCCCGTAGGAGGCGATGATGTCGTCCGGGTCGACCACGTTGCGCTTCGACTTCGACATCTTCTCGATCGAGCCGATTATGATCGGCGCGCCGGTTTTCACGTGAAACGCCCGGCGCTCCCCGTCCTCGACGGCGATCCGCACGTCCACCGGCTGCACCCAGGCCCCGGACGCGTCCTTGTAGGTTTCGTGGACCACCATGCCCTGGGTGAACAGGCCGGCGAAAGGCTCGTCCGCCCCGCCCCAGCCGACCTTGCGCATCGCCCGGGCGAAGAAGCGCGAGTAGAGCAGGTGCAGGATCGCGTGCTCGATGCCGCCGATATATTGGTCGACGGGGAGCCAGCGGTCGGCCGTCGCCGGGTCGGTCGGGGCGTCGGTCAGCCAGGGCGCCGTGAAGCGCGCGAAGTACCAGGACGAATCCACGAACGTGTCCATGGTGTCGGTCTCGCGCCGGGCCGGAGCGCCGCAGACCGGGCAGGGCACGTTGCGCCACGCCGCGTCCCGCTCCAGCGGGTTGCCCGGCTGGTCGAAGGACACCTCCTCGGGCAGCGTCACCGGCAGGTCCTCGACCGGCACCGGCACCACGCCGCAGGACTCGCAGTGGATGACGGGGATCGGGCAGCCCCAGTAGCGCTGGCGGGAGACGCCCCAGTCGCGCAGGCGGAACTGCACCCGGCGCTGCGCGACCGGCGCCTCGCCGAGCCGCTCCGCTTCGAGGCGCGCTGCCACGGCCGCGAACGCCGCCTCGGTGGTCATGCCGTCGAGGAAGCGCGAGTTGATCATGCGGCCGTCACCTTCATAGGCGACGTCGGTGATCACGAAACCGGCCGGGTCGGTCCCGGGCGGGCAGACGACCGGGACGTTGCCGAGCCCGTACTTGTTGGCGAAGTCGAGGTCGCGCTGGTCGTGGGCCGGGCAGCCGAACACGGCGCCGGTGCCGTACTCCATCAGCACGAAATTGGCGACGTAGACCGGCAGCAGCCAAGTCGGGTCGAGGGGGTGGCGAACCTTCAGCCCGGTGTCGAAGCCGAGCTTCTCCGCCGTGTCGATCGCCTCCTGCGCGGTCCCGATCCGGCGGCACTCGGCGATGAAGTCCCGCAGGGCGGGGGAGGTGGCCGCCACGGCGGCGGCCAGGGGGTGATCCGCCGCGACCGCCAGGAACTTCGCCCCGAACAGGGTATCGGGCCGCGTCGTGTAGACCTTCACCTCGGAGGGGACGCCATCGGGCGCGCCGTCAGGCGCCGCGCCGTCAGGCGCCGCCAGGGCGAAGCGCAGCTCCAGCCCCTCCGAGCGGCCGATCCAGTTCTTCTGCATCAACCGGACCTTCTCCGGCCAGCGCTCCAGCGTGTCGAGCCGGTCGCTCAGGTCCTGCGCGTAGTCGGTGATCCTGAAGAACCACTGGGTCAGTTCGCGCTGCTCGACCAGGGCTCCCGAGCGCCAGCCGCGCCCGTCGATCACCTGCTCGTTGGCCAGCACGGTGTGGTCGACCGGGTCCCAGTTCACCTTGGCGGTGCGCCGCGTCACCAGCCCGGCCTTCAGGAAGTCCAGGAACATGCGCTGCTGGTGCTTGTAGTAGGACGGGTCGCAGGTCGCGACCTCGCGGCTCCAGTCCAGCGACAGGCCCATCGCCTTGAGCTGGCCCTTCATCGTGGCGATGTTGGCGTAGGTCCACTCGCGCGGATTGATCTTGCGCTCCATGGCGGCGTTCTCGGCCGGCAAGCCGAAGGCGTCCCAGCCCATCGGGTGGAGCACGTTGAAGCCCTTGGCGCGCTTGTAGCGCGCCACCACGTCGCCCATCGCGTAGTTGCGCACGTGGCCCATGTGGATGCGGCCCGACGGGTAGGGGAACATCTCCAGCACGTAGTAGGTGGGCCGGGGATCCTCGTTGCGGGTGCGGAAGAGGTCGCGCTCGGCCCAGACCGCCTGCCAATGGGGCTCGGATTCTTTCGGGTTGTAGCGTTCGGCCATGGGGAGCGTCTTCGTGGGACGGGGCGGCGCCGGCCGGCGGGACCGGGCCTGGAGGCGGGACGGGAGAGCGCCGCGACCGCAAGCGGTTGAGCTTGCCCGGCGCGGCGCCGGCGGACTAGAGGCTGTGATGGACCGGGGACAGGCGTTGTGCCGGCCAGGGTCGGGCGCCGGGTGCGTCGCCGGCCGACGCCGCGGGCTGGACGTCGCTGACGCGACACAACACCTGTCTCCGGTCCATGACAGCCTCTAGGACACGGTTTGGTCCCCGGGGTCAACGGTCGAGCCGCGGGGAGCGCGAGGGAGGGGATCGATGATCGAGGCGGCGGCAGTCGCGGCGAATCTGGCGACGGTGCGGGCCGAGATCGCCCGCGCGGCGCGGGACCACGAGCGCGACCCGAACGCGGTCGCCCTCGTCGCCGTGTCGAAGACCGTGCCGGCGGAGGGGATCGTCCCGGCCCTGGAGGCGGGTCAGCGGCTGTTCGGGGAGAACTACGTGCAGGAGGCCAGGGCCAAGTGGCCGGCGCTCCGGGCCCGCTACCCGGACGTGGAGCTGCACATGATCGGCCCGCTCCAGTCGAACAAGGCCCGGGAGGCCGTGGAGCTGTTCGACGTGATCCACTCCCTCGACCGGTCCTCCCTGGCAGCGTCCCTGTCGAGGGAGATCGCCCGCACCGGTCGGCGCCCGCGCCTCCTCGTTCAGGTGAACACGGGGGACGAGCCGCAGAAGGGCGGCGTCTCGCCGGCCGCGGCCGACGCCTTCCTGGCCGAGTGCCGCGACGCGCACGGGCTGACGATCGAGGGGCTGATGTGCATCCCGCCCGCCGAGGACCCGCCCTCGGCGCATTTCGCGCTGCTCGCCCGGATCGCCGCCCGCCACGGGCTCGCGGTGCTGTCGATGGGCATGAGCGCCGACTACCCGGCGGCGATCCAGATGGGCGCCACCCATGTCCGGGTGGGCAGCGCGATTTTCGGGGCGCGGCCGGCGAAGGGCTAGGGCGGATGCCGGGGCACCCGTGCGAGGCAGGCGGACCGCCCCCTCGGCCCGCCGCGGCTCAATTCGCGTGCAGGCGGCGGATCTCCTCGCGGGCCTGTTCGAGGAAGCGCAACCGGTCGTCGTCGGACAGCAGCACCAGCGCGTCGAGATCCTGCCGGTGGCGCACGCGCTCGTCCCAGAGGGTGCCCTTCGGTCCTTCCGCAGCGTGGATCTGCCGGGCGCGCACGATTTCGGTCGCGGAATAAGCCTCAAGCGGCATGCGCGTCTCCCTGCTGATTTATGGCCGAATTGCGGATTGCGGCGGACCATACCGGATGTTTGCGGGGCAGGCGAGCATGGCAGCGTTACCAATATTGGTGAAACCGGCCCGATCGATGCTGCGACGCAGCATGACCCTGCGGAGGGCCGCGCCGGCTCCGCGCGAGGCGGCCGAGGGATCAGATGACGAGGCGCGTCCGCGGCCCGATCCGGGCGAGCAGCCGGGCGAGGTCGCGGCGGCGCAGGGCGACGCAGCCCTCCGTGGGCAGGAAGCCGGGCCGGGCGCAGTGCAGGAAGATGGCGCTGCCGCGCCCCCGCCGGATCGGGCCGCGATTGTAGTCGAGGTCGATCACGATGTCGTAGAGGCCGTCCTCCCGCCACAGGGTCTCGGCGCTCACGCCCGGGGAGGGGAGGGGGATGGGGCGGTTGTAGCGCCTGTCGCGCGGGTCGTCGCACCAGCCGTCCCGCGGGCGGATCGGGCGCAGCCCGAGGCCGCAGGCCGGGCGGATCCCGCACCGGTCGGGCCGGAAGTAGCCGCCGCGCAGGCGGAAGGCGCCCCGCGGCGAGGCGCCGTCGCCCTCGCGCTTGGCGTGGCTGCGCCCGCCCTTGCCGAGGGCGCAGGGGATCTGCACGGGGCCCGCGAGGAGCGTGCCCCGGGAGCGGTCGCGGACGCTCGCGCGCAGGCGCAGGGCCGAGAGGGTGGTGCGCTTCATGGCTGCCGGTTTAGGACGTTCGGGCGGGAGTCTCCAGGAGGCGGCGATGGCGCACGGGATGGCGCAGGGTGCGGCGGTGCCCGACTGGCTCGGGCACCTGCCGGGGCGGCTCCTCGCGGTCGACGTCGAGACCACGGGCCTCGGCGCGGAGGACCGGGTCGTCAGCTTCGGCGCCGTCCTCCTCGACACCGCCACGCTCCTCGGCGGGAGCCCCGTCCTCGCCTGCCACCACCTGATCTTCGATCCCGGACGGCCCAGCCACCCGAGGGCGGAGGCGGTGCACGGCTACGACGACTGGCTCCTGCGCCACCAGGACCCGGCCCGCGGCCACCTCGACGCCGTCGCGGCGCTCCTCGCCGGGGCCGACCTCGTGGTCGCGCACAACGCCGCCTTCGACCTCGGCTTCCTGGCGCGCGAGTTCCGGGCCGCGGGCCGGCCCGATCCCGCGCGCCCGACCTACTGCACGATGGAGGCCTATCGCCGCCGGGGCGAGCCCGGCTCGTCCGCCCTCGACGCGGTCTGCCGGCGCGTGAAGCTGGCGCGGGCGGGGGCGCGGCACGGGGCGCTGGAGGACGCGTGGCTGGCCCTGCGCGTCTATCTCTGGCTGCAGGGCTGTCCGGTGCGGGTGGAGCGCCCGGCCCTGGCGGCGCCCAGCAATCTGCGCCCGGCCCCGAAGCGGCCCGACGGGACGCTGCCGCCCCGGACTCCTGCGTAACATGCCGGAAACGCTCCGTCGCGCGCGGGGGTGGACACGGCAAGGGCGGGCCTTGCCGCGACATCGCGCTCCGCTACTCTCGGCCACGCATGCTGCTAAGCAGCGGTCCCGTGCCGCACGCGCAGGGCCGGCCGGGGTGAGCCCGGGGCGTCGATCGTGAGGGAAGCCGGCGGTTCGGCCGGGTCGCGTTCATCAAGAGTGTCGTTCCGATGTCGAACGCCCACCGCCTGCTCGTCGTCGACGACGATCCCTCGCTCCGCGAGACCCTCACCGAGCAGCTCGAACTGCACGCCGAATTCGCCGTGGCGACGGAGGAGACCGCCCAGGGGGCGCTCGCCCGGGTCGCGGCCGAGCGCGTCGACCTCGTCGTGATGGATGTCGGGCTGCCCGACCTCGACGGGCGCGAGGCGGTCCGGCAGATGCGCCAGAGCGGCTTCCGCAGCCCGGTGATCATGCTGACGGCCCAGACCTCGGAGGCCGACACCGTGATGGGCCTCGACGCGGGCGCCAACGACTACGTCACCAAGCCGTTCAAGTTCGCGGTGCTGCTCGCCCGCATCCGGGCGCAGCTGCGCCAGTACGAGGCGAGCGAGGACGCGATCTTCCAGATCGGCCCCTACACGTTCCGGCCGGGCGCCAAGCTCCTCGTCGGCGAGCGCGGCTCGAAGCTGAAGCTCACCGAGAAGGAGACCGCTATCCTGCGCTTCCTCTACCGGGCGGGCCGGCAGGTCGTCGGGCGCGACACCCTGCTGGCCGAGGTCTGGGGCTACAACGCCCAGGTCACGACCCACACCCTGGAGACCCACATCTACCGCCTGCGCCAGAAGATCGAGCCGAACCCCGCCGCCGCCTCGATCCTGGTGACGGAGGGCGGCGGCTACAAGCTGCTGCCCTGATCGGCCGTGGTACGGCGACGCCCGATCGGCTAAGCAGTTTCTCGACCGCCCCCGGGCGGCAGGGGGAGAAGGGGGCCGTTGGCGCTCGACGACGACATCGCGATCCTGGCCGCGAGCCCGCTCTTCGGATTGATGCCCCGGGACGCGCTGAGGCTGATCTCCTTCGCCGCCGAGCATCGGACGCTGGCCCCGGAGAGCGTCCTGTTCCGGCGCGGCGAGCCGGCCGATGGCGGCTTCGTGGTGCTGCGCGGCACGATCCGGCTCGACCCGCGCCCCGCGGGCACGCCCCCGGTCGAGGCCGGCCCCTCGGCGCTGATCGGCCAGACCGCCCTGTTCCTGGTCCAGGAGCGCCCGACCACGGCGCGGGCCGCCACCGAGGCGGCGGTGATGGTGATCCCCCGCGCCCTGATGCGCCGGGTGCTCGAAGTCTTCCCCGAGACCGCCGCGGCGATCCACGACGCCATCGCGGAGGAGCTGACCGCCCTGACGCGGGCGCTGAGCGGGCTGTGGGCCGCCGCGCCCGGGGAGGATCCGGCGGCGAGGGATCCGGCCAGAAGGGATCCGGCCAGAAGGGATCCGGGATGACAGCGGCGGCGGGGCTTTGCTAAGCAGGCGCCCGACCGCTCCCCTCGCGGGGCTCCCTCTCCGGACCCCCTCGCAAGACTCCCTGCCAGGACTCCCGCCCATGTCGCACGCCGATCTCGCCCGGACCATCGAAGCCGCCTGGGAGGACCGCGCGGACGTGACGGCCGCCACCCAGGGCCCCGTGCGCGAGGCCGTCGAGGCGGCGCTCGCCCTCCTGGATTCCGGGCAGGTCCGGGTCGCCGAGAAGTCCGGCAACGCCGACTGGCAGGTGAATCAGTGGCTGAAGAAGGCGGTGCTGCTGTCCTTCCGCCTCACCGACATGGAGCTGATCTCCGGCGCGCCGGGCGGCGCGGCGTGGTGGGACAAGGTGCCGTCGAAGTTCGACGGCTGGGACGCGGAGCGCTTCCGGCAGGCGGGCTTCCGCGCGGTGCCGGGCGCCATCGTGCGCCGCAGCGCCTTCATCGCTCCGGGCGCGGTGCTGATGCCCTCCTTCGTCAATCTCGGCGCCCACGTGGGCGAGGGCACGATGGTCGACACCTGGGCGACGGTCGGCTCCTGCGCGCAGATCGGGAAGAACTGCCACATCTCCGGCGGCGCCGGCATCGGCGGGGTGCTGGAGCCGCTGCAGGCCAACCCGGTCATCATCGAGGACAATTGCTTCATCGGCGCCCGCGCCGAGGTGGCCGAGGGGGTGATCGTCGGCGAGGGCAGCGTGCTCTCGATGGGCGTCTATCTCGGCGCCTCGACCAAGATCGTCGACCGCGCCACCGGGGAGGTCGTCTACGGCCGCGTGCCGCCCTACTCGGTGGTGGTCTCGGGCTCGCTGCCCGGCAAGGCGCTGCCGGACGGCGCGCCCGGCCCGGCGCTCTACTGCGCGGTGATCGTCAAGCGGGTCGATGCCGGCACGCGGGCGAAGACCGGCATCAACGAGCTGCTGCGGGACTGACCGCGACGGCCCGGGACGCCGACGCATCGGGCCGCTGACCCTCCCGGATCGTCGACACCAAGAAAAGGCCTGGCGACGATCCGGGAACGGAACCGGCAGTCATGAGACATGATTGCTGGGATCAGACGGGCACGTTGTCGATGAGCCGGGTGCGGCCGAGATAGGCCGCCGCGAGCACGCGGGCGGGGCCGTCCACGCGCTCCAGCGGCGCCAGCGAGTCGGCATCGTTCACCGAGAGATACTGCACGGGCGCGAACCCGGCCGCCGCGAGGGCGACGCTTCCCTCGGCGAGGGCGGGCCCCGTCGCGCCGCCGCCCCGCACCGCCTCGGCCACGTCCCGGAGCACCGCGTGCAGGCGCGGCGCCACCTCGCGCTCGGCCGCGGTCAGGTAGAGGTTGCGCGACGAGAGGGCGAGCCCGTCCGGCTCGCGCACGGTCGGCACGCCCTCGATCGTCACCGGCAGGTCGAGGTCGCGCACGAAGCGGCGGATCACCTGCAATTGCTGATAATCTTTCTCGCCGAACAGGGCCCGGTCGGGCAGGGCCTGGAGCAGGAGCTTGGTCACCACGGTGGCGACGCCCGCGAAGTGGCCGGGCCGCAGCGGACCGCACAGCACCTCGGTGAGGCCGGCCACGCTGACCGTGGTGGAGAAGCCCGGCGGGTACATGGTGGCGACGTCCGGCAGGTAGGCCGCGTCCGCCCCGGCCCCCGCGAGCAGCGCGAGGTCGCGCTCCGGGTCGCGCGGGTAGCGGGAGAAATCCTCGCTCGGGCCGAACTGCGTCGGGTTGACGAAGATGCTGACCACGACCCGCCGGCAGGTCTCGCGCCCCTGCCGCACCAGGGCGAGGTGACCCTCGTGCAGGGCTCCCATCGTCGGCACCAGCGCGACGGCCTCGCCCGCCTCCCGCCACGCCCGCACCTGGGCCCGCAGCGCCGGCACGTCGGCGAGCCGCGCGACCGCGGCGGGGGAGGGAGAGGGGAGGGGCATCGCGGGGCTCCGGGGTCGATTCGGCTGGGACCCTAGAGCATTTCCGGACGAAACGCGCGGGAGCCCCCGGCCTCGGGTCCCGCCCCGCACCCGCCCCGGCCGCCGGCCGCGCGGCGAGGGGGCGTCGCGTGCCGTCCGCGCCGGTCGCGATCGGCGCCGCGCCATTCATCCTGATGAAACGGCAGAGATCGCGCCCGCCCGGCCCGTCCGGAAGTCGGGAGCCCAGCCCGTGAGAGGTGATCCGGCTCTCCGATCGGGGATGGACTGGGCGGTCGGGCCGCGGCGCGGCGCCATGAGGCGCTTTGCAAAAGCCGTTGCGGCCGGATGTTTCGGTACGACTGAGTCGGCCTGAGAAATATTCACGGAATGACGGGATCGGATGAGGCGGCGCGGCGACCCCATGCGGACCGATCAGCGCCGATTGACCTTGGGGAAAATTTTACCGATGACGTCGTATCACGCCGCCATGCTCTCGAATCGTCGCCGGAATGCCGTTTCTCACCTGGCCACGGGGCGCCTCGCGGCGCGTCTGTCCCGAGGTTCGATGAGCCGATCCTCCTCGCTGATGGGAATGCCGCCGGCCATGAGACGTCCGTCCCGCCGAGAACGCTCCGTGCCCCGGGCGATGATCCTGGTGCTCCTCGCGCTCGCGGCCTCGCCCGCGGCCGCGGAGATCAGCTTCGCCGCGCGCACCGGGTCGGGGCCGATCAGGGCCCTGCATTCCGGGATGTGCCTGACGGTTCCGGGCGGCAACCCGGCCGAGGCGGTGCAGATCGAGCAGCAGCCCTGCACCGGGGGCGCCGATCAGACGTGGCAGATCCGGCCGGCGGGCGGCGGGTTCAACCTCGTCAACCAGGCGACGGGCCTGTGCCTGGATTCGCAGATGTCGCGCAGCGGCGGCAGCGCGGTCTGGCAGATCCGCTGCCTCCCGGTCACGCAGCAGATCTGGTCCGCCCAGGCCCAGGGCGGCGGGGTGCGCCTCGTGGCGGCCTATTCGGGCAAATGCCTCGACGTCTACGGCGGCTTCGCGACAGCCGGGACGAAGCTGATCCAGTGGGATTGCTCGGGCGGCACCCACCAGACCTTCGCCGCCGGGGCGAGCGCCGAGGGGGGCGGCACCGGCGCGCCGGGCACGCGGGTGTCGATCACGCTCACGGCGGCGAATGGCTGGTACGCCAAGGACCTTTTCCTGTTCGCCCGCGACGCCGCGGGCGCCGTCATCGCCCAGACCGACCTCGTCACCTACGATTTCGGGCGACAGACGGCCGGGATGAACCTGCCGTCGCGGCCGATCGCGCTGCCGGTCGCGACGGCGAGCTGGGGCTTCGGCCTGCGGGTCTGGCCCAATGGCGACAAGTCGCGCAACGGGCCGCCGGTCCTGTACTTCAGCGACGCGCCCGGCCAGCGCCCCTTCCAGAGTTCGGGCGATTGCCGGTTCGGGAATCGCCAGGACCTCTGGGGTGACGCCGCCGCTCCGGGGCAGAACATCGTCTATTCCGTCAGCTGCACCGCCGCATCGCCCGGGACGGATCCCGGGACGCCGCAAGCCCTCGCGGTGACGCTGACGCCGACCGAGATCAACGGCTGGTACGCCAAGGACGTGTTCCTGTTCATCCGCAACCCCGACGGCACTGTCGGCGCGCAGACGACGGTCGCCAGCTACAATTTCGGCATCGGAACGCCGGGCCTGAACCTGCCCTCGCAGCCGTTCGGCGTGCCGGCGGGCGGGCGCTGGGGCGTGGGCCTGCGCATCTGGGCCAACGGCGACAAGTCGCGCAACGGCGCGCCCGTCCTGGTCTACAGCGACACGCCGGGCGAGCGGGCGGTCCAGATCGCGGGCGATTGCGCCAGCGCCGGCGGCCGGCAGGACGTCTGGGGCGATGCCGGCGCGCCCGGCCGCAACGTCGTCTACACCCTGCGCTGCAGCGTGCCGGGCGGCGATGCCGATCCCGGAACCGGTCCGGGGACCGGGGGCGGGCAGACGGGCGGCGGCCCGCCGCCCGGAGAACCCGCGCCGACCGGCGCCTCGATCCTCATCAACCGCCGCTCGGGCAATTGCGTCGATGCCGGCGGCGGCGGCGTGGCCCAGCAGATCTGCCGGGATCAGGCGAGCCAGACCTGGACCTTCGTGCCGACCTCGGGCGGCTACCAGATCAGGAGCGACCTGACCGGCCAGTGCCTCGCCGTCGAGAATGCCGGCATGGGCAACGGCGCCCGCGTCGTGCCGCAGGGCTGCTCCGCGGCGCCGAACGCCCTGTTCCGCCTGCGCCGGATCGACCGCTGGACCGAGATCGTCGCGATGCATTCGGGCCGCTGCTTGACCCCGACGGGGCCGAACGGCAACCGCACTTCCGGCAGCGCCATCCTCCAGTGGGATTGCGACGCGAACGATCCGCAGCGCTGGACGATCCTCGGGCCGGAGGGCCGCGCGCCCTCCGCCTGGACCGCCCCGCGCGAGATCGGCATCGTCCCGGTCGCCGGCGCGGTGCTGCCCAACGGCAAGCTCCTGTTCTGGGCCGCCGAGCAGCGCACCAGCTTCGGCTCCGGCAACGGAACCTGGACGACGCTCTACGACCCGGCCACCGACCGCGCGACCGACACCTACATCGCCCAGACCGGCCACGACATGTTCTGTCCCGGCACCAACGTGCTGCCGGACGGCCGCATCCTGATCACCGGCGGCATCTCGGCCGGCCTCGCGACGATCTACGATCCGGCCGCCAATTCCTGGACCCGCGTGGCCGACATGACCATCACCCGCGGCTACAACGCGAGCACCACGCTCTCGACCGGCGAATCCTTCACGTTCGGCGGCTCGTGGTCCGGCGGCGCGGGCGGCAAGGACGGCGAGATCTGGTCGGCCGCGGCGAATCGCTGGCGGGTCCTGCGCAACGTGAAGGGCAACGCGGCGGCCGATCCGAGCGTCGCGATCTATCCCGGCGACACGCATTTCTGGCTGTTCGCCAGTTCCAACGGGGCGGTCTTCCACGCCGGGCCGAGCACGGACATGCACTGGATCGACACCGCCGGGGACGGCACGATGCGGTTCGCCGGCCGGCGCGGCAACGACCTCTTCGCGGTGAACGGCACCGCCACGCTGTACGACGTCGGCAAGATCTACAAGGCCGGCGGCGCCCCCGCCTATACGGGCGCGCCCGCCCTCGACAGCGCCTTCACGATCGACATCAGCGCCGGACCGAACGGCGCGGTCGGCCTCGCCGAGGCGGCCCCGATGCTGTTCGCGCGGGCCTACGCGAACAGCGTCGTCCTGCCCGACGGCGACGTGGTGACCGCGGGCGGCCAGAACGTGGCGGCCCAGTTCACCGACAACCTGCCGGTGATGATGCCGGAGATCTGGTCCCCGCGGACCGGCAAGGTCCGGCGGCTCGCCCCCATGGCCGTGCCGCGCAACTACCACAGCATCGGCATGCTGCTCCTCGACGGACGGGTGCTGTTCGGCGGCGGCGGGCTGTGCGGCGGCTGCGGCGGCGCCGACCACCTCAACTTCGAGATCCTGTCCCCGCCCTACCTGTTCGACGCTCGGGGCAACCCGGCGAGCCGGCCCGTCCTCACCCGGGCCCCGGCCAGCGCCGGCCTCGGCAGCACGATCGCCGTCGCGACCGACCGCGCCGTGGCCGCCTTCGCCCTGGTCCGGCTGGGCAGCGTCACGCACTCGACCAACAACGACCAGCGCCGGGTGCCCCTCGCCATCGCCGCCGCGAGCGGCACCACCTACCAGCTGGCCCTGCCGGCCGATCCCGGGATCCTGCTGCCGGGCACCTGGATGCTGTTCGCGCTGGACGGCAACGGCGTGCCGAGCGTCGCGAAGGTCGTGTGGATCCGGTAACCGCCGGCTCCGAAGCGGAGAGCGCACCATGTCGAGAATCGCCAGGATCGCCGCGGCAGCCCTGCTCGCGCTGGCTCCCGCGGGCGTCGCCCGCGCGCAACAGGCCCGGCCGGATCGGGCCGCGACCGGGACGGCGTCGCAGTCGCCCGGGACGGCGGCGCAGCCGCCCGCGCCGGCCGTCGGAGCCTGCCGCGTCAGGGACCAGGTCGGCGGGCGCACCTGCACGGATTCCGTCCCGGAGAGCGTCTGCGCGGCGATCGCCCGGGAGGCGAAGGGCGGCTACACCTGGAGCGGCGACGAATGCCCCTGACCGGCGCGCAACCCCACCCCATCCGGCGCCGCGCCCGCCGCGTCGCGGCCCTCGCGCTGCTCCTCGGCGCGATGGCGGCGCCCGGCTCCGCGACCGAGATCCCGGCCCGCCCCGCGCTCCGCGCCGCGCCTCCGGCCAGCCCGCTCGCCGGCCACTTCGCGCTGCGGGACCCGTCCGGCCGGAGCGTGGAGTCGGAGGCCCTGACGGGACGGCCCTACGGGCTGTTCTTCGGCTTCACCCACTGCCCCGACATCTGCCCGACGACGCTGGCCCAGCTCAGCCTCGCGCTGCGGGCCGTCCCCGACCCCGAGCTGCGGATCTACTTCGTCACCGTCGATCCCGAGCGCGACACGCCGGCCGCGCTCGCCGCCTACATGACGGGGTTCGATCCGCGCATCGTCGCGCTCACCGGCGAGCGTCCGGCGATCGACGAGGCCATCGAGGGCTTCGGTATCACGGCCGAGCGCGTCGCCCTGCCCGGGGGCGACTTCACCTACGCGCACAGCGCCGCCGTGCTGCTGGTGGACGAGAACGGCCTGATCGTCGACCGGGTCGCGGTCGGGACGGAGCCGGAGGCCCTCGCCGCCCGCCTCGCCCGCGTGCTCGCCAAGGCCGGACCGTGACCGCACGGCAGGAGTGACCCCGCCGACCCTCACGGGCAGGCGCGGAGGCGCCGCCCGTACGGGTCGTCCACCCCCGGTGGCGGGGTCAGGCCGTAATAGCTCGGCTTGCCGAGGCCGAGGGACGAGCCGACGTAGCTCGGATCGAGCGGCCCATTCGTCGGCGTGACGCCCGCCCCCGGCGGGCAGGCCAGCACGACCCGGGGCGGAGCGGCGCGCCGCACCACCCCGTCGTCGCCGTAGGGAAAATACCGGATCTCGGCCTGATAGGCCGGTTCGGCGAGATCGGCCGCCCCCGCCGGCAGGGCGAGGCCGACCAGGAGCCCGAGCGCGACCGCGTGGCCCGCCTTCGCGGATCCGCCCCGTTCGTTCACCGATTCCTCCTCCGCCCGCGAGGCGGCAGCCTGCGCGCGCAGGGTTAACGCTTCGTCGCCGGCTCCTCGGCCGCGGCGACGAGCGCGGCCGAGCGCGCGCCGAGCACCGCCACGAGGTCGCCGGGGGCGATCTCGATCTGCAGGCCGCGCTGGCCGCCATTCACGAAGACCCGCTCGTGGCGCAGGGCCTGCTCCTCCACCAGGGTCAGGACGGGGCGCTTCTGGCCGAGGGGCGAGATGCCCCCGACATGGTACCCGGTCAGGCGCTCCGCCTCGGCGGGGCGCATCATGGCGGCCGCCTTGCCGGCGCAGGCCGCGGCGAGCTTCTTCAGGGAGACCTCGCGGTCCGAGGGCACCAGCACGCAGACCGGCTTGCCGTCGACCTGGGCCATCAGCGTCTTCAGCACCCGCTCGGGCGCGACGCCGAGCGCCTCCGCCGCCTGCAGGCCGATGCGCGGCGCGTCGGGATCGTAGGCGTAGGCGCGGAGGCCGTGCGGCACGGACGCCCTCGCGAGGGCCAGGGTGGCGCGGGTGGTCTTGGACATCGGCGGTCTTGGCGGCGGGTGGTCTCGGAGGCGGGCGGGTATTGGGGGTGTCGGTCTCGAACATCCGCTCGTGTTCGCGGCGATCGCGCGGCGGGATCAGGCGAAGGTGCGCGCGACGAGCCGGCCGACCTCGGCGTGGAGCCCGTTGCGCGCCTCCGCCGGGGCGGGGGATTGGGTGAGGTAGACGCTCGCCACGAGCGGCGCGCCGCCGGGCCGGCGCACCAGCGCCACCACGTTGGCGGTGCCGTTCGCGCCGGTGCCGGTCTTGTCGGCCACCTGCCAGCCGGGGCTGAGCCCGGCGCGCAGGCGCTCGGCGCCGGTCGGGCTCTGCGTCATCCAGCCGAGGAGGAGCGCGCGGCTCTCGGCCGAGAGCACCGGCCCGACCAGGATGCGCTCCATCAGCGCCGCCATGGCGGCGGGGCTGGTCGTGTCGCGCGGATCGCCCGGGATCGCCGTGTTGAGGCTCGGCTCCGTGCGGTCGAGGCGGGTGACCGCGTCGCCCTGCGCGCGGGCGAAGGCCGTGACGGCCTCCGGGCCGCCGAGGGCCCGCAGCATCAGGTTGGCGGCCGTGTTGTCGCTCCAGATCACCGCCGCCGCGCAGGCCGCCCGCAGGTCGATGCCGCCCTCGCCGACGCGCCGGCGGGTCTCCGGCGCGTAGGCGTCGAGGTCCTCGGGACCGTAGGCCATGCGCCGGTCCAGGCTCTCCTCGCCCCGGTCGACCCGGGCCAGCACCGCCGCGGCGGCGACGGCCTTGAAGGTGCTGCAGAGGGGGAAGCGCTCGTCGGCCCGGTAGGACAGGATCCGGCCCGTCCCGGTGTCCCGGACGGTGACGCCGAGCCGCCCGCCATCGTGGCGTTCGAGCGCCGCGAGGCGCGCCACGGCCTCGCCGGGGCCCTCGGCGGCCCGCAGCGCCCGGGGCAGGAGGAGAAAGCCGATCAGGGCGGCGCGGCGGGTGAGGCAGGGCATGCGGGTGCTCCGTCTGGCCGTTACGGCGACAGGCTGCCGCGCAACCTTGGCCGTTCCGTGCAGGCGCGGTGGCCGAACCGGGGCCGTCAGCGGGCGCCGTCGAGGCGGGCGAGGGGATCGGGCGACGCCGGCGGCGGGGGTCGGCTGCGCCCGAGCGCCGGCACCAGCGCCCGCAGGTCGGGCGGCGCCTCCGCCCCCGGCCCGAACAGGGCCCGGTCGAGGGAAGCGAGGAGGCCGGCCGTGGCGGGATCGCGCCGCCAATGCGCGGCGAGCGCCGCGTCGGTCCGGGCGAGGCATGCCCGGAACGCCGGCGCGTCGCCGCGCCGCGCGGCCCGCCTCAGGCCCCGCAGCGTCGCGGCGCGGGGATCCGATCGCGAAAAGAAGCCGGCAAACAACAGCGCGCCGAGACCGAAGGCGAGGGTGCCGGCGAGCGCGGCCGTCCAGGCGGAGCGGGGCGGCGGCAGGTCGGCCTCGTCGGGCTCCGCCCGGGCGCGGCTCCCGACGATGCGGGCGGGAATCTCGGCCTCGCGCATGGTGCGCGACGCGGTGTCGAACCAGGGAACGCGGATCTCCGCGAGCGTGACCGGCTCGGCCACGCCGGGGCGCACGTCCCACTGGTAGGTGGCGCGGCTCACCGGCCCGGTGGGCGTGATGAAGGTCTGGCGCTCGGTCGGGCCCGCGAAGGTCAGCACGCCCCGGCTGCGCATGATCGGGCGCGGCGGGAGCCCGTCGCCGGTCATGCCCCGCGCCTCGATGATCACGGTGCGGCGGGCGGATTCGCCCACCCGGAGGGTCTCGGGCTCGGGGTTCCACACGTCCGTCACCGCCACCGCCGAGGCGGGCAGCCACCAGGGGTCCTTCTGGTCGGGTCCGCCCGGCCCCGTCCAGGGCTTCACCTCGATCGGGACCGGCGCCGAGGGCACGTCGACCACCCGCCGCCCGCCGCCGTCCACGAGGGTGAGGTGATGCACGAAGGGCTCGATGGTGAAGAGGCCCGGGCGCTGGGGGAACACCGCCACGACCCGCTCGAAGCCGCGCGCCTCCTGGCCGTCGATGCTGGTCTTGAACCAGCGGTCGCGGCCGAGCTGGGTCCAGCTGAAATTCTGCAGCGGGGGCTGGCGCAGATCCTCCAGGGTGATCTGGGCGCGGTAGGTGCCGCGGATGTGCAGGAGCACCATCTCGCGCGGAAAAGGCGCGGCGTTCCCGCCGGTCTCGGGCGTCACCGTGAGGGTGAGGTCGCCCGGGTCGAGGGCCAGGGCCGGGCCGGCGAGCAGCAGCGCGAGCACGAGGCCGGCCGCGCGCTCAGCCGCGTTTATTAGCCGGCTCAAACTCGCTCTCCGGCGCCGTTCCCCTGCGGCGCGGCGCGGCGTTCCCCGACCGGCGAGCGCGTCCTGCGCGAGATAAGTTTCGCGGCTAACCATTTTCACCACGGGTTGCTCCCGGGCTGGACGGCGCTGCCCGCCTCCTGGCGGCGCAGGTGCTCGGCCTCGAGCCGGCGCTTGAGGAAGCGGCCCGGATCGTCCGTCATGGTCGCGAGCCAGTGCCGGTCCGCGCGGATCTCCTTGGCCTCGAAGCTCTTCGAGACGCGGCGGACCTCCCGCTCGACCACCTGCGAGACGCTGGCGAGGCCCGCGCCGCTGCGCCCGCCCCCCTCCGCGTCGCTCGCCGATCCCCGCGCGCGCCCGCGTCCGGGATCGACGGCGCGCTGCTCGGCCTTGCCGGTGCGCGAGGCCTTCGAGGTGCCGGGCGCGTCGGCCGCCGCCGAGGCCTCGCGGTTGCCGGCCAGCCCCTCGCCGAAGGAGGCGTTGCCCGGGTCGTTCTCGTCGCTGGTGGCCTTGGCGTCGTAGCGCGTGGTCTGGTCGGCGCGGGCATTGGCCTCGCCCGCCGCCTGCTGGCCGAGGGTGAGGTGCTCGTCGAGGAGGCGGGCGACGAGGTCGCGATTGGCGCGGGCATCCTCGTTGCCGGGGTCGCGCGCGAGCAGGGCCTCGTAGGCCTTGAGCGCCCCGTCGAGGTCGCCCGCCATGGCGAGCGCGTTGCCGCGATTGTAGGCGGCGGCGCGGCCCCGCGCCTGCCCGAAGGCCTCCGCGGCCTCCCGGTAGCGTCCGGCCGCGTAGAGCGCCGTGCCGCGCCAGCCCGGATCGTCGGCGACCCGCACGGCGAGGCCGGGCAGGCCGGCGGCGAGGAGCGCGCGCCCGAGGCTCGCCCGCGGCACCGCGAGGAGGCCGAGCGCCGCGAGGGCCCCGGCGACCGCCAGGGCGCGGGCCGCGCTCCCGGGGCGCGGGCGGCGGCGCGGCCGGATCGCGGGCAGGACCGCCTCCATCAGGCCCCCCTCCGGAACAGCAGCAGGGCGGGCGCCAGCGCCCCGAGGAGCAGCCAGCGCCCGAGATCCTGCCAGGCCAGCACGGCGAGGCCCCCGTCCGCGAGGTGCCGGGCCGCGGTCTCGCCGACCGCGCCGAGGACCGGGGCGGGCGCGTCGAGGTCGGCCGCGACGCCACCCCCCGCCGCGGCGAGGCGGTCGAGGGCGGGCCGGTCGGGCCGGGGCGCCTCCGGCGGCAGGGCCGGCGTCGGCACGAACAGCGCGTGCAGGCGGTGGCCGTCGCCCGACAGGCCGCTCGCCTCGCGCCGGGCCGCCTCGTCCACGCCGCCCCCGTCGGAGACCAGCACCACGTCCGCCCCGACCGCGCCCATCTCCGCGAGGGTGCGGCGGGCGAGCGCGAGGCCCCGGGCCGGGCGGCTGCCGCGGTCCGGCACCGTGGCGCCGTCGAGGGCGAACAGGATAGTGCCGAGGGCCTCCCGGTCGGTGGTGGGCGTCGCGGCCAGGTAAGCGTCGCCCGCGTAGACGACGAGAGCGACCTGCCGGGTGCCGGCCGCCTCGGCGAGGCTCTGGGCGACGCCCCGCACCTCGTCGAGCCGCCCGCCCTCGGCCACGGAGCGGGACAGGTCCATCACCAGGATCGTGGCGTCGAGGTTGCGGAATCCCGCCGCGTCGCCGCGCTGCACGGCCGGGCCGGCGAGGGCGAGGGCGAGGAGGGCGGCGGTGGCCAGGAGGGCGGCCTGGCCCGCCCGCCGCCGCCCGGGCAGGACGGCGCCCCGCGCCGTCAGGCCCGCGAGCAGGCGCGGCTCGATCGCCCGCACCCAATCCCCCAGGGGGGCGGCCCGGAACGCCGCGCGCCACGCGAGGAGGCCGAGGAGCGGCAGGGCGAGGAGCCACCAGGGGCGCAGGAGGGTGAGGGCGTCGCTCATGCCGTGCGCCTCGCGAGCAGCAGCGAGAGGGCGGTGAGGAGGGCGAGGCCGCCCGGCCAGGGCCAGAGGTCGCGGCGCAGCGGCACCGGCGGCGCCTTGGCGCGGCCGCCCTCGACCTCGTCGATGGCATCGGCCACGGCCGCGAGGTCGTCGGTGGTGCGCACGCGGAAGAAGCGCCCGCCGCTCGTCGCCGAGACGTCCCGCAGGGCCTCGGTATCGACCACGTCGGGGTCGCCGTCCGCGTCCGAGAGGTCGCGCGGCCCGAGCGCGATGGTGTGGACCCGGATGCCGAGGTCGCGGGCGAGGCCCGCCACGTCGTGCGGCGTGGTCTGGCCAGCATTGTTGGCGCCGTCCGAGAGCAGGATCACCACCTTCTCCCGCGCCGTGGCGGCGTCGAGGCGCTTGAGCGCGAGGCCGAGCCCGTCGCCAATGCCGGTCGAGCGGCCGACGAGGCCGATCTGGGCCTCCTCCAGGGCGTGCACCACCGCGGCGGTGTCGAAGGAGAGCGAGGCCGCCACGTCGGCCTGGTCGGCGAAGATCACGAGCCCGATCCGGTCGCCGGCCCGGCGGCGGATGAAGTCCGCCCCGACCTGCTTGACCGCCGCGAGGCGGGAGACGTTGCGCCCGTCGATCGAGAAATCGACCCGCTCCATGCTGCCCGAGAGGTCGAGGGCCAGCATGATCTCGCGGCCCGAGGCCGGGAGGGCCGTCGCCGGCAGCACCAGCCGGGGCCCGGCGAGCGCGACCACGAGGCAGGTCCAGAGAAGTCCCGCGAGGAGCCGGCGCCGCCGGGCCGCCGCGCGCAGATCCTCGGCCCGGCCGATCCGGCCGATGATCGAGTCCGGCACCAGGAGCGCGCCCGCGCCGCCCGCCCGCTCCGGCGGCGCGAGGCGGGCGACCAGGAGGGGCAGCGGCAGGAGGAGCAGGGCGAGGGGCGCCGCGAAGTCGAAGCCGCCGGGCAGGAGGGCGCCGAGGAGGGAGGCCATGGTCAGGCCCGGATCCGCGAAAGGAGCCGCGTCAGCCCCGCATCGACCGCGTCGAGGTCCGGCGCGGCGGGGGCGTAGAGGTCGCGGGTCAGCGCCCGGCCGGGCCCCGCGGTGAAGAAATCGGTGCGCAACAGGCGGTCGAGGGCGACGGCCCGGTCCTCGGGCGACCGCCCGCCCACCCCGTCCTCCGCTCCGAGCGCCCGGGCGAGGCGTGCCACGAGGCGCGCCTGCGCGAAGAGCCGCGCGGGCGGGTCGAGGCCGCGCGCGGCGGCGAGGTCGGCCAGAGCGGCGCGCCGCACGGGGGTGCTTTGCCGGCTCATCAAGCGCCGCGCCGCGACCGCCAGGGCGGCGAGCGCGAGGCCGAGCGCGATCGCCGCCAGGACGGCGAGGTCGAGGCCGCCCGGGTCGGGAGGCGCGTGCAGGCCGCGCAGGTCGGCGAGCGCCGCGCGCAGCGCCGGCGCGGCGCCGTCGTCACAGCACGGCATCGAGGCGCTCCATCAGCGGGGCGAAGGATTCCGGGCCGCCCTCGCTGTCGAGCCGCACGCCTTCGAGCCCGGCCCGCGCCCAGCGGGAGAGGCGGTCGTCGGGCGGCGGCGCGGCGCGCCCGGCCGCGGCGGTGCCCCGGCGCCCGTCCGGCGTGGCGAAGGGGTAGAGGCCGGGGGGCGGGGCGCGCTCGAAGGCGTCGCTCACCAGGATCAGGCTGAGCGAGACCCGCTCGGCGAGCGCGGTCAGGGCCGCCGCGAATCCCTCTCCGGGTTCATCCAGGGAGCTCGCGATCACGAGGTGTCCCCCCGCCGGCAGCAGGGTCTGGGCGCGGGCGAGGGTGGCGAGCAGGGGCGGGTCCCGCGCCGGGGGCGCGGCGAGCGCCAGCGCGTGCGCCCGGGCGAGGGCGCCGGCGAGCGCCCCCATGCCGCGCCCGCCGCCGGTCGGGCGCAGGACCACCGGCTCCGCCTCCGTCGAGGCGACCACGAGGCCGATCCGCCCGCCATCCTCCACGATGCGCCAGCCCAGGAGGGCGAGCGCCTCCGCCGCCGCCACGGAGCGCAGGGCCCGCCGCGTGCCGAACAGCATGGAGGGCCGGAAATCGGCCAGCAGCACCACCGCCCGGTCGCGCTCCTCATGGTGGGTGCGCGTGTGCAGGACGCCCGTCCGCGCCGTGGCGTTGCGGTCGATGTGGCGGACATCGTCCCCCTCCGCGTAGGGGCGCACGTCGTCGGGCTCGGAGCCGCGACCGCGGCGCCGGGTCACGATCCCGCCCGGCAGGCCGACGAGGCTGCGCGTGGCGAGGCCGCCGCCCCGGCGGGCGAGGTGGCGAAGGCCCATCAGGGCGGCCGCGTCGACCGCGACGCCGGGCTGCGCCAGGGGATCGTCGGGCGGGGAGGGGCGGGCCACGGCGGGAGGCCTCAGAGGGGCCGCACCCGGTCGAGCAGCCCGGCCACCAGGGCGCGGGCGGTCTGGCCCTCGGCGGCGGCGCGCCAGGTCAGCGCGAGGCGGTGCGAGAGGGCGTCGGCGGCCAGCGCCGCCACGTCCTCCGGCACCACGTGGTCGCGGCCGTGCAGGTAGGCGCGCGCCTTGCCGGCGATCATCAGGGCGAGGGTGCCGCGGGGGGAGACCGGGTGCTCGATCGCGGCGCGCAGGTCGGGCGCCGCGCTCTCGCTACGGGTCCCGGCCACGAGCCGCACCAGGTAGTCCTTGAGGGCCGGGGAGACGTAGGTCCGGAGGGCGGCGGCGCGGGCGGCGCGCAGGTCCTCGGCGGTGAGGCGCAGGGGCATCGGCGCCACCTCCGCGCTCATCTCCCCCTCGACCAAGTCGAGGATGCGCCGCTCGGAGGCCTCGTCCGGCATCTCGACGACGACGTGCAGCAGGAAGCGGTCGAGCTGCGCCTCGGGCAGCGGGTAGGTGCCCGCGTGCTCGATCGGGTTCTGGGTCGCCACGACCATGAAGGGATCGGGCAGGGGATGGGTGGTGCCGGCCACCGTCACCTGGTGCTCGGCCATGGCTTCGAGGAGCGCCGACTGCACCTTGGGCGGGGCGCGGTTGATCTCGTCGACCAGCACCAGGGAGTGGAAGAGCGGGCCTGCCAGGAACTCGAAGCGCCCGCCATCGGGCCGCCACACCGTGGTGCCGGTGAGGTCGGCCGGCATCAGGTCCGGAGTGCATTGCACGCGCGCGAAGCCGGTATGCAGCCCGTCCGCGAGGCGCTTCACCGCCCGGGTCTTGGCGAGGCCGGGGGCCCCCTCGATCAGCAGGTGGCCGCCGGTGAGGAGCCCGATCAGCAGGCGCTCGACGAGCCCGCTGCAGCCGATCAGCCCCTCCTCGAGCCCGGCCCGGAGGGTGAGGACGCGCTCGCGCAGCGCCCGTCCCTCGGCCCGTCCCGCGGCCTGCCCCTCGTCGGGCGGCACCGGGCTTCCGGGCCCGGGGAGGTCCGCGTTCCTCATCGGGTTCCGCGCCCGCGCATCGCTCGTGGCCCCGCGCACCCCACCATCCGGCCGCCTCCTCGGGCGGGCCTTGTCGCTCGGCCCGCTCTCGCGGGGATTGAGGCCGCGTCTTCCCTCACGCGTCAATCCCGACCCCAGTCCAAGACAACACGTGTTCGCGAGGCGGGCGGCGCGCCCTCGCCCGGCCGCAGCCGCTCGGGACGATGCAGCAGCAGCGCGATGAGGAGGGCCTGCCGCCTGGAATCCCGGGACGCGTCCGGCCGCGACAACACGGCGCGGGCGAGCACGCTCCCGGCGACCGCGGCGCGGATGTCGAGCCGGTAGGCGCCCCCGATCGCGATCCGCTCGACCGCCGGATCGGCGAGGATCAGGTCGATCGCCTCGTCGAGATCCGCCTCGACGATCTCGTGGCGGGCGAAGAGGTCGAGGAGCGTCTCGCCGCCGGGCGGCCCGTCGGGGTCCCGCCACAGGATCTGGATGGCCGGCATCGGGGGGGCGCTCACGACAGGGCCTCCTCGATCGCGCCCCCGGCCGCGGCGGCGTCCGATTCGGGGACGCCGCTGACTGCGGCGGCGTCCGGCTCCCAGAGGCCGCCGCCCCGGTAGCGGCTGAGGCGCCCCTCGGGCGTGATCCGCACGAGGTGGATCCACCGCTTCTCGACGAGGTCGCTGAGGGCTGCGTGCTGGGCGGGGCCGCCGCCGGGAGCGGATCCCAGGAGCCGGCTCATCATTTCCCGCCGCACGGCGCGCTCGCAGGCCTCGTGCAGGATCAGGTCGCGCGCGAGACGGAGCAGGCGCGCGGGGCAGGGACCGGCGAGGGAGGCCGGCAGGCGACCGACGGCCGCCAGCAGCAGCAGCGGCGCGGCGGCGAGGATCCAAGCGAGGAGCCGGAACATCGGGGTCATCCCGGGCGCGGACGACCCTTCAGGTATGCCGGATCACGGCGTTCAGGAAATTCAAATATTGAGCGGTTTCGTTCTGTTTTGTAAAAGAACTGTGTGGCGACGCCGAATGATCAAGCGGGTCCCGTATTCGGCCACGTCCTGGCGCGCGCCGGTCATCCGCGCCGAGGTCGACGCCATGGCCATGCTGCGGCTGCGCGCGGTTGGGCGCGGGCGTCGCCCTGGTGCCGCCGACCCGTGGTCCAGGACGAGTTCCCGGCGGGTCTCCTCGTGGCGCGCTGCGGCGTCCCGGAGTGATCGAGCGCGTCCACGCCATCGTTCAGGCCCGCCGCTGCCCAACCCGCTCCTGACCCTGCTGCTCGAGCCCCCGGACGGCCAATTGGCCAGACCCTTACGCTGCTAAAAGTTGCATTCCGTCAAATTGGTCGAGACCTCTACCGCAAGGTCTAATCCGCATGAGTGCGTTGCTAGACAGGTATATCCCGGTCGCGGAAAGGTGAAATTAACGGTTTCTCACTAGCGTCTGCAGGGTGAGCGGCGGGCGAGCCCGGGCTCGGACCTGCGCCGGCAGGGCACCCCGTGCTTCGGGGCCGCGCCGCGCCGGGCCCGCGGACCGCCCGTCGGGGACCGGCCCGGCCGGCCCCGGCTCACCACGGCTGCGCGAGACGGTCCGCCCGGAGCGGACGGCCCGAAGGATACGACCATGTTCCGCCAGAAGACCTACAACCCCGCCCAGGCCCGACTCGACGCCCTGAATCGCTCCCTCGCCAGCATCGAGTTCGACCTGGACGGCACCATCCTCGACGCCAACCCGAACTTCCTGTCGGTGGTCGGCTACGGCCTGGACGAGGTCAGGGGCAAGCATCACCGCATCTTCTGCGAGCCGGCCTACGCGGGGAGCCCCGCCTATGCGGGGTTCTGGGCGCGGCTGAAGGCCGGCGAGTTCCACTCCGGCGAGTTCCAGCGGGTCAACAAGGCCGGCCACCGCGTCTGGCTGGAGGCGAGCTACAACCCGGTGCTCGGGCCGGACGGCCGGATCGAGCGGGTCCTGAAGGTGGGTTCCGACATCACCGCCAAGAAGGACGAGGTCAGCCGCCTGATGACCATGATCGACGACATGCCGGTCGCGGTCATGACGGCCGATCCCAAGAACGAGTTCCGGATCAACTACCTCAACCAGACCTCCCGGCGCACGCTCGGCGCCATCGAGCAGTACCTGCCGGTGAAGATCGCGGACATGATCGGCTCTTCGATCGACGTGTTCCACAAGAACCCGCGCCATCAGCGCGAGATGCTGAAGGACGCGCGTCACCTGCCGTACCGGACCAAGATCCGGGTGGGGCCGGAGACGCTGGAGCTGCGCGTCTCGGCGATCCACGGCCCGGACGGCAGCTATGTGGGGCCGATGCTGACCTGGTCGATCATCACCGCCCAGGCGCGCATGGCGGACGACGTCGCGCGGGTCGTCGGCGCCCTGCGCGACGCCGTGGAGCGCATGCAGCACACCTCCGAGGGGCTCGGCCGCTCGGCCGAGAATGCCCGCGACCGCGCGAGCTCGGTGGCCACCGCCTCGTCGCAGATGAACGACTCGATCCGCGAGATCTCCGGCCAGGTCGGCCGCGTCTCCGAGCGCGCCCAGCAGATCGCCCAGCAGGCCGAGGCGACCGACAGCACCGTCCGCCAGCTGGCCGAGGACGCCCGCAAGGTCGACGCGGTGGTGGGGATGATCAAGTCGATCGCCAGCCAGACCAACCTGCTCGCGCTCAACGCCACGATCGAGGCGGCCCGCGCCGGGGCGGCCGGGCGCGGCTTCGCGGTGGTGGCGAGCGAGGTGAAGGAGCTCGCCGGCCAGACCGCCAAGGCGACCGACGACATCACCCGGCAGATCGCCGACATCCAATCCTCGACGGGCCACGCCGTCGAGGCGATCCAGACCATCGCCACGGCCGTGGCCGAGCTGTCGAAGCTCACCCTGGCGATGGCGAGCGCCGTCGAGGAGCAGTCGGCCGCGACCGAGGAGATGTCGGGCAATATCGGGGGCGTCTCGGCGGCCGCGAGTTCGACCGGGGAGCTGGCCGGGTCGGTCCGCGCGATCGCCGGCGATCTCGCGGAGCACTCGGCCGACCTCAGCGGCAGCGTTGAGAAATTCCTCAAGGCGGGATGAGGCCGCCCGGCGTCCCACCCCGTCAGGCATCCGGGACCGGCGGGTGACGCGCCTGAACTGTCCTCGCACCCGCGTGCCCTTGCGGCATATGTTCGGATGCTGTAATGAAATGCGGATTGATCGGCTCCAGGCCAGACGAATGAGCGCCTCCAAGAGCGAGGCTGGCCGTTCTCGTGCCGCCTCATCGCTCCACGCCCGCTCTCGGCGTCGATTGTTCTGGAGTGACGCTCGGTCCGCGACGCTGAACTTGCCACGATCCGCGTGATCCACGCATCCCCGCCGCGACCGACGCCGGAGTTCGCCCTCGATGAACGTGACTCGCCTCGCCCGCACGCTTGCCGCAGCCGCCCTGATCGCGTGCGGTGGCGGGCCCGCGCGGTCGTCCGGGACCCCCTGGCAATTCGAGCCGATCGCGAGCATCGGCACGCGCGGCACGGAGGCGGGCCAATTCGAGTATGTCGAGGATCTCGCCCTCACGCGGGACGGCAGGATCCTGGCCACCGACGCCGCCCATGCCTGGGTCCAGGCCTTCGACAAGACGACCGGCCGATTCCTCGGCCGGTTCGGCGGCAGGGGCGACGAGGATCACCATCTCGAACGGCCGGAAGGCATCGCGGTCGACGAGGCCGGCAACGTCTTCGTCGCCGATCACGCGTCGGGGTTCATCAAGAAGTACGATCCGGCCTTCCGCTGGCTGGTCACCTTCGGCGGCTACGGGGCCGGCGCGGGACAGACGATGCGCTCGGAGTTCATGGACATCCATGGCGGCCGGCTGTTCGTGCCGGAGGCCGGCACGCACCGCGTCAGCGTCTTCGACCTCGACGGCGCGCATGTCCGCGCGTTCGGCCGCCGGGGCGCGGGGCCGGGCGAGTTCGACTCCCCGGAGGCCGCCAAGGTCTCGCCCGACGGCCGCCTCTTCGTCACGGACCTGCGCAACGACCGGCTCCAGGTGTTCGACCCGGAGGGCCGGCTGCTCGCGGTCTGGGGACGGACCGGCACGGGGCCGGGCGAGTTCCGCTCCCCAGCCGGCCTCGGCTTCGACCGCGACGGGAACGTCTACGTCAGCGAGATCGGCAACAGCCGCGTCCAGGTGCTCGGCCCGGACGGCCGTTTCCTCGGGATGTGGGGCGTGCCGGGCTCGGCTCCCGGGGCCTTCTCCAACCTTCACGGGGTTCTGGTCGACCGCGACACCGGCCTCGTCTACGTGGCCGATACCGGCAACTTCCGCATCCAGGTCTTCAGGCGCGTCGGCGCGCCGAGCCACTGAGGTCCCTTCCCGAGAGGCTGTGATGGACCGCCGGGGCGGCAGATGAACGTCAGGACCAAGCTTCTCGTCAGCCTGCTCGCCATGGCGGCCCTCTGCGGCGGCTGCGGGGCGGTGGGGCTGCTCTTCCTCGGCCGGGTCGATGCCAGCGTGTCGCGCTTCTCGGAGGTGGCCACCCCGCTCCTCGCCGAGAGCACCGCCCTGGTCGAGGAGGTGCAGCGCATGAGCGGCGCGTTCCTGGCGGAGATCGGCCACGGCCGGCGCGAGCCGGACGGCGGCCCGACCCTGCGCGCCATGGGCGAGGATGCGGGGCGGCGCCTCGGGCGCATCGGTTCGCTCGGGCGCGAGTGGCTGGAACCGGAGCTGATCGCGCGCGGAACCCGCAACGCGCAGGATTTCACGCGCCTGTCGCTCGACCTGATCGCCGCGCACCGCCGCCGCGAGGAGACCCTGGCGGCGACCGAGGCGCGGGCGCGGGAGGCCCTCGCGCTGCAGCAGCAGATCGACGCCAAGCTCGTGCGCATGGCCGCCCTGGCCGAGATCGCGATGGCCCGCAGCGAGGACGAGGCCAAGGTCGAGGCCCAGACGGGACGGGCGACGGTCGAGAGCCTGGGCGAGCGCTTCACGGCCACGATGACCGGCACCTTCCCGACGCTTCAGACGGTCTACCGGCTGGTCCGCCTCAGCAGCGAGATCCGCAACGCCGCCGCGACCGCGCTGGCCCAGACCGATCCCGAGCGGCTGGCCGCCGAGCGGCGCCGGATCGAGTCCGGGCTGCGCGGCGCCGGCGTGAGCCTCCGGCAGATCGCGGGACGGATCCGCGTCCTCGGCCAGGAGGAGGCCGACCTCGCCGCCCTGAGCCAGACCTTCGTCGCCCTCGAGGCGTCCCTGCTGCGCGAGGACGGGGCGCTCGCCTCCCACGGCTGGAGGCTGGCGCTCGATGCCGGGCTCGCCGAGGGGCGCGGCCGGCTGGAAGCGCTGGAGCGGGACTTCTACGGCCTGATCGCCCGGATCGACCGGGCGGTGAGGAGCCGCAACGAGGCCGCCCGCACCGAGGCGGGCGCGAGCGTGCACCGGGCGAAGCTGATCATCCTGGCCCTCACCGGGTTCGCCATCCTGGCCAGCACGGTCCTGGCGCTTCGCCTCGCCGCTGCCGTGACCGGGCCGCTGGCGCGGCTGACGCAGGGCGTGCTCGACGTCCGGCCCGAGAGCATGGACGTCGCTGTGGACCCGGCCCTGGGTGCCCGCGCGGACGAGTTCGGCATCCTCGCCCGCTCCTTCGACACGATGCTGCGCGAGGTGCGGCAGGCCCGCCAGCAGCTGCTCGCGGCCTCGGAGGCCGAGATCCGGCTGCAGTTCGAACGCCTGGACGCGGCGGTCGCGAACATGTCGCAGGGCCTGTGCATGTTCGATGCCGGCGGGCGGCTCATCATCGCCAACGAGCGCTACCGCGCGATGTACGGCCACGCCCCCGACGAGGTGCGGCCCGGAACCAGCCTGACGGCGCTCCTGAAGGCGCGGATCGCGCGCGGGTGCCAGCTCAAGGCGGGCCAGCTGGACGCGGCGGAATGGCTCGCCGCCCACCGCACCGGGCAGGCCCACGTCCGCATCGACGAGCTCGCGGACGGGCGCGCCATCGCGGTCAGCCTCCAGCCCCTGCCGGACGGCGGCTGCGTGGTGACCCACGAGGACATCACGGAACGGCGCAGGGCCGAGGAGCGGATCGCCTTCCTGGCCTACCACGACGTGCTGACCGGCCTTCCCAACCGGGCCCGCTTCACCGCCGCCCTGGTCGCCGCCCTCGACGGCCGCGGCGCGCAGGCCGCGATCGCGGTGCTCTACCTCGACCTCGACCACTTCAAGGCCGTCAACGACACGCTCGGCCACCCGGTCGGCGACGCGCTCCTGCAGGCCGTGGCCGGGCGCATCCAGTCCTGCCTCCGGCCCCAGGACCTCGTCGCGCGGCTCGGCGGCGACGAATTCGCCATCGTGCAGGTGGGGCCGGACCAGCCGGCAGGCGCGAGCGACCTCGCCGGCCGGCTGATCGCCGAGGTCGGCAGGCCCTACGCGCTCATGGGCCACCACGTGGTGGTCGACACCAGCGTGGGCATCGCCCTGGCCCCGGCCGACGGCACCGCCCCCGACCGGCTGATGAAGTGCGCGGACATGGCCCTGTACCGGGCCAAGGGCGACGGGCGCGGCGCCTACCGGTTCTTCGAGCCCGCGATGGGCGCGCAGATGGAGGAGCGGCGCGCGCTGGAGATCGACCTGCGCCAGGCCGTGCGGGAGCGGGCGTTCCACCTCCACTACCAGCCGCTCCTGAACCTGCGGACGAACCGGGTGAGCGGCTTCGAGGCGCTGCTGCGCTGGACGCACCCGCACCGCGGCCCCGTGCCGCCCGACGGGTTCGTGCCGCTCCTGGAGGAACTCGGCCTCATCCGCGAGGTCGGGGCGTGGGTGCTGGAGACGGCCTGCCGGGACGCCGCCGGCTGGCCGACGGACGTCAAGGTCGCGGTGAACCTCTCGGCCCTGCAGTTCCGGGAGCGGGCCGTCGTGCGGGACGCCGCCGCCGCGCTGGAGGCGTCGGGCCTGCCGCCCGGGCGGCTGGAACTGGAGATCACCGAGACGGTCCTGCTCCAGGACACCGACGAGACCCTGGCGACGCTGCACGCCCTGCGCGAGAGCGGCCTGCGCATCTCGATGGACGATTTCGGGACCGGCTATTCGAGCCTGAGCTACCTGCGCAGGTTCCCGTTCGACAAGATCAAGATCGACCGCTTCTTCGTGCAGGACCTGGAGACCAAGGCGGATTCCGCCGCGATCGTGCGGGCGGTGACGGGCCTCAGCCACGCCCTCGGGAATGACCACGGCGGCCGAGGGCGTGGAGACGCACCGCCAGCTCGAGAAGCTGCGGGCGGAGGGCTGCACCGAGGTGCAGGGATTCCTGATCAGCCGGCCCCGCCCCGCCGCCGAGGTCGGGGCGATGCTGGAGCAAGCCGGCGCGATCTTCGTGCCGCGGGCCGCCTGACGGCCCGCCTCGCGGGCGGCCCGACGGCTCGCCTCCGCTCCCCGACCGGAGGCCGGGGCGGCCCCGATCAGGTGTTCATCGAGTCGAAGAAGTCCTGGTTGCTCTTCGTCTGCCGCAGCTTGTCGAGCAGGAACTCGATCGCGTCGGTCACGCCCATCGGGTTGAGGATGCGGCGGAGCACGTAGGTCTTCTTGAGGGTGTCGGGCGGCACCAGCAGCTCCTCCTTGCGGGTGCCCGAGCGGGTGATGTCGATGGCCGGGAAGGTGCGCTTGTCCGCGACCTTGCGGTCGAGGATGATCTCGGAATTGCCGGTGCCCTTGAACTCCTCGAAGATCACCTCGTCCATGCGCGAGCCGGTGTCGATCAGCGCGGTCGCGATGATGCTGAGGGACCCGCCCTCCTCGATGTTGCGGGCCGCGCCGAAGAAGCGCTTGGGCCGCTGCAGGGCGTTGGCGTCGACGCCGCCGGTGAGCACCTTGCCGGAGGACGGCACCACCGTGTTGTAGGCCCGCCCCAGGCGGGTGATCGAGTCGAGCAGGATCACCACGTCGCGGCCGTGCTCGACGAGGCGCTTGGCCTTCTCGATCACCATCTCGGCCACCTGCACGTGGCGGGTCGCCGGCTCGTCGAAGGTGGAGGCGATCACCTCGCCCTTCACCGAGCGCTGCATGTCGGTGACCTCCTCGGGCCGCTCGTCGATGAGCAGCACGATCAGGTAGCATTCCGGGTGGTTGATGGTGATCGACTGGGCGATGTTCTGCATCAGCACCGTCTTGCCGGTGCGCGGCGGCGCCACGATCAGCGCGCGCTGGCCCTTGCCGATCGGCGAGACGATGTCGATCACCCGCGGCGAGAAGTCCTTGCGGGTGGGCTCGCTGAGCTCGAGCTTGAAGCGCTGGGTCGGGAACAGCGGCGTCAGGTTGTCGAAATGGACCTTGTGCTTGATCTTGTCCGGGTTCTCGAAATTGATGGTGTTCACCTTCAGGAGCGCGAAGTAGCGCTCGCCGTCCTTGGGACCCCGGATCGGCCCCTCGACGGTGTCGCCGGTGCGCAGGCCGAAGCGGCGGATCTGGGTCGGCGACACGTAGATGTCGTCCGGCCCCGGCAGGTAGTTGGAATCCGAGGAGCGCAGGAAGCCGAAGCCGTCCTGCAGCACCTCGACGGTTCCGGCCCCGATGATCTCGACGTCCTTGGCAGCGAGCTGCTTCAGGATCGCGAACATCAGTTCCTGCTTGCGCATGGTCGAGGCGTTCTCGACCTCGACCTCTTCGGCGAAGGCGATCAGCTCGGTCGGCGTCTTCGACTTCAGGTCCTGGAGCTTCACCTCCCGCATGGGGGGCGTGAAGGTCTCGACGGGGGCGATGGTGTCTTCAATCATCGGCTATCGGGGTGTGAGAGCAGTGCGGGGAGGTGTCATCTCAGGATCGTCTCGGCCGGAGCGGCCCGAGCGGGGCTTGTGCCTGGACCGGAAGACCGGCCGCGGAGCTTTGCCCGTTGTCCCGGAAGGTCACGATGGGTGAGCCTGTGGCTCGCGAGCGACGTGACCTGACTTTTAGGAGGGAGTGCCTTTATGTAGCGGTTTCTGGTGCTGGACTCAAGACCCTGTCCGGGAAAAGGGCGGCGGGGCCGGCTTGGCGGCGCCATCACGCGCGCGGGGCGCGTCGGGCGCATTCACATCGGTCGGTTTCGCCTCGCTTCGGCTGGGGATTCGGCCTCAGGGCGCGCCGCGGCGGCGCAGGCGCACGTAGAGCGCGCCGCTGCCGCCGTGGTGGTGGGCCGCCTCCTCGAAGCCGAGGACGAGGCCGCGCAGGTCCGGCAGGCGCAGCCAATGGGGCACGCTGCGCCGCAGGACACCGCGCTCCGCGAAGGGATCGTCGCCGAGGGCTCCCTTGCCGGTCACCACGAGGACGAGGCTGTGCCCCGCCCCGCGGCAGCGGTGCAGGAAGGCGACGAGTGCCGCGTGCGCCTCGCCCTGACGCAGCCCGTGCAGGTCGATCACCGCGTCGACCGGCCGCGCGCCGCGCCGCAGGGCGGTTCGCACCCGCCGCTCGATCGGCGCGAGGGGCGGCAGGGCGGGCCTGGGCCGCGGCGGCGCGGGGGCGGCGGCTCCGGGGCGGCGGGCGGGGAGGGGAGGGCGCCGCGGCGAGGGGCGGCGGCTCGGGCGGCAGCGCGCGGCCCTGGAGCGGCGTGACCTGCCGGGCGATCTCCGCCCAGAGCCGGCGCTCGTCCGCGGTGAGGCGCCGCTCGCGCGGGCGTCGCGGGCCGGTCACCGGACCGGCTCCGGCATCGCCCCGCCCGGGGGCCGCGGCAGCAGCACGACGAAGCCGACCGCCTCCCGCACCAGGCCCGCCGCGCGGCCCGCCTCCGCGCCGGTGCCGAGATAGAGGTCGCCGCGGGCGGGGCCGACGATGGCGGTGCCGGTATCCTGGGCGATCACCATCCGGCCGAGGGGCTCGCGCCCGCCCTCGGGCCGCGGCAGGCTCCCCTCGAGCCAGAAGGGCAGGCCGTAGCGCCAGAGCGCGGCGTCGACGGCGAGGCTGCGCCCGGGCGTGAGCGGCACCCCGCCCCCGCCGCGGGGGCCCGGCGCGTCCGGGGGCACCTCCTCCAGGCGGAAGAACACGTAGGCGGCGTTGCGGCGGATCAGGCGCCGGGCCGTCTCCGGATGCGCGCGCATCCAGCCGGTCCAGCGCTCCAGGGTCAGCCCTTCGAGGGGCAGGTGCCCCTCCGCGACGAGGAGCCGGGCGACCGAGGTGTAGGGCTGGCCGTTGCGCCCGTCATAGGCGAGGCGCAGAGCGCGCCCGTCCGGCAGGCGCACCCGGCCCGAGCCCTGGACCTGGAGCAGCAGGAGGTCGACTTCGTCGCGCAGGTAGAGGAGCGGGCGGGCCCGGTCGCCGAGCGCCCCGTCGGCGATCGCGGCCCGGTCGGGATAGGGCCCGTAGCCGCCGTCGAGGCGCCGGGCGGCCCGCAGCGCCGGGTCGAGGCCGGGCGCCGTCTCGCCGGGCGCGAAGGAGACGAGGTCGTCCGGCCGGGCGAGGGCCGGGACGGGGAACTCGGCGGTCGGGACCGGGGAGCCCGGCAATTCCGGCTCGAAATAGGCGGTGAGGAAGCCCGCCCGCCGCTCGGCCGGATCCTCGCGGCCCGGCCGGGTGACGCGGTAGGCGGTGAAGCGGCTCTCGAAGAAGGCCCGCGCCGCGGCGGCCTCCGCGGCGCGGCCGCGCAGGAAGCCGCGAGGTCCTGGCTCGGGCTCCCCGGCCCGCCCTCGGCCGGGACGGCGCGGCTCTCCTGCGCGCAGGAGGCGCGGAAGGCGGCGAGCGCCTGCCCGAGATCGTCGGCGCCGAAGCCCGGCAGGCTCGCGAGCGCCACCGGTTCGAGCACGGCCTCGCCGACGCGCAGAGCCTGCCCCCGCGCCCCGGGCGCGGCGAGACACGCCGCCAGGACGAGGCCCGGGAGGAGGGCGGGCAGGGCCGGTCGCGGTGGCATGCCGAGAGGCCCCGCCCCGCCCTCACTGCCCGGCTTCGGTGGCGACGAGCTGCCAGTTGGGGTCGCGGCTGCCCAGCGTCCGGGCGAAGGTCCAGACGTCGGTCACGTCCACGACCGTGTCCGGGCTGCCGTCGACCACCGCCCCCTGCGCGTTGCGGGTGGCGGTGATCAGCTTCGAGAGGTAGCGCACGGTGATCTGGGCGACGCGGTTGCGCAGGTCGACGCCGACGATCTCGGCCCGGTCGATCGACACGAAGGTCGTCTCGACGCTCTGGCCGGCGCGCTCGCGGGCCTGGATCGCCCGCTCGAAGCCCTCGGCCACCTCCCGCGAGAGCAGGCTCTTGAGCGTGCGCCGGTCGCCCTTGGCGAAGGCCATCACGATGGTCTCGTAGGCGATCTTCGCCCCGTCTGTGAAGGCGCGGGGGTCGAAGCCGGGCTCCTGCTGCAGCACGAGGTCGAGGCCCCGCGCCGCGGCCGAGTTCGGCTCGACCACCCCCTTCCAGTTGCGCGGCACGGTGGCGACGGGGGCGGCCGCGGTCCGGTCCCCGCCGGCCGGCAGCCGCACCACGTTGTCCTCGCGGGCGGCGGGCGGCGGCTCCTCCCGCCGGCGCACCAGGGGGTTGAACGGCGGCCGCTCGTGGCCGGTCTTCTGGCCGAGGACCGCGCGCAGCTTCCAGATCACGAAGACCGCAAGCCCGAGGAAGATGAGGGTCGTAAGGTCGAGGGAGTCCTGCATCATCGATCCGATCGTGGCGGCGGCTCGCGCTCCGCCCGGGCCTCAGGGCCTGCCTGGCGGCTTTGGCATCGGCCCCCGTCGAAGGCAAGCCGCACGCCGGGCCGAGGCCGGCGCGGCATCCCGCACCAGACCCCTCCTCCATATGGGAGGGGCGGCCCGCGGCTTCCAGGCGCGGGCGGGGGGCTCTCGCGCGGGACCGCCCGCGTGACGCAGGGGAAGACAGGCTGCCGGGATGACGCGCCCCCCGCGCTTGTTCGAGCAAGGCGGGCATGATAGCGGCTTCGCGGCCGGAGCGCGCGCGGCTTTTCGCGCCAGCGCGGCCCCAGTCCGGTTCCGCCCACACGATTCTCGAAGGAAACATCCACCATGGCCGATTCTCCGTTCCCGAACGGCAACGGTGGCGCCGCGGCGCAGCCCGACGACCTCACGCCTGCCCTGAACGCGCTCGCGCAATATGCCAAGGATCTCTCCTTCGAGAACCCGAACGCGCCGCGCTCGCTGCAGCCGCCGGCCGGCCAGGGGCCGCAGATCAACATTCAGGTGAACGTCAACGCCCGCCAGCTCGCGGAGGCGGATTTCGAGGTGGACCTGCATCTCGAGGGCGACGCCAAGATCGGCACGGACGTTCTGTTCGCCTTCGAACTCACCTATGCGGGGATCTTCCGCCTGCGCAACATTCCGCAGGACCAGATCCATCCGGCCGTGATGATCGAGTGCCCGCGCCTGCTGTTCCCCTTCGCGCGGCAGATCATCGCCGATGCGGTGCGCAACGGCGGCTTCCCGCCGCTCTACATCGACCCGATCGACTTCGTGGGCCTCTACCGCCAGAAGGCCGCCGAGGCGCAGGCGCAGGCCGGCCAGCCGCTGGTCTGACCGGACTGGCGGGACGGCGGACCGGGGCGCGCCCGGGGAAGCCCGGCGCAGGGGCGGGTCTCCTCGCCCGCCGGGACCGCGTCGGGCGCCGACGCGCCGCGGCGGATCTTGGAACGCCGCCGCGGATCGCGGCCGCGCCGCGTCGGTGCGCGAGGTCACGCGCCGCCGCGCACGCGGCGCTTCTTCTGCTTGGCCCCGGCCGGCTTCGCCGCGGCCGGCTCCCCGGCCCCGACGCCCTCCGAAGGCCCGTGAGCCTCGGGTGGGCCCTCCGCCCGGGGCGGCGCCTTGGCGTCCGGCGCGGTGCGGGCCTCGCGGGCGATCATCTCGACCATGCTCTGCGGCAGGCGCACGAAGTGACCGGTCCCGTGGCCGGTCCGGTCGAGGATCTCGGCGAAGACCGGACGATGGGGTTCGTGCCCCGCCTCGCTGAGGGCGCAGGGGCGACGCGGCAGTTCGCTCAACCGTGCGGCGAGTTCCTTCGGCACCCAGGCGCTCACCGGCATCCCTCCCGATCCCCTATCGACCCGCCGGGGTTTAGACAGGTTTCGTTAAGGATGGCCTGACGCGGCGGGCCGGCGGTTCCGGGGCGCTCGGCTCCTCAGATCCGTCCCGCCGGCCGGCGAATCCGGGTTGACCGGATCCCGCCGATTTCCTAGAGCGATCCGGCAGGGAGACGTGGCCGAGCGGCTGAAGGCACTCGTTTGCTAAATGAGCAAGCCCCGAAAGGGGCTTCGAGGGTTCGAATCCCTCCGTCTCCGCCAAGCCTCAAGCGCAAGGCTTTGAACGAGGGTGTTTTTCGGTGCGCTGACCCGAATTGTCACCTGAATCAACGGCACGGTGCCGACGCTCCCGCCTGCCAGCGCCCTGGACCGCGCCCTCCTGGCACGCCGTCGGAATAGCCACCGTCGAACCAAGCCGCTGCGCGGCGACGCGGCTCGCTGACCACCTCTCAAGGAAGCGGACGTTCCACACCCTCGGGGCCTGGCCGCTGATCGCAGCGGCCCGGACCTGAACGCCCCGCGCCCCAGCCCTCCGCAGGGCGCGCCCGTGCCCCGCCGGCAGAAAGCCACCTCGCACAGATCGCGGCATCGGCCTCCGCCGTGCTGCACCGAGATCCAAAGCGCGCGGCCGAGCCGCCGCGGCCGGTCGGCCGTCGGTTCACCGAAGCGTGTTCGGCCGCCCGGGTCGGCGCCGCGCGCTCCCGCTCTAGATGCTCGGCGCCATGCAACCATGCCGAGAGGAATGCTCCGCATGATGCCGACCCGCCGTGCCGTGCTCGCCGGAGCGGCCGCCTGCCTCGCGCCGGCGGTGGGCCGCGCCGAGGCCGCGCCGCTGCTGCGGCGGCCGATCCCCGCGACGGGCGAAGCGGTGCCGGTGATCGGGATCGGCACGTCGCGCCGCTACGACGTCGCACCGTTGCCCGACGCCGTGGCCCCCTTGCGCGAGGCCGTGAGCCGCTTCGTCGATCTCGGTGGGCGGGTGATCGACACCGCGCCGGATTACGGCCGGGCGGAGGAGGTGCTGGGCGTCATCCTCTCGGAGGAGACGCTTCGCGACAAGGTGTTCCTCTGCAGCAAGGTGGCGGCGGAGGGGACCGAGGCGGGGCGCGCCCAGATCGCGCGCTCGTTCCGGCGGATGCGCACCGAGACCATGGATCTGATCGCGGTGCACAACCTCATCGACGCGGACACGCAGCTCGCGGAGCTGCGGCGGCTCAAGGACGCCGGGCGCATCCGCTACCTCGGCGCGACGACCTGGGTCGAGCGCCAGTACGGCGACCTGGAGGCCCTGATGCGGCGCGAGCGCCTCGACGTGATCCAGGTCAACTACGCCATCGACGCGCGCCAGGCCGCCGAGCGCATCCTGCCGCTCGCGCGCGACCGGGGCGTCGCCGTGATGGTCAACGTGCCCTTCGGCCGCGAGCGGCTCTTCTCCCTGGTGCGCGGCCGTGAGCTGCCCGCCTTCGCGGCCGAGTGCGACTGCGCGTCCTGGGCGCAGTTCTTCCTCAAATACGTCCTCTCGCACGAGGCGGTGACCTGCCCGGTGCCGGGCATGGCGCAGGCCCGCTACGTCGAGGACAACCTCGGGGCCGCGCGCGGCCGCCTTCCTGACGCAGCGCAACGCCGCACGATGGAGGAGTTCATCGATGGCCTCTGACCCGAACCGTCGCGCCGTGCTCACGCTTGCCGCGGTCGGCGCGCTCGCGGGCGCGCTGCCGGCCCGCGGCCAGCCGCAGAAGATGCCGGTCGGGGTGATCGGGGCGGGCAACATCGGCAGCACCATCGGAGGATTGTGGATCAAGGCGGGGCACCCGGTGCTCTTCGCCTCGCGCCACCCGGAGGAACTGGCGGATCTCGTGAAGGAGCAGGGGCCGCAGGCCAAGGCCGGCACCGTCGCGCAGGCGCTCGCCTTCGGCGGGGCGGTGCTGCTCGCCGTGCCCTACAAGGCCTATCCGGACCTCGGGCGGGACTACGCGCGGGCCCTCGCGGGCAAGATCGTGCTCGACGCCGGCAATGCCACGCGGGCGCGCGACGGCGATCTCGCGGCGGAGGCCGAGGAGCGGGGCATCGGGGCGACCTCGGCGAAGTACCTCTCCGGGGCGCGGATCGTGCGGGCGTTCAACGCGGCGAACTCCAAGGTCTTTCGAACGAACGCCCACCGCTCCGGCGGACTCATGGCTGTGCCGCTCGCCGGCGACGACGCCGAGGCCGTGGCGGTGGCCGAGGGTCTCGTGCGCGATGCCGGCTTCGACCC
This sequence comes from Methylobacterium sp. CB376, assembly GCF_029714205.1. Lineage (NCBI taxonomy): Bacteria > Pseudomonadati > Pseudomonadota > Alphaproteobacteria > Hyphomicrobiales > Methylobacteriaceae > Methylobacterium > Methylobacterium sp. CB376. The sequence continues at coordinate 1,539,607 of NZ_CP121648.1, read as the reverse complement.
CGTGGTGGTCGGCCCGCTCGACGCGGCCAAGCGCTTCGCGATGGGGAGCCCGGGCTTCGGCCTCGACGTCACCGCCGCCGAGGCGCGCAAGGCTTTCGGACTCGTCCCGTGAGGAGGGACGCGACACCCGCGACGAGCGGCCTCGGCGCGCAGGCGCCGGGCTGGCTGCGGCGGCTGATCGACGTGCGCCCCGGGGAGACGTCGGCCCTGGCCTGGTCCTGGCTCTACATCTTCTCGATCCTGTCCTCGTACTACGTGATGCGGCCGATCCGCGACCAGATGGGCCTCGCAGGCGGGCTGGAGAACCTGCCCTGGCTGTTCACCGCGACGCTGCTCGGCATGCTGACGCTCAACGTGCCCTTCGCGTGGCTGGTGCGCACCCTGCCGCGCGCGCGCTTCGTGCCCCTCACCTACCGCTTCTTCGCCCTCAACATCCTCCTGTTCGCGGGCGCCATCGCGCGCGCGGAGGGCGAGCAGGTGGTGTGGATCGGGCGGGCCTTCTTCGTCTGGCTGTCGGTCTTCAACCTGTTCGTCGTCTCGATCTTCTGGGCGACGATCGTGGACGTGTTCGACACCGAGCAGGGCAAGCGGCTGTTCGGCTTCATCGCGGCGGGCGCGACGCTCGGGGCCATCGCGGGCTCGGCGTTCACGGCGGTGCTGGCGCGGGACGTGCCGACCGCCGTGCTCCTCCTGGCTGCGGCCCTCCTCCTGGAGGTCGCGGTGTTCAGCATGCGCGGGCTCGCGCGGCTCTCGGACGCGCTGCACCGGCGGTCGGGCGCCGGCACGCAGGCCATCGGCGGCAGCGTGACGGCGGGCATGACCCGCGCGCTGCGCTCGCCCTACCTCCTGGCGATCAGCCTGATCCTGCTGCTCTACTCCATCACCTCGACCTTCCTGTACTTCGAGCAGGCGGGGATCGCCAAGCGCAGCTTTCCCGACCGCGGGGCGCAGACCGCCTTCTTCGCCAGCGTCGACTTGGCGGCGAATGCGCTGACGCTGGGCATCCAGTTCTTCCTCACCGGGCGCATCGTGCGCCGGATCGGGGTTGGTCCGACGCTCGCCATCCTGCCGACCGTGACGCTCATCGGCTTCGCGGTGCTGGCGCTGGCCCCCACGATCGCCGCCGTGGTGGTCTTCAACGTGCTGCGGCGCGCCGCGAACTTCGCGGTCGCCAAGCCCACGCGCGAGGTGCTGTTCACCGTCCTCGACCGGGAGGACCGCTACAAGGCCAAGAGCTTCATCGACACGGTGGTCTACCGGCTCGGCGACCAGGTCGGCGCGTGGTCGTACGACCTGACCGGTCTCGCCGGCCTCGGCCCCGCAGCGCTGCCGCTCATCGCGGTTCCGCTCTCCTTGATCTGGCTCGGCGCCGGACTCTGGCTCGGGCAGCGGCAGGAGACGCTGGCGCGCAGGCGGGATGCCGTGGAGCCTCGCTGACGGAGGAGGATGGTCTCTTCGCCAGAAGCGGTCTCGGCATATGATGCCGGCCATGACATATTCCGCCCTTAGGTCCCCCGAGCCCAACCATGAAGGGAGCAAAGTGTGAGAGGTTGACACGATCTAATTCATACCGGCGCGCCTTTGACGTGATCCGCTCAACAGAAAGTCGCTATGCCAGCGTGCCAAACTCTGACCGCATGCACGCTCAGGCTTCATCCGTGACGGACGGCGAAGCCGGTGAGGAACCCATACGAAATCCGCATTGCGAAGCAATCATTCGGATTTCGTATCACGGGCTTCGGCACGGCCGGGCACGAGGACGCCGGTTCCTTTCGCCTCAAGCTGGAGCTCACCATCACCTCTTCGCGAATTCCGTGAAGACGTAGTCTCTCTTCTCCACGATGGTGTGGCACGCGAACCCGCACTTGGCGTCGTTCGCCTGCGGCGGCTGGTTCTCCGGGGTGCCGGGCGAGAAGGTCTCGCTCGCAGCGTCGTATTCGAACACGGCGTATCCCCACCCGCCGCTATCCGCGAACCGCTTGCTGTCCTTCACCATGAAATCCACATCGTGCTGGGTGCCCGGCACCGTCGTGTCCGGAAAGTACTGCTGCCTCGCTGGGTTCCAATGAACCTTCGCCATCTTGGAACCGTCCGGGAAGGGCTTCCCGTTTCCTGGGATGCCGGTCCGGTAGGCGTCGATCATCACGGGATTGGCGAGGATCACCGCGACCAGTTTGTCGCTGTGGCTGGTTGAGACGAGCTGCCAGCCCTCGTATCCCCTGAACTCGGAGAACGAGAGCCCGCCCGGGACGCTCACGCCGTACTTGTCCTGCTGGGCAAGGGCCAGGCCGCCCAAGCCAGCGATCGCCGAGCCAAACACGACGATTGAAGCCAATCGAAGGCTGACGCAAGAAAGCAAATTCCACTTGAGCATCGCTTCCTCCTCGCAGAGGTGTCGCAAACAGGATTATCACTCGCCCGCGGCAAGAATGACCGTAGACCGACTTACAAAGATCCGCACGCTACGAATCGTGATCCAAAACACGCGATCATTGATTTGATTTCGGGCTGGATCAAGCTGATCACGAAGCACGCCAACGGTTACGAGGCGTGCTTCGTCGTGGCGGAATAGCTGGGTTGCTGACTGATCCGGGATCCGCTTGATCCAAGCGGATCCCGTATCCCAAGCCCGCGCGGCGCCCGAGCGAAGCCGACATCCGCATGGCCGAAATGCGAGATGGCGAAGCAATCAACCGGATGTCGTATGACGCATACCGTACGCAACGCCAGCCATGAGAGTCACCCCTCGCGCTCGTCGTCCGCATCTGCATGCCACGGTGATCTCACCATGAGGATTGCTGCCCTCAGATGCAAACAAGATGTTCTGCATGCGGGAGAAAGAAAATATTGAGCGTGCTCACGCCTCGCGATCTCGCCGGGCTTCTGCGATTAGCCAGTCGTGGAATAACGCGACGGGCTCCCTGTCCGCGTCCTCGCGCCGACGGAGGGCGTAGTAGCCGAGTTCCGATCCGAGGCGCGCGCCGAACGGGCGAAACAAGCGCCTCTCCTCAAGCTCGGCTCGGACCAGGGCGCTCCGGGCGAGCGCGACGCCGCAGCCCGCGACGGCGGCCTGGATCGCTGCACCGGGATCATCGAGATGCAGCCCGCGCCCCGTATCGATGCCGCCGATGCCTGCGCGCTGGAGCCAGGCGCGCCACGTCAAGGACGTGCCTCTCGCCGCTGCCGAGACGTCGTGGATGAGCGGAAAGCGGTTTAACTCATCGGCACATCGTGGCGGCCGGTAACCGGCAACCTGATTGGGATTGCAGACGGGAAAGCACCCCTCCCGCAGCAGAAGAGTCGACTGGAACCCGGGCGAGGGCTCTGCGCCGAACCAGACGCAGATGTCGAGCCTGCCGGCAGCCAGTTCCCCGAACCGGCAGTTCGTACCGATGTGCAGATCGTAGTCCGGATGATCGTGGCGGAAGCGCTGTACCCGGGGCAGCAGCCACTTGTCTGCGAACGCTGACGGCACGGCGACGCGAATGGCAGCGGAAGCGCTACCCGTCCTCAGCCGCTCGATGACGACTGCCAGGTGGTAGAAGCCGGCCTGCAGATCCGGAATAGCGGACTGGGCAAGGTCGGTGAGTTCGAGCCTAGCCGGACCTGACCGCGAACGGCGGAACAGCTTTACACCGAGCGTCTCCTCCAGGCCGCGGACGAGCTGACTGACGGCAGCGGGCGTCACACCCAACTCGTCCCCAGCGGCGACGTAGCTGAGATGCCGGGCGGCAGCCTCGAAGGTGCGCAGCGCATTCAGGTGATTTGGTGTTCTCATCGCGGTTCGGCCTGCCACCGCTACGGCGTGGTCGCGGCATCCGTGAGAGAGTGCCAGCCGTGAAGCGGCTCCGCTATTCACGGCCTGCGCGTCGCTATTCCGCGACTGACGATCGCTGCCCTGCCTGCGTGAGATCTCCCGATGCGGCTCGCGATCGGGCTTGGCTGCGGCGATAGTCACCGGGCGGCAGGCCCACGGCGCTGCGGAACGCCCTCGAGAAGTTGGATTGCGAAGAGAAGCCGGCAGCCAGGGCGATCTCGCCGATCGGCCGGAGGCCATCGGCCAGCATCCGCTTCGCTGATTCGAGACGCATCCGGCTTACGAACGCGTGCGGCGCGTGCCCGGTCGTTGCCTTGAATGCGCGCGCGAAATGGGCCTGACTCATGCAGGCGACTGATGACAGTTCCGCTACGGTAAAGTTCTGATCAAGGCGGGCTCCGATGAACTCTAAAACGCGCGACATTCGCCGGCTGTCGATCGGCTTAGCCTCGGACGAAAATCCTATCGCCCGCGTCGAAAGTTCCGAATAGCGGTTAACGAGATATGCCGAAAGTGACCGGGCGAGCGACTCGACCAGCAGGCGTCCGGCGGAGGTTTCTGCCTGCAGCTCGCGGTTGATCGCGAATGCAATCTGCTCGATGAACGGATCGTAGGCGATTGCTTCATAGCGAAGCCCCGCACGAGCAGGATCGATATTGAGATCCTGCAGCACGCACTCCGCGAACGGATCGGGCGGCAGGAAGATGTGCAGACAATCGTGGAGCGGCTGCTCGAAGTCGATGCGTTCTTCCCGGATGCCGGCCGGGCAGAGCCAGACGGTCCCGGAATGACCGGGAGTCCTCTGCCGCAACCCAGCCCCCTCGCGGTACACGAGGGAACGGCCGCTGAGCAGAACCGCAACCTCGGTTTCCCGGGGAAGCAGCGAGGGCAGGGCACCAGCCTCATGATCCCAGCGCTCGGCCAGGACGCTCGTCCAGCCGCGACCGGACGACGTCCCCAACCGTCTGCCCGTCACGTACTTGAACGCGGTGTGTCCCTGAAGCTCCATCGCAAGCACTGCCCAGAACGCCCAGGTTACCTGAACGTAACCCGAATCACCTATCCCGGCAACGGAGTGCGCGGGGGCGCAGGGAGCCGCCTCGATGCACACGCACACGGCAATTGCGCAAGCGCCACGGATCTTTCGCTTGCGAGCACGCGGGCCAGAATGATGGGCAGCGGTGACTCTATTCCGTGCGAGCGGTTCTCAGCCCGTCGGCGGCTTGGTCCTGGTCAGCGGCGCAGGTCGGACCCGGCCGGGAGCACCAGCCAGCACCGCCGGGGGGCGCGCACCTTGTCACATCCGGCACCGGAAGGAGGACGCCGGAGCGGCGGAAACAACCCAGATCCTGATCCTGTTCGCCGATGGTGTGCGCATAGCTCATTCCGTGAGGATTGAAGCCCTCCTTTCTCCCTTCCTTCCATGCAGCTTTCAGCTCGGGCGTACCGATATCCCGATCGGGCCGGCGCGTTCCCTGAACGTAACGAGGCGGCAGTAACCGACTTCGCGCTCACGACGACGCTGAACCAAGCCCTCGTGCCGCCGGCGGTCCTCGGGGCAGAAACCGCCGCGGCTGAGAACCGGGATCATCGGGTGCTGCCCTTGCAGGTCGGACAGCTTCCGACGCTTGCCGGTATGGTCCGCCGGTTCATCGTCGGGGAAGCTCGCTCCGGGAACCATGTCGGGTCGCATGACGGAACTCCTCTGCGCCGAGATCGCCCGGATCGTCTCCGCCGCCAGGATCGACGTCTTCGTGCTCAGTACGGCGGCTGCTTGCGTTGCCGCTGCATCTTGGCCGCTTCGACCCACCACGTGAGATCGTCGGCGAAGCGCGGGAACGCAGCGTCGAGGGCCCGGCCGCCCTCGCCGGTCGGTTCGCCCTCGGGCGACAAGGTTGATCCGATGGGACCGACCGCGATCGTGCTCGATATGACGATCATCCCCATCTCGGAGAGCGTGCCGTGCCAGGCGGTCGCCGCCCGCGCGCCGGACAGACGGCCGGCCGAGTAGCTCGCGATCGCTGCAGGACGCCAGAACCACTCCTCCAGGAAGTGGTCGGTCAGGTTCTTCAATCCGGGCTGGACGCCCCAGTTGTACTCGCCGGTCACGAACACGAACCCGTCGGCGCCGCGAATCTTCTGCGCCAGCTGCTCGAGGCCGTCGGGAGCTTCGCCCTTCGGGTACTCCTTGTACATCCGGTCGAGCATCGGGAGATTGATGGCCTTGGCGTCGATCAGCTCGACCTCGTCCCCGCGGCGGCGCAGCCGCTCGACCAGGAACTCCGCCAGTCGGATCCCCGTCCGGTCGGACCGGTAGGAGCCGTAGAAGACAAGAATTCGGTTGCTCATCCCAGTCACTCGGCGGCCGGCTTCCGGCAGCGTGCGGGTCGTCGGCCGCCGACGATCCGTCGCTGATGATGAAACTCCAGCATGCGGCGCCTCGTGCGGCAACGGCCTGCCGGCTTGCCCGCCGGCAATGGACCGGGCGTACCGGTCGGGCCAATCCTCATCGTGCGCGCCGGTCCGCGTCTCGTGCGCGCCGTGCGCCGCAGCCGCGCGGCGGAGCGTCGCCGCGGGATCGGCGCCCGAGGGGAAGGTCGTGCCGGCCTCCACCCGGCCCGGGAGTCGCTCGGTGACGTCCTGGAGCAGCCGGCCGTTGCCGTCCGGATCATCCGACATCCGACGGATTGCTCCGCAATGCGGATGTCGGCTTCGCTCAAGCGCCGCGCGGACCTGTCACACGCTGTCCGGACATGATCGTCCGGACAGCGTGTGACTGAACGAGGCGTGCGCGCGGTCGCTGCGTTGCCCGGGGTCCGCCGCCGACCCGGCCGCGCCCGAACAGGCAGGGCTCGTCCGTGCCCGTGCGCGCGTTGTCCGCACCGTGAAACCTCTGGCTGACCTCGACACCGCGACGGCGCAGATCCTGGCGAGCCGCCTCGATGTCGGAGACGACGCGGTACGATCCCCGGGCGGAGCCGGGTGCGGCGGCCGTGAGGTTCGCGCCGAGGATGACCGAGGCGCCGGAGCCGGGCGGCGTGAACGGGACCGCGTACCAGCCGTCGCCGGAGGCGAAGTCTGCATCCGGCCGCCAGCCCAGGCCGCGGTAGAACGGCTGGGCACGGTCGACATCCGACACAGGGATGACGACGGCTACGAGCCGCATGTCCGCGGCCCGAATCGGCGCGGGATCGGTCTTGGTCGTCGGAGTCCTGCTCCCACGTGAGGATGTCGGGTCCGTGGCGGCATCGCGCCGTGCGGGAGCGGAATGAACGGCCAAACCTCTCCTGGCCAAGCCCCTCCTGGCCAAGCCCCTCCCGCGTCCCGGCTCCGAGCGTGCGTCGAGCTCACCCTTATCTCAGGCCCGACAAGACGATGTTGGCCACGGCGGCTCCCACGCGCTCAGGCGTCCCGTTGGGAGCCGACTGCGACGGGTTGGCGGCCGCGAATGCGGCGACCGCGCCGGCCATCGCGCGCAGATTGTCGGGCTGGCGCGGATCACGCGCGATGGCCGTCGCTTCCCGCTCAAGCCGAATGTTGCAGGCTTTCGCGGGAAGTCCCCTGCTGGGCGTGCACGCGTCATGGCGCGCGCAGGCCGCGTCGAGGGCATCGATCGGCGGCAGGGGAGCGTTGTTGCCGGGCCCGCAATAGTTGCCGTGCACGAGGATCTTCGGGCCGCCGATGGACGCTGGCTCGGCGGAAGACGACGTCACCCCGCAGATGGCCAGCAGGAGCGGGGCGATGCTTGTCATGGCGGCCGTGCGAAACGTCATGGTGGGGGTCCTCCGCACCCGTGCCGTGAATGAGGTCAGTCGGCATCGGGAAGCGGGGGAGAGAAGATCAACACGGTCCGGCATTCTGCTGTGCGATACGGCACAGCAGGCTGGTCGCGGGAAGTTGCGCGGAGGAGGTGGCTTGCTGCCGCCGATGGATCCGAAGAGCGGGCCGGGTCTGGGTTGAGAGGTCGGGCCCGCGCGGCTGGGCCGCCCTGTCAGGCTTCGCGAAACTGCCGAGCCCACGCCTTGAGCGGACGCGGCGTCCCGAAGGCCCGTGGCTCGGCGGGATGGACGGCAGCCGACGTCCAGCGGGTGCTCGTGCGACGGGAGGTCGAGGGTGGCGGCCCGGCGACTCTGCGAACGGGTTGAGGCCGGGCCGCCACGGCCATGCGGCTCTCGCCGTGGCTTATTACTGTCAATAATGATGGTTGCGAGCGGGGGCAAGTCGACGGCGTCACCACGCTCGGGCGCGTGCGACGGCGCGCAGGACGGCCTGCGCCCCGGATCCGCATCCTGAAGCGTCGCAAGCGGAGCAATAATCGACGCAATCGCCCCGCAACGGCTGAGCTTTAGAGGTCCACGTCACGGACGGTCGTCGATGACCGCGCAAGGGGGACCTGCTCATGCTGGACATCATCCGGATCATCGCGGCGGCGGCCGTTCTCGTCGTCTGGAGCCACGCGGCTCCCACACTCGCCGCGACCGATGCCGCTGCCCCGCGGACCGAGCCGGCGACTGACGCGCCGTTCGCGGCGGAGATGACCTGCCCGCTGCGGGCGTGGCCGTACATCGGCTGAGCGGTGCTGCTCCAACCCTGAATGGGTTCATCCGCTCCGCAGGAACGGCCCAGACATTCGCGGTCCGGTCGATCTCGCTCCAGCCCGCCGAGCACCTCGCCCGACCGCGGCGCGTTCGGAATGCAGAGCTCCAGCGCCAGGGCCGCGAGGAACGCCAGCACGTCCTCGAACGGGATGGCCGCCGGGCGCCGCGGGAGCCCCGCGCCGCGCCGACCGGCCCGAACGGATCGCCCGCAACCGCATCTCCCGAATCCGACGGATTGCGTCGCCATGCGGATGTCGGCTTCGCTCAAGCGCCGCGCGGGCGCGTGATCCGGGATCCGGGATCCGGGATCCGCTTGGATCAACCCGATTCCGGATCAGTCGCGCCCGTCGAAGCGGGCGCCGACGCAGCCCGCGGCGAGGAGCGCGGCGCCGATGCCCGCCGCGCAGGCGGGCCAGCCGAAGCGGTCGAAGACCGCCCCGAGCACGATGCTGCCGACGAGGCCGCCGGCGAAGTAGGCCGCGAGGTAGAGCCCGCTCGCGGCGCCCCGGTCGCCCTCGGCGGCCTGCCCGACGAAGCCCGTCGCCACGGCCTGCGCGAAGAAGGTGCCGGCCGCCACCAGGGTGAGCCCGGCGAGGAGGGGGACGAGGTGGGAGGCGAGCAGGGGCGGCAGCCCGGCCCCCGCCACGGCGAGGCCGAGCCGGAGCGCCCGGCGCGGTCCGAGCCGCGGCACGACCCGGCCGGCGAGCGGCGTCGTCGCCAGGGCGGGCAGGAAGACGAGGCAGACGAGCCCGAGCGCCATCTGGTCGAGGCCGAAAGGTGCCCTCGCCAGGACGAAGGCGACGAAGGTGAAGGTCCCGATGAAGGCGAACAGGATGCAGAACCCGACCGCGAAGGCGGCGAGCAGCCTCGGATTGCCGGCGTGGCGCGCGAGCGTGGCCAGGGCCGCGCGCCGCACGGGCGGCATCGGCACGAGGGCGGTGGCGTGGGTGAGCCCGACCGCGACCAGCCCGGCCCCCGCGAGGTTGAGGCCGGCCAGCACCAGGAAGGTGGGGCCGAGCCCGAGATGCTCGGCCGCGCCCGCCGCGAGGAGGCGCCCGCCCAGATTCGAGGCGACGTTGCCGGTGACGTAGGCCGCGAAGGCGCTCGCCGCCAGGGAGGGGCCGCAATGCTCGCCGAGATAGGCCAGGGTGAGCGTGAAGGCGCTCGCCATGCACAGGCCCTGGGCGACGCGCAGGAGCGCGAAGGCGGTGAGGTCGGGCGCGGCGCACAGGAGAGCGGTCGGCAGGGTCAGGAGCACGAGGCTCGCCACGATGCCGCGGCGCCGGTCGAGGCGGCGCCCCGCCACGGCGACGCCGAGGCTCGCCGCGGCCATGCCGAAGGTGCAGGCGTTCACCGCGAGGCCCATCGCGGCCGGAGCGACCGCGTAGGCCCGGGCGAGGGCCGGCAGGATCGCCTGGGCGGCGAAGAGGTCGGCGAGAGTCAGGAAGGCGATGAGGCCGATCAGCAGGGAGCGGACGCGCTGCGGCGACAGGCCGGCGGGCCGCTCGGCGGGGCCGAGGGCGGGGGAGGCGGTCATGGGTCGGGGCTCCCGCGGAGGGGCCCGGGCGGGGGCGTCCGCCGCCCGCCCGGGACGGGCTCACATCACGTGCGGATCCTCCTTCTCGGGGAACAGGTCGGCCGAGATCAGGGTGACGGGCTTGCTCGACTCGTTCTTCCACCAATGGGCCACGTCCCGGGTCTCGCGCGAGACGTCGCCCGCGCGGTGGACGATGGGCACCGCGCAGGTCGAGGCGTGCTCCACGATCGTGCCCTGCACGACGTAGATCAGGGCGGGCCGGTTCTCGTGGCTGTGGAACGGCACGATCCCGCCGGGCTGCACGACCAACCTGCGGATGCGGAAGCTGCGGCCCGGCACCGCGACGCCGCTCTCCTTGGCGAGGTCGAGGGCGCCGAGCACCGTGTCGGTGACGCCCACCGGCGCGCCCGGGCCGCCCGGGCCGGCGCCGGACCGGCCCTGACCGGCGGGGCAGGCGCCGGCCCAGGCGGGACCGGCCCAGGCAAGGCCGGCCAAGGTGAGGCCGGCCAAGGTGAGGCCGGCCCAGGCGAAACCGGCCCAAGCGGCCGCGAGCAGCGCCAGCAGCGACGGACGGGGGCACTTTTGCGCGCGCATCATCATCGATCTCCATGCGTGACCCGCAGCCGGTTCGCTCCGGCTGCCTTGGACCGACGATGGGCGCGCCCGGGACCGGGGTGAAATGCCGATCCGGTCTCGTCTCCATAGCCAAACGCTATGGGAACCGGGCGGGCCGCGGGCATAGTCTCGCGGAGGGTCGGGCCGCGCCGCGGGAGGGCGCGGGACGCCCGCGCGCCTGAGTCCGCTCGGGTCGCCGCGGGATCTCCTCTACCCTGGCGAGCGGACGCCGCGCGGGACCGTCATCGGCGATCGGGAGGCCGGAATGGGAGAGACCGGAACGGTCACGCCGCTGCGGGCGCGCCTGGGCGCCCGCCTGGACCAGCTCGACGGCGCCTACAGGGCGAGCATGGAGGCGGCCGTCGCCCATCTGCGCAGCAGCGGGATGGCGGCCCGCGCCAAGCTGGCCGGGGATCGCGCCCCCGACTTCGCCCTGCCCGATCCGGACGGCGCGACCCTGTCCCTCGCCGAGCGGCTGCGGGCGGGTCCCGTCATCCTCAGCTTCTTCCGCGGCGAGTGGTGCTCCTTCTGCCGCATCGAGATGGACGCCCTGCTGGCGGCGCTGCCGGACTTCACCGCCGCGGGGGCGAGCCTCGTCATGGTCTCGCCGCAGGGCTCCTCCGAGACCCTGCTGGCGCGCAGCCGCGGCGTCCCGGGCCTGACCGTGCTGAAGGACCCGATGAACGGCGTCGGGCTGCAATACGGGCTGATCTTCCGCATGCCGGACGTCCTGCGCGAGGCCCTGCTCGCGCTCGGGGTCGACCTCTCGCACGTCTACGGCACGGATGCGTGGCTGCTCCCGATCCCGGCCACCTACCTGATCCGCCGGGACGGGACCATCGCGCTCGCCCACACGGACCCGGACTTCACCCGGCGCCTCGACCCGGACGACATCCTGGCGGCCCTGCGCGCCCTGTCCGCCTGAGCCGCGCCCGGCCAAGCGGACCCGCGCGAGGCAAGGCTGCCGAGACCGTCGACTGCCCGGCATCGTCGCAGCCGGACCGCTCATCCGACATCCGGTCGATGGCGTCGCCATCTCCCATTTCGGCCGTGCGAGTGTCGGCTTCGCTCAGGCGCCGCGCTCAGGCGCCGCGCGGGCGCGTGAGCCGGGATCCGCTTCGATCAAGCCGATCCCGGATCAGGCGACGCGGTCCGTTGCCCGGCGCCTTTCGGGCGAGGCGCGCGCGGCCGCCCGCCGCACCAGGACGGCGAGCGCCGGCGAGTGGCGCCGGCCCGCCACCGTGGTGAGGACGACCCGGTGGCACAGGGGAAGGTCGGCGAGCGGGCGGAAGGGAAGCTGCCGGGCGCGGGCGATGCTCTCCGGCCACAGGATGCAGCCGAGGCCCTCGCGGACGAGTCCGGCGAGCCAGCGCTCGTCCGCGCTGGCGTGGCGGGCGACCCGGTTGATGCCCCGCGCCTCCATGGCGGCGGCGATCGCCTCCTCGTGGCGGCAGCCGAGCCGCACGATCAGCGGCTCCCCGTCGAGGTCCTCCAGCACCAGCTCGCCCTGCGCCTCGAACCGGTGGCCGGGCGCGAAGGCGACGCAGAACATGTCCTCGGCGATCGGCCGCAGGTCGAAGCGCTCGTGGCGGCCCCCGGCCTCGCCGAGGGGCGCGAGCAGGGCGGCGTCGACCTCGCCCGCGATCAGCCGCTCCTCGATGGCGGCGGACGGGCCGATCTCGACCTGGAGGGTCAGGCCCGCGATCTCCGCCGAGACGGCCGAGAGCAGGGGCGCGCCCGTCTCGGCCGCGATGGTGGAGCAGGCCCCGATCGTGAGCTGCCCGGTCTCGCGCTTGCGGAAGCTCTGCGCCTGCCGCTTGGCGGTCTCGGCCGCCTCCAGGGCGGCCCGCAGGTGGGGCTGCATCAGGCGGCCGAGTTCGGTCAGGTGCGTGTGGGCGCGCTCGCGGCGGAAGAGCGGGCCGCCGAGCTCGTCCTCCAGCTTCTGGATCGCGCGGGTGAGCGAGGGCTGCGCCACGTGCAGGCGCTCGGCCGCGCGGGTGAAGTTCAGGTGCTCGGCCACCGCGAGGAAGTAGCGGACCTGATGCATTTCCATGCGCTCACCCCACCCGGTGCGACCCGCGCCGACCGCGGCGAGGCGCCGGGGGCAGGAGCGCCGTCGGCCGGAGCCGAACGCGATCTCCACCGCTCTCCGGATGGGTCGCGGGCCGGCCTCGACGCTGTGGGCCAGTCGAGCGGCGGATATCGTCGCCCCGCGCGCGGTCCAGCGGACCGTAATGCATCGCTTCGGGGAAGGCGAGCGCACGGGCTGAACTTCCGCGAGGCCGCGGGCGCCGCGAGGGACCCCTTCGAGAGCTTGCGGCGAACTCCATGGCCGGTCACCTCGCGCGGGATATCGGGCGCGCCGAGGCGGCCGCGGGCCGCGGCGGGTATCGAAATCATAGCCACTCGCGAATTCTGCCCGGGCGCCCTCGGTGCTCTGATGGGGCTGCCGCCGGATGGCGGCGCGCCGGAGATTGCCATGAACCGCCTCCTCATCGCCGGGCTCGCGCTCTGCCTCGCGGGTCCCGCCCTCGCCCGGAACACCGGCAGCGGCCAGCAGACGGGCGGGCCCGCCCGGGACCGCATCAGCGCGACCGGCGGCCCGCCGAGGCCCGCGACCGCGCCCGACCCGAGGCGGCTCGGCTCCGGCAGCCATGCCGGCGGGCCGCTCAACAACCGCCTGTCCGCGACCGGGCCGGGCGGCGCGGTCCCGGTGGCCGCGCGCCAGCCCGGCCCGCGCCGGGACGGCTCCGGGTCGCGCGCGGGCGGCCCGCTCAACCGCTGATCCGGGATCCGCTTGATCGAAGCGGATCCCGGATCACGAGCCCGCGCGGCGCCTGAGCGCGGCGCCTGAGCGAAGCCGACATCCGCATGGCCGAAATCGGAGATGGCGAAGCCATCAACAGGATGTCGGATGACCCATCACCCAGGGAGCCGGTCATGAACGCGATGAATCCGATCCATGCGCCGGCCGCCGACCGGCGCATCCCGCGGGACCTCGGCCAGGTCGTCCTCGTGCTCCAGGGCGGCGGCGCCCTCGGCGCCTACCAGGTCGGCGTCTACCGCGCCCTGCACGAGGCCGGGATCGAGCCCGACTGGGTGATCGGCACCTCGATCGGCGCGATCAACGGCGGCCTCATCGCCGGCAACCCGCCCGAGCGGCGCCTGGAGCGCCTCTCCGCCTTCTGGCGCCGCGTCGCGCACGATGCCGTGCGCGCCCACCTCTCCGCCTGGCCCGGCCTCGGCCCGGCCAGCGCCCACTGGGCGACGCTGATGCGGGGCGTGGCGGGCTTCTTCGCGCCCAACCCCTTCGCGCTCGCCAATCCCCACTGGCCGCTCGGCCCCGAGGCGGCCGGCTACTACACGACCGCGCCGCTGCGGGAGACGCTGGCCGGGCTCGTGGACCTCGCGCAGCTCAACGGCGGCCCCTGCCGGCTGACGGTCGGGGCGGCGAACGTGCGCACCGGCCAGATGCGCTACTTCGACAGCCGCGAGGAGGCCCTCGACCTGCGCCACGTCGCGGCCTCCGGGGCGCTGCCGCCGGCCTTCCCGCCGGTGCGCATCGGCGACGACCTCTACTGGGACGGCGGCATCCTCTCGAACACGCCCGTGGAGGCGGTGTTCGACGACAACCCGCGGCGCGACGCGGTCGTGTTCGCGGTCCACATGTGGAACCCGTCCGGGCCGGAACCGCGAACCCTCTGGGAGGTCGTCAACCGCCAGAAGGACCTGCAATACGCGAGCCGCGCCCACAGCCACATCGCGCGCCAGAAGCAGATGCACCGGCTCCGCCACGTGATCGCGGAACTCGCCCGGCGCCTGCCCGGGGACTTGGCGGCCGATCCGGAGATCGCGGCCCTCGCCGCCCATGGCTGCCTCACCCGCATGCACGTGGTGCGCCTCCTCGCCCCGCGGCTGGAGGCGGAGGACCACCTGCGCGACATCGACTTCAGCCCGACCGGGATCCGCCTGCGCGAGGAGGCGGGCTACCGGCACGCGCGGCAGGTGCTCGCCGAGGCGCCCTGGACCCGCGAGGTCGACGCCCTCGAAGGCTTCGTACTGCACGAGGCCGATGCGGGCCACGCCGCCGTGACCCGGTGAGGCGCCCATGTCGCGCACGGCCTCCCCCCTGCCGGAGGAAACCCGGCTCGCGGCCGCGATGGCCGCCGCGCAGGGCGGCGACGCCCGCGCCTATCGAACCCTGCTGCGCGACTGCGTGCCGGTCATCGCGGCCGTGGCGCGGGCCCAGGGCGTCCCTGCCTCCGCGGTGGACGACATCGTGCAGGAGACGCTCCTCACGCTGCACCGGGCCCGCGCCACCTACGACCCGGCCCGCCCGTTCCTGCCGTGGCTGCGCGCCCTCGCCCAGCGCCGGAGCGTCGACCACCTGCGCCGCTCCGCCCGCCGGGTCGCGGAGGTGCACGCGCCCCTGGCCCTCGAGGGCGCCGCCGACCCCGCGCCGCTCGCCCTCGACCGGCTCGCGGGGCGCGAGCGGCACTCCCGCCTCGCCCGGGCGATCGAGGCGCTGCCCGGCGCGCAGAGGCTGGCGGTCGAGCAGCTCGTGGTGCGGGAGCGCTCCCTCGCCGAGGCGGCGGCCGGGACGGGGCGCAGCAAGGGCTCGCTGAAGGTCAACCTCCACCGCGCCCTCCGGACCCTGCGGGCGATGCTGTCAGGGGACGGGGAGGGGGACGGGGAGCGGGAGGGCGCGGGCTCCGGGACCCTGCCGGCGCAGCGCCGAAGCGTCGCGATTGATCGCCGGCCCGGTGCGTCCGCATCCTGGGCCGTCGGCGCACCATCACGAAGGGGGAACGACATGCCCGTCCCGGCAGCTCTCCGTCCGGCGCTCGCCGCGCCCGCCCGCGCTCCCTCGGACCGGAGATCCAGGCGGTGACGCGCCGATCGCCGAACCCTCCGCCGGGACCGGGCGCGGCGGTCCGCTCCCGCCTCGCCCCGCTCTGGCGCGGCTACCTGCGGCTCCTGCGGGCCGCCCTGGCGGCCCTGGCCACCGCGATCCTCCTGGTCCTCGGCCTGTTCTTCGTGAACTACGTCGTCCTCTCGACGCCGAAGGCCGCGGCCTACCGCAACCTCGACCCGTCCGTCCCCGAGTGCCGCGAGGGGCTCGGCCAGGGCTGGACCATCCTGGCGGAGACCGGGCGGGGGCTGATCGGGCCGGCCGCCATCGACGACGGCGGGTGGCGCGACGCCAGCAACGACGAGGACGCCGCGATCGCCGCCGACCCGCGCTGGGGCACCCGCTTCCGCTGCGCCCTGCAGCGCCACGTCATCCCGGCCGAGCGGCCGGGCGCCGCGGCGATCGACTACACGCTGGGCTTCCTGGAATTCCAGGAGGACGGCGAGCCCTACGCGCTCGTGTCGGGGGGCGCCGGCGACGACGATGTCGAGAGCACGACCGCCATGCTCAGCCGGGCCGTGGAGGCCCAGATGATCGCGCGCGGCGGGCGCGCCGCCGGCATCCGGCCGGTGATCACCCAGCTCGACGCGCTCGTGCGCCACCTCTCGACCGGGTCGCACTACGTCCTGGTCTTCGTGCACGGCTGGCGGCACGACGCGCGCATCGGCGACCGGAACGTGGCCGACCTCCGGCTCTACGCCGCGCACGCCGCCCGCTTCCTGCAGCAGCGCTGCCCGAGCGATCCGAGGGCGTGCGAGACCAAGGTCACCGGCATCTACGTCGGCTGGCGCGGCGCGCGCGTGGACGAGCGGGGCCTGCGGCGCCTGTTCGGGGACGCGCTCGGCGGCGCCTTCGGCGGCCTCTCGGCCGGGGCCACCCTGTTCGACCGCAAGCCCGTCAGCGAGGCAATCGCCCCGGCGGCGATCTCGGCCCTGCGCGCGATCGAATCGGTGCTCGCCGCGCCGCGCCCGGACGGCCGCGAGCGCGACAACCGCCTCGTCGTCGCGGGGCACAGCCTCGGCGGCAACATGCTGGCGACCGGTCTCCGGGACGACGTGCTGAAGGCGGTGGCGCGGCACCGCTTCGGCGAGGTGATGCCTCCGGTCCTCGGCAACCTTGTCCTGCTGATCAACCCGGCCTCGGAAGCGAGCAAGTGGACGGCGATCCAGCGCGCGGTCTGGCAGCGCATCGCGCTCCACCCCGACGAGCACACCCCGGCGGCCGAGGTCGCCCGCGACACCGGCTTCTTCCCGCCCGAGCAGCGCCCCGTGATGGTGTCCGTCACCGCCGCCCTCGCCTTCCCGGCGGGCGGCTTGCGGCCGGGGGACTGCGCCTGGATCGGCCTCGACCTCGAGGACGGGTTCGAGGCCGCGCGGCGGCGCATCCGCCAGAGGCTGGCGAGCACCGACACGATGTTCCGGTCCGGCGTCGACTACGACTGGGCGACGCACGACCTCTTCCCGGTCTTCAAGCTCGATTTCCGCCCGGGCGCCGGGTTCCTCGACCGCCTCGCCGCCCGCTTCGAGGGCCGCCCGCCGCGGGGGATGAGCTGCGCCCCGCCCAGGCCCGCCGGGATCCTCGACCGGCTCCTCACGCTGCCGCTGCGGGCCCTCTCGGTCCTGGCCGAGACCTTCCCGTTCCAGGTGAGCCTGAGGGAGGAATCGCACACGATCGGCAACCTCGATCCGCCGCGGCCGGCGGCCGGCGTGCTCGCGGACGCGCAGCCCTCGGCCGCGCCCTTCGGCACCACCCACGAGCTGCTCGGCCTGCAGGAGGCGGGCGTCGAGCGCCACCATCCCTACGCCACGCTCGCCGACGCGGCGATCGACTGCCCGCGCAGCGACGGCTGGCTGACGCGGGCGCGCGCCCGGCGGCGGGACCGGCACGGGGCATTCTGGGACAGCGAGGATCCCGGCCCGCCCGACGCACCCGAGCGCGCCGCGGGCCGTCCGGCGGCGCGCTTCCTGCACGGCCTGCCCCTGACCGGCATCGCGCCGATCACGCTTGCCAACGACCCGTTCTGGAACGTGCGCGCCTTCGACAACGCCCTGTCGCGCCACGACGGCTACCGGCTGTCCTCCTTCATCTGCGCGATGAGCCAGCTCGTGATGGATGACATCACGGAATCCTTCCCGCGCATGATCGACCGGACGGGCCCCGCGGACCGGCAGGTTCTCGACGCGAGGCCCTGACCCGGGCGGCTCAGCAGCCGCGGCAGATCGAGGTGGCGATCAGGCGGGCGAGGTCCCGGCTGCGGCGGTCGAGATCGGGCCGCGTGCCGGCGCGCGCGTCGAGGGCCGCACCGTCCGGCTTGGTCGTGCCGAGCGAGGTCACGTGCCGGACCACCGGCCGGCTGAGCGCGGGCGGGCGTGAGGCCGGCCGGGAGCCCGGGTCGATCTCGGCCAGGGCGGGCGTCCCGAGGGACAGGGCGAGGGCGAGGGCGGCGAGGCGGCGCATGGGGCTTCTCCGGGTCGGGGGGTCAGGCGCCGAACGCGACGGCCATGAGGCCGAAGAAGGCCGCCAGCGTGCCGATCACGGGCGCCAGGGCGGCGAGGGGGCGGGTCTCGGTCATCGATCGTCTCCGGTGTCGCGGCGCGTCCCGCGCGCCGTGACCCTGAGTGCCGGTGGCGAGACCCGCCCGTGTGCGGCCGCGCACGCCCGGGCGCGAGCCCGCCTCGGAGCCCGCCGAACCGGTTCGGCGGCCGTTACCGCGATCGCGGTGAGAGGGTGCGGGTGCGCGAAGCCGAGCCTGGGCGCGATGCGCCGTCGCCGCGGTCCATCGGCACCACCCGCGGCACCGTGCCCCAGGACGCCATCGGCCGAATGGTGCGCTGCCGGCGCGATGCGCTCGCGATCGGGTCCGTCGCGCCGCCTGCAAGGCACAGCCAAGCAGTAAAGCAACGGCCGTGTGTTGGGCGGGGCGACATGATGGGGTGTTGTCCAACCCGGATTCGTGGTGTATATGGTTTGCTGTATAGTCGTGGTGCGACACATTCGGGCAATCTGAAGCGATTGTGACTTGCCTGGGAGGTTCGGGATCGGGTCCCATGGAACGTCCGCAGTCAGCAAGTCGGCACTGCCTCTCGTGCGACCAACACACGATCTAGAAATATCGAACTGAATCAGTTCACTACCCCAACGTATGTGCCCGATCGATGACTCGGTACACCGTAAGACCGCGCGCCAGGAATACTGCATGCCAAGCGTCAGGGCATGCCAAGTGTCAGGACGCCCTGCCCGGCGGGAAGGGCGGCAAACCCGGTGGCCGCGCCGAGGCGGACGCACCGGCGCGGAGGATCCGGGAGCCGGCTCGGTCCCGCGATCTCCGCTTGGACAGGTCCCCGCGGGTGGCGGGAGGTCGGCCGAGAGGGGTGGTGGGACGGACTCGGCAATGGATCGACGCGCCGCCGCGGATCCCTCGGGCCGCCGCGGATCCCTCGGCGGGCGGGCGCGCTGCATCGAGGCTTGGCGGTTTCGTGCCCACGCGGCGGGTGTGCTCCTCTTCTTCAAGGACGAAGCAAATGCCAAGCACGTTCGCGTCTGCCACGCAGAGTGAGGGCGGGGCCGTGGCCGAGAGGGCCGATAAGATCCGCCAGCATATCAGGAACATGCTTCGCAGGCTCAACAGCCTGAGGGGGGAATCGGAGAAATCGACCTCGGCGTGACCGCTCCGGACGGGGCGTGTCGGCGCACCGGGGAGGAATCCGCAGCATTCGGGCCTGGTGATGCTGCGAAGCGATCGTGGGGGCCCGTCGTTGCAGGGCTCCCCGGACACCCTCCGGGCGAGCGGAGGGCCGCGCATCGGGACGGACGCGCGCGATTCCGACGGTGACGTGGCCGGATCCGGCCCGGGGAGCCGGGCGTCGGCTGCCCATCATTCGCCGCAGCGGTGACCGCTGCGGCGAATGATGCGGGACCAAGAGCCTGAGCAGAATCGCATGGGGCAATTCCGCTCAGGCGGCCTCGACGAGGTCGTCGCGCGGCGCGACGGACGCGCCGCCATGGTGCCTGAGCGGCCTGTTGCCGCCGAGGCCGCGCAACAGCACGTAGAACACGGGCGTCAGGAAGAGCCCGAACGCCGTCACGCCGATCATCCCGGAGAAGACCGCGACGCCCATGGCGCTGCGCATCTCCGAGCCGGCCCCGGTCGCGGTGACGAGGGGCAGGACGCCCATGATGAAGGCCATCGAGGTCATCAGGATCGGGCGCAGCCGCAGGCGGCTCGCCTCGATCGCCGCCCGGCGCGGGGAGCGACCGGCGAGTTCCAGCTCGCGGGCGAATTCCACGATCAGGATGGCGTTCTTGGCCGAGAGGCCGACCAGCACGATCAGGCCGATCTGCGTGAAGACGTTGTTGTCCCCCGCCGAGAGCCACACGCCGACCATGGCCGCGAGCAGGCCCATCGGCACGATCAGGAGGATCGCCAGCGGCAGGGCGAGGCTCTCGTACTGCGCGGCCAGCACCAGGAACACCAGGAGCAGCGCGAGCGGGAACACCCAGACTCCCGAATTGCCGGCGATGAACTCCTGGTAGGTGAGGTCGGTCCACTCGAAGGCGAAGCCCCGCGGCAGGGTCTCGGCCGCGATGCGCGCCGCCGCCGCCTGGGCCTGCCCCGACGAGGAGCCGGGGGCCGCGCCCGCGTTGATGTCGGCGGACAGGAAGCCGTTGTAGCGCATGGCCCGCTCCGGGCCGGCGGTCTGCCGGACGCGGAGCAGGGCCGAGAGCGGCACCATCTCGCCCGAGGCGGCGCGCACCTTCAGCAGGCCGACATCGTCCTGGCGGGCGCGGAAGGGCGCGTCGGCCTGCACGCGGACCGAGTAGGTCCGGCCGAACCTGTTGAAGTCGTTCACGTAGAGCGATCCGAGATAGATCTGCAGCGTGTCGAACACGTCCGTCACCGGGATGCCGAGCTGACGCGCCTTCGTGCGGTCGATGTCCGCGAAGAGCTGCGGCACGTTCATCTGGAAGCTCGAGAACAGGCCGGCGAGTTCCGGAGCCTGGGCGGCCCTGGCCATGAAGGCCTGGGTGGCCTCGTTGAGGGCCTCGTAGCCGAGGCCGGCCCGATCCTCGATCTGGAGCTTGAACCCGCCGATCGTGCCGAGCCCGTTGACGGGCGGCGGCGGGAACATGGCGATGAACGCCTCGGGGATCGCGGCGTACTTCGCATTCAGCGATCGCGCGATGGCCGCCCCGCTCAGCGCGGGGTCCCGGCGCTGCTCGAACGGGGTCAGGGTCGAGAACACGATCCCGGAATTCGCGCTGTTGGTGAAGCCGTTGATCGAGAGGCCCGGGAACGCGACGGCGCTCTCGACGCCGGGCTCCCTGAGGGCGATCTCGCTCATGCGGCGGATCACCTCCTCGGTCCGGTCGAGGGTCGCGCCGTCGGGCAGTTGCGCGAAGCCGACGAGGTACTGCTTGTCCTGGGCCGGCACGAAGCCGCCGGGGATCTGGCGGAACAGGAGCGCGGTCGCGCCGACGAGCACGAGGTAGAGGACCATCATCGCCGCCTTGCGCGAGACGACGAGGCCGACCCCGCGCCCGTAGCCGGCGGACGCCGTCCCGAAGGCCCGGTTGAACCGCCGGAAGAACCAGCCGAGCAGCCCGTCCAGGATCCGGGTCAGCCGGTCCTTGGGCGCGCCGTGATCCTTCAGCAGGAGCGCCGAGAGGGCCGGCGAGAGGGTCAGGGAATTCACCGCCGAGATCACCGTCGAGATCGCGATGGTCAGGGCGAACTGCTTGTAGAACTGGCCCGTCAGGCCGCTGATGAAGGCCAGCGGCACGAACACCGCGACGAGGACGAGGGCGATGGCGATGATCGGGCCCGAGACCTCGCGCATGGCGCGGTGGCTGGCCTCCCGCGGCGCCAGCCCGCTCTCGATGTTCCGCTCGACGTTCTCGACCACCACGATGGCGTCGTCGACGACGATGCCGATGGCGAGGACCAGGCCGAACAGGCTCAGCGCGTTGATCGAGAAGCCGAAGGCGTGCATCACCGCGAAGGTGCCGACGATGGAGACCGGCACGGCCAGCAGCGGGATGATCGAGGCCCGCCAGGTCTGCAGGAACAGGATCACGACGAGCACCACGAGGGCGACCGCCTCCAGCAGCGTGTGGATGACCGCCTCGATCGAGGCGCGCACGAACTGCGTCGGGTCGTAGACGATCCGGTAATCGACGCCCTCCGGCATGGTCGTCTTGATCTCCGCCATGGTGCGGCGGACCTCGTCCGAGATCCGGATCGCGTTCGAGCCCGGCGATTGGGAGATCGGGATCGCGACCGCGGACTTGTTGTCGAGGAGCGAGCGCAGGGCGTAGTCGGCGGCGCCGAGTTCGATCCGCGCGAGGTCGCGCAGGCGCGTGATCTCGCCGTCCGGCCCGGTCTTGACGACGATGTCGCCGAACTGCTCCTCGCTGGTCAGGCGGCCCTGCGCGTTCAGCGAGAGCTGCAGGTCCAGGCCGGGAACGGCCGGCGACGCGCCGATCACGCCGGCCGCCGCCTCCACGTTCTGGGCCTGGATCTCGCGCACGACGTCGCCGGCCGAGAGGCCGTGCTCGGCGACCTTCTGGGGGTCGAGCCAGATGCGCATCGCGTAGTCGCCGGACCCGAACAGCTGCACCTGCCCGACGCCGTCGAGGCGGGCCAGGCGGTCCCTGATGTTCAGGACGGCGTAGTTGCGCAGGTAGGTCATGTCGTAGCGGCCGTCCGGCGACAGGAGGTGCACGACCATGGTCAGGTCGGGCGAACTCTTCACCGTGACGATGCCGAGCTGGCGCACGACGGCCGGCAGGCGCGGCTCGGCCTGCGCGACGCGGTTCTGGACCAGCTGCTGGGCCTTGTCGGGGTCGGTGCCGAGCCGGAAGGTGACGGTCAGCGTCATGATGCCGTCCGTCGTGGCTTGGCTCGACATGTAGAGCATGCCCTCGACGCCGTTGATCTGCTCCTCGATCGGCGTCGCGACGGTCTCGGCGATGACCTTCGGATTGGCGCCCGGGAAGGTCGCGCGGACCACCACGGAGGGGGGCACCACGTCCGGATACTCGGAAATCGGCATCGCGAGGAGCGAGAGCAGGCCCGCGATGAAGATGAGCACGGAGAGCACGCCCGCGAAGATCGGGCGGTCGATGAAGAACTTGGAGAGGTTCATGGCGCCCTCCGGGGGCGAGGACGATCGCGGGAAGACGCGGCCGCGGACGGCCGCCGTGAGGGCCTTGTCGGGGATTGGGCCGGGCGGGGACCGGGGAGGCGCCTGCGCCGCGCGCGCCTGCTCAGCGCTGCGCGAACCTGCTCAGCGCTGCGCGAACCTGCTCAGCGCTGCGCGAACCTGCTCAGCGCTGCGCGAACCTGCTCAGCGCTGCGCGAACCTGCTCAGCGCTGCGCGAGCTTGCCCGGAGCGGACGGTCCGTCCTGCGAGGGCGACCGCGCGCCCATGGTCACCGGAGTGGCGCTGACGAGCGTGCCGGGCCGGATGCGCTGCAGCCCGTTGACCACGATGCGCTCGCCGGCGGCGAGGCCGGAGGTCACGACCCGCAGGCCGTCGACGGCCCGGCCGAGGGTGATCGCCCGGAGAGCGGCCCGGCCATCCGCGCCCACCACCAGGACGAACTTCTTGTCCTGGTCGGTGCCGACCGCCCGCTCGTCCACGAGCAGGAGCGTCTCGGGCACGGCCTGCCCGAGCCGGATGCGCGCGAACTGCCCGGGCATCAGGCGGCCGTCCCGGTTGGCGAAGCGCGCGCGGACGCGGATCGTCCCGCTGCGCGCGTCGACCCTGTTGTCGATGAACTGGAGGTGGCCCCTGGCGCGGCCGCCATCGGCCGTGACCATCTCGACCGGAACGCGCGCGAGCTGGCCGCGCCCGCTCGACGGCTCGGCGATCGAGGCCAGCGCCCGCAGGACGGTGGCCTCGTCCGCGTCGAAGCTCGCGTCGATCGGATCGACCGAGACGAGGGTCGTCAGCACGGTGGCGCCCGCCCCGGTCGCCACGAGGTTGCCGGGCGTGATCTCGCGGCGCCCGACGCGGCCGGCCACGGCCGCCCGGACCTCCGTGTAGTCGAGATTGAGGCGCGCCGCCTGAAGCGCCGCCCTCGCGGCCTCCAGGCTCGCCTTCGCCTCCTTGAACGCGTTGGCCCGGACGTCGAGGTCGCGCGCCGTGACGATGCGCTGGTCCGACAGGCGCTGCCCACGCGCGAAGTCGCTCGCCGTCAGGGCGAGGCGCGCCTCGGCGCCGGCCGCTTGGGCCTCCAGGCGCTGCACCTCGGCCGCGTAGGGCGCGGGGTCGATCGTCACCAGGAGGTCCCCGGCCTTGACCATCTCGCCCTCGACGAAGTGGGTGGCCTGGACCGCGCCGCCGACCCGCGCCCTCACGTCGATGCGGTCGACGGCCTCCAGGCGCCCCGAGAACTCGTCCCAGAGGCGGACCTCGCGCGGTTCGACGGCGGCGACGGCGGCCGGCGCGGCCTGCTCGGCGGGCGGCGTCGCCGCGACGGCCCGGCTCCCGCGCAGCAGCGCCGGCGACGCGACGTGGTAGGATGCGCCCGCCAGCAGCGCGAGCAGGAGGCCGGCCGCGAGGCCGGGGCGGAGACGAGAGCGGGAGGGGCGGGCAGGGGAAGCGGAAGGGGAGGCGTCACGCTGAGGGGTCACGACCGACTCCGATATCTGTATGGTTCGCTACACATGTCGGCGTGGACGCCGGGCGTCAAGCGACTTATTTACCACTCGTTACAAAACGCGGAGATGGCGGACGATGGCGATGGGGCGGCCCCGGTCCTTCGACACGGACAAGGCCCTGGACGAGGCGATGGAGGTGTTCTGGCGCCACGGCTACGACGGCGCGAGCCTCGCCATGCTGACCAGGGCGATGGGCATCAAGCCGCCGAGCCTCTACGCGGCCTTCGGCAGCAAGGAGGGCCTGCTGAAGGCCGCCCTCGACCGCTACGCGCAGAGACGCTCCGAGCACATGCGGTACGTCCTGGCCGCCCCGACGGCGCGCGACGTGGCCGAGCGCTTCCTGGGCAGCATCGCCGAGAGCCACACGGACCCGGCCAATCCCCCCGGCTGCCTGCTGGTCCAGGGCGGGCTCGCCTGCGGGGCCGGGTCGGAGAACATCCCGTTCGAACTGGCGTCGCGGCGCGCCCAGACCGAGGCGGAGCTTCGCGAGCGGTTCGTGCGGGCGAGGCAGGACGGCGACCTGCCGCGGGAGGCCGACCCGGCGGCGCTGGCGCGCTTCCTCTCGACGGTGGCCTCGGGCATGGGCGTCCTGGCGTCGTCGGGCGCCGACCGCGAGGCGCTGCGGCAGGTCGCGCGCGTCTCGCTCGGGGCCTTCGCGCGGGATACGCTCGCCGCGCGGGCGGGCGGCCCGGCGAGCGACGCCGCGGAGCAACCGACGCCCCGCCGCTGACCGTCGCGCCCGCGCGGACCGGCGCGCCGCACCGGCCGCGCGGATTGTTCCGGCATCCGGAACGATGAACTGTCGAGAGCGCTCATTCTCGCCGCGCGGGGACCTCGCCATCCTCCGCGGGCGGCCCGGGGACGGCCCGGCCGCCGCGGCGAGGACGATCATGAAGCTCTACCACCATCCCCTGTCGGGCCACGCGCACCGGGCGCGCCTTTTCCTCTCGCTCGTGGGCGCGCCGCACGAGTTGATCGAGGTCGACCTGAGGGCCGGCGCCCACAAGACCCCGGAATTCCTGGCGCTCAACCCGTTCGGGCAGGTGCCGGTGCTGGTGGATGACGGCGTGGTCGTGGCCGATTCCAACGCGATCCTGGTCTACGTCGCACGCAAGCTCGGCCGGACCGACTGGCTGCCCGCGGACCCGCGCGGCGAGGCCGCCGTCCAGCGCTGGCTGTCGGTGGCGGCGGGCGAGCTGGCCTACGGCCCCGCGGCGGCGCGGCTCATCACGGTCTTCGGGGCGAAGCGCGATCCCGAGGAGGTGATCGGCCGGGCCCACACGCTCCTGCGCCGGCTCGACACCCATCTGGCCGGCCGCGACTGGCTCGTCGGCGCGGGCCCGACCATCGCGGACGTCGCGCTCTACAGCTACGTGGCCCGCGCCCCCGAGGGGAATGTCGACCTGTCCGGCTACCCCGCCGTCGCGGCCTTCCTGCGCCGGGTCGAGGCCCTGCCGGGCTTCGTCCCCTTCGCCGAGACGCCCGTCGGCACCTCCGCGGCGGCGTGACCCGCGGGTGCGGGCGCGCCCGAGGGCGCCCGGCGGAACCGGATCGGAGGACGAGGCCATGGCTGGGGTTCGAGCCGTGACGCGGGTGCCGACCTGGCACCCCGGCGAGAAGGCGATCCAGGAGCGGGTCGGCGTCGCCGCGCACATGGAGGAGGTGGGCCGGCGCGTGGTGCGGGACGCCATGCCCGACCAGCACCGCGCCTTCTTCGCCCAGATCCCCTTCGTGGTCCTGGGCAGCGTCGACGGGCGGGGGGAGGCATGGGCCACGCTCCTGGCCGGACGGCCCGGCTTCATCGCCTCGCCCACGCCCCGCCTCCTCACCATCGATGCGGGGGGCGATGCCGCCGATCCGGCGAGCGCGGGGATGCGGGAGGGCGAGCCGGTCGGCCTGCTCGGCATCGAGCTCCACACCCGCCGCCGCAACCGCGCGAACGGCGTCCTGCGCGCCTCGGCGGGCGGCCTAAGCGTCGCGGTCGACCAGAGCTTCGGCAACTGCCCCCAGTACATCCAGCTGCGCGACGCCGCCTTCGTGCGCGACCCGCGCGCGCCGTCCCCCGGCATCGTCGAGGAGAGCGCCGCGCTCGACGCGCCGGCGCGCCGCCTGATCGCGGCGGCGGACACGTTCTTCGTGGCATCCTACGCGGAGCGCGAGGCGGGCCGCCAGGTCGACGTCTCGCATCGCGGCGGCAAGGCCGGCTTCCTCCGCGTCGCCGCGGACGGCACGCTCACGGTGCCTGACTTCGCCGGCAACCTGTTCTTCGCCACGCTCGGCAACATCCTCCTCAACGGCAGGGCGGGGCTGGTCTTCGCCGATTTCGAGACGGGCGACCTGCTGCAGATGACCGGCGAGGCCGAGGTGATCCTGGACTCGCCCGAGATCGCGGCCTTTCAGGGCGCCGAGCGCCTGTGGACCTTCCGGCCCCGCCGGGTCGTGCGCAGGCGGGAGGCTCTCCCGCTGCGCTGGTCCTTCCGGCCGCAGGGCTGGTCGCCCAACTCCCTGATGACCGGCGACTGGCGCGAGGCCGCCGACCGCCTCCGCGCGGCCGAGCGCGCGGCCCGCTGGCGCCCGTTCAGGGTGACGAGGATCGTCGAGGAGAGCCGCGCGATCCGCTCGTTCCACTTGGTTCCGGACGACGGGGCCGGGCTCATCCCGCATCGCGCGGGGCAGCACCTGCCGATCCGCGTGACGCTGCCCGGGTCGGACCGGGCGAGCCTGCGGACCTACACGCTGTCGGTCGCGCCCTCGGACGCGGTCTACCGCATCAGCGTCAAGCGGGACGGCGCGGTGTCGCGCCACCTGCACGACGCGATCCGGGTCGGCGACGCCATCGAGGCGGGCGCGCCGCGCGGCGGCTTCACCATCGACGCCCGCGCGCCGCGGCCGGCGGTCATGCTCGCCGGCGGCATCGGGATCACGCCGCTCCTGGCGATGCTGCGGCACGTCGTCTACGAGGGGCTGCGCACCCGGAGCACCCGCCCGACCACGCTCGTCCACGCCGCCCGCACGAAGGCCGACCGCCCCTTCGACCGGGAGCTGGCCGACCTCGCCGAGGCGGCGCGGGGCGCCGTGCGGATCGTGCGCGTGCTCGGCGACCCCGACGGGGCCCGGGAGGGCGTCGACTACGAGGCCGCGGGCCGGATCGACATCGCCCTCCTGCGGCGCTTCCTCGCCTTCGGCGACGCCGATTTCTTCCTCTGCGGGCCGCCGGGCTTCGTCCAGGCGCTCTACGACGGGTTGCGCGCCGCCCGCGTCGCCGACGCGCGGATCCACGCGGAGGCGTTCGGTCCCTCCTCGCTGGTCCGGACGGCACCGGCCGCGCCCGCCGCTCCGCCGCGCCCGCCCGCCTCGGCCGCGCCCGTTCCGGTGATCTTCGCCGAGTCCGCCAAGGAGGCGCGCTGGACCCCGGATTCGGGCAGCCTGCTCGACCTGGCGGAGGCCCGAGGTCTCAGTCCCGCCTTCGGCTGCCGGCAGGGGAGCTGCGGCACCTGCCGGACCAAGCTCCTGGCCGGAGCGGTGACCTACCTGCGGGAGCCGGGCGCGCCCGTCGCGCGCGACGAGGTGCTGATCTGCTCGGCGGTGCCGGCCGAGGGCGCGGAGCGGATCCGGCTCGCGCTCTGACGAGGCGCGCCCCGCGCGGCCCTTCCGCCCTCCCTCCCCCGATCCGCCGACGATCGCCGGGGCGGACCGCCGGAGCCGGACCGCCCCCGGCGGGTGAGGTGACGCCGTCCTCCCGCGTATCCTACCATCCCGGCGCGATCCCGCGGCGCGGGCGGGGACGCGGGCGGCGCGCGCCCGGCGGGAGCGTCCGGCAGGCGGGAGCGAGGGCGATGGATCGCTGGCAGGCCATGCGCATCGTCGTGAAAGTCGCCGAGACGGCGAGCTTCGCGGAGGCCGCGCGCCACCTGCACATGAGCCCGCCGGCCGTGACGCGCGCGGTGGCGGGACTCGAAGAGGTCATCGGCGCCCGCCTCTTCGTGCGCACCACGCGCTCCGTGAAGCTGACGGAGGCGGGCGGGCGCTACGTCGAGGATTGCCGCCGCATCCTGGCCGACCTCGCCGAGGCCGAGGCCGCCGCCGCCGGCTCCTACGCGACGCCGTCCGGGACGCTCACGGTCACGGCCTCGGTCCTGTTCGGGCAGATGCACGTGCTGCCCATCGTCACCGACTACCTCGACGCCTACCCGACCATGGCCGCGCGGACGCTCTTCGTCGACCGCCTGGTGAACATCGTCGAGGAGGGCGTCGACGTCGCGATCCGCATCGGCCACCTGCCGGATTCCGGCTTCACGGCCATCCGGGTCGGGGCGATGCGCCGCGTCGTCTGCGGGTCGCCCGCCTATTTCGAGCGGCACGGTGTTCCGGCGACGCCCGCCGACCTGAAGGATCACCGCATCGCGGTCTCGACCGGCGCCTGGGCCTCGCCGGAATGGCGGTTCGGGCGCGACGAGCGCGTGACCGTCCACTCCGCCCTTCAGAGCAACAGCAACGAGGCGCCGATCTCCGCGGCCCTCTCGGGCTGGGGGCTGACGCGGGCGCTGCACTACCAGGTCGGTCCCGCCCTGCGCGACGGGCGCCTGCGGATCGTGCTCGCCGATTACGAGGAGCCGCCGCTGCCGATCCACGTGCTGCACCCCGGGGGACGGCGCGCGCCGGCCAAGGTCAGGACCTTCGTCGATTTCGCCGTGGCGCGGCTGCGCGCGATTCCTCTGCCGACCTGAGCGGCCCGCGCGGCCGCGCGATCACGGGGCCGAGCGGCCGGCCGCCAGCGGCGTGCCGGCGACCTGCCGCATGGCGATGATGGTGCGGAACGCCCGCACGTTCGGATCGGCGTGGAAGACCTCGCGGGCGAAGGCCTCGTAGGCCTCCATGCCCGAGAGCTGCAGGTGCACGACGAAGTCGACCTCGCCCGTGACGTACCACGCCGCCCTCACCTCGGGCCGGGCGCGCAGCCGGCGCACGAAGGCGTCGAGGAGATCGGGAGATTCGCGCTCCAGCGACACCAGGACGTGGATGGTGAGCGGCGCGCCGAGCACGGCCGGGTGCACCAGGGCCACGTCGGCGACGATGATCCCCTCGGCGCGCAGGCGCCGCAGCCGGCGCAGCACCGCGCTCTCGGACAGGCCGACGCGCTCGGCCAGGAGGCGGGCCGGCACTTGGTTGTCGCGCTGGACCTCGGCCAGCAGAGCGCGATCGAAGGCGTCGAGATCGACGTTTTCCGGCATGGGCGGCGGATTCGCGGCGGAAACAGGCGAGCCTTAGCATGATTTCGGCGCCTTCCGCCGCCGCGGACCGGCATCATTATGGGCATGACCGACCCCGCCCTCTCGCCCACCGCCGCGATCGCCGACCCCGCCGCGATCGACATGATTGCCGCGATCGATGCGATCGCCGCGGACCTGCGCGGCCTCGATCCGGCCTACGCGCCCACGCCGCTCCGGCCGCTTCCCGGTTTGGCCTCGCATCTCGGCGTCGCGCAGGTGCTCGCCAAGGACGAGGGGCGCCGCATGCTCGGCAGCTTCAAGTCCCTCGGGGGCACCTATGCGGGCCTCAGGGCCCTGGCCCGGGCCGCCGGGACCGACCTCTCCGGCCTCGTCGCGGCGCGGCCGGCCGGCCAGCCGACCCTCCTCTGCGCCAGCGACGGCAATCACGGCCTCGCGGTCGCGGCCGCGGCGCGCCTCGCCGGGGCCGCCGCCCGCATCTACCTGCACGCGGGCGTGCCCGCGCCCCGCGCCCGGCGCATCGCCGCATGGGGAGCCGAGATCGTCAGGGTCGCGGGCACCTACGACGACGCGGTCGATGCCGCGGCGGCCGCGGCGCGGGAGGGCCTCGGCATCCTGGTGGCCGACACCACGGACGATCCCCGCGACCCCGTCGTCGGCGACGTCATGGCCGGCTACGGCGTCATGGCCGCGGAGATCCGGCGGCAGGTCGAGGATGCGGGCGAGGCCCGGCCGACGCACCTCTTCGTCCAGGCCGGCGTCGGCGGCCTCGCCGCCGCGATGGCCGAGGGGCTCGCCGGCTGGCTGGCCCCGCCCGGATCGGTGGTGGCGGTCGAGCCCGAGACGGCGTCCTGCCTCCCGGCGGCGCTGGCGGCGAACCGGCCGGTGCGCGTGCCGGGCGACCTGCACACGCGGGCCGAGATGCTGTCCTGCGGCGAGGCGAGCGCCCCGGCCCTCGCCGTGCTTCGGCGCCGCGGCGTGCGCGTCGTGACCGTGTCCGAGCCGGACCTGGCGGCGGCCCCGCAGCTCCTCGCCGCGCAGGGCGGCCCCGCGACGACCCCGTCGGGCGCCGCGGGCCTCGCGGGCGCCGTCGCCGCCCTCCGGCAGCCGGGGAGGCGAGCCGATCTCGGCCTCGACCGCGCGAGCCGGCTCCTGATCCTGGTCACCGAGGGCGCGCTCGAGGACTAGAGCATTTTCCGACGAAGTGGATGCCGGTTCGTCGCAGAAAATGCGGCAAGATCAGAGACCTACAGCAGCACCCGATTGCAACGTGATCGGGTGCTGCTCTAGGCGCGCCCGACGCCGTCGGACATCCGGACCCGTCCCATGACTTCACCCCCCACCATCGACGCCGCGCGCTTCCTCGACCGCCTGCGGGCGCTCGCGGGGGTCGGCCGCGACGCCCAGGGCCGGCTGACCCGGCTGGCCGCCTCGGACGCGGACAGGGCCGGGCGCGACGCCGTCGCGGGCTGGATGCGCGAGGCGGGCCTGGAGGTGAGGGTGGACCGGATCGGCAACCTGCTCGGGCTCTGGCGGCCCGAAGGCGCGCAGGGCGACCCGGTGATGATCGGGTCGCACATCGACACCGTCGTCGATGCGGGCGCCTATGACGGCTGCGTCGGCGTTCTCGCGGGCCTCGCGGTGGTCGAGGCGCTGCGGGAGGCGGGCGGCCGGCCGGCGCATCCGCTCGCCGTCGCCGCCTTCACCAACGAGGAAGGGGTGCGCTACGCGCCCGACATGCTGGGCTCGCTCGTCTACGCGGGCGGCCTCGCGGCGGAGGCGGCGCTGGCGACGGTCGGCGTGGACGGGACGGTGCTGGGCGAGGAATTGTCGCGCATCGGCTACGCGGGGCCGCACGCGCCGGGCTTCCTGCGGCCGCGCGCCTATGTCGAGCTGCATGTCGAGCAGGGGCCGGTGCTGGAGCGCGAGGGCACCGCGATCGGCGCCGTGGCGGCGGTGCAGGGCATTTCCTGGCAGGAGGTCACGATCGAGGGCGCGGCCAACCATGCCGGAACGACGCCGATGGCGCTGCGCCGGGATGCGGGCGTGGCCGCCGCGCGGGTCGTGACGTGGCTGCGCGCGCGCGCCAGGGCCGGGAACGGGCGCAGCGTCGCCACGGTCGGCCGCCTGCGCCTGGAGCCGGAGGCGATCAACGTCATCCCGGCCCGCGCCGTGTTCACCGTCGACCTGCGCGACCCGGATGCGGGCCGGCTGGCGGCGCTCGAGGCCGACCTGGCCGAGCGGCTCGATCAGGTGGCGCGCGCGGAGGACGTCGCCGTGACGGTCCGGCGCCTCGCCCGCTTCGACCCGGTGGCCTTCGACCCGGGCCTGGTCCGGGCGATCGAGGCCGCCGCGACGCGGCGCGGCCTGTCGGTGCGGCGCATGATCTCGGGCGCCGGGCACGACGCCCAGATGATGGCGCGCCTCTGCCCGGCGGCGATGATCTTCGTGCCCAGCGCCGGCGGCATCAGCCACAGCCCGCACGAGCACACGTCGGAGGCGGAGCTCGTGGCGGGCGCGACCGTGCTGCTCGACGTGGTCCGGCGCCTGTCGGGCCCGCCGGAGGAACCCGCCGAGTGACGAGGCGGGCGCGCCGCCTGGATCACCCGCGCATCATCCGCGATCGCCGCCGTGGAGGCCCCCATGAGGATCAACATCAACGCCGACATCGGCGAGAGCTACGGACGGTTCAAGATCGGCCACGACGAGGCGCTGATGCCGCTGATCGGCTCCGCCAACGTCGCCTGCGGCATGCACGCGGGCGACCCGGGCATCATGGTCGACACGATCCGCGCCGCGCTCGCGAACGGCGTCTCGATCGGAGCCCATCCGGGCTTCAACGACGTCTGGGGCTTCGGCCGCCGGCAGATCCGGATGCGCCCGCTCGACCTCGAATACCTCGTCACCTACCAGATTGGCGCCCTGCAGGCCCTGGCGCGCGGCCAGGGCGCGACGGTCACCCACGTCAAGCCCCACGGGGCGCTGAACAACATGGCGCACGTCGACGAGGATTACGCCATGGCGATCGGGCGCGGCATCCGGACGGCGGACCGCGACCTGATCTACGTCGCCAATGTCGGCTCGGAGATGGCGAAGGCCGCGGAGCGCCTCGGCCTCCGGGTGGCGTCCGAATCCTACGTGGACCGCGTCTACGACGATGACGGTCAGATGAGATCGCGCGAGAGGCCCGACGCGGTGATCCACGATCCGCGGCAGGCGGCCGACCAGGTGCTCCGCTTCATCGCCGAGAAGGCGATCATCTCCCAGTCCGGGCGGAAGATTCCCGCGAGGATCGACACGTTCTGCGTCCACGGCGACGAGCCGACCGCCGTCCCGGTGATGCGGGCCGTGCGCGCGGCCCTCGATGCCGCCGGGATCGCGGTCGTTCCGCTCCCGGCCCTGCTGGGATAACCATGGCGCCCCCGCAGCGGCGAGCGTGCGGGCGGGAGGGGGCTCACCATGAGGCGAGGGCGGCGGGGCTTGCCCCAGCGAGCGGGTTGGACGCGGCGGCGGCTGATCGGGACGCTCCTCGGGCTCCTGCCCGCGCTCGTCGCCGGCCCGGCCGCGGCGCAGGTCCGGTGGGTGATGGCGACCGAGTACCCGGCCAGCACCGTCTCGGGCGTCGGGCTGACGACCTTCGCGCGGCGGGTGTCCGAGCGGACGCAGGGCGCCGTCGAGGTGGCGAACGCCCTCGACAACGCGCTGAAGATCAGTTCGGGCGAGATGATCCGCGCGGCACAGGACGGCCGGATCTCGGGCGGCGACGCCTTCGCCGGGCCGCTCGAGGCCACCGATCCGATCTTCGGGCTGGCCTCCCTGCCCTTCGTCGTCCAGTCCGTCGAGGCCGCCAGGGACCTGAACGCGCGCGCGCGACCGCTCTACGCGCGGGCCCTCGCGGCGCGGGGCCTCACGCTCCTCTACATGACGATCTGGCCGCCGACCGGCCTCTGGACGGCGCGGCCCCTGGCCGGCCCGGACGACCTCCGCGCGATGGCGATCCGCGCCTACGACCCCACCTCGGCCGAGGTGATGCGGGCCGCCGGCGCGAAGGCGGAGTTCATGCCCTTCAGCGAGGCCGTCGCGAAGGTGAGGAGCCGCGACCTGGACGGGATCCTCACCTCCGGGGACGGCGGCGCCGGACGCAGATTGTGGGACGACCTGCGCTACTTCACGGCGATCAACTACGCGATCCCGATCTCGCTGGCCGTCGTGCGGACCGACGCGGTCGAGGCGCTGCCGCCTGCGCAGCGCGAGGCGGTGCTGGCGGCGGCCGCGGAGACCGAGCAGAGCCAGTTCGCGCTGCTCGCGACCCGCACGGCCGACAATTACGCCCGGATGCGCGCGAACGGCGTGGCGATCGCCGAGCCGGCCCCTCCGGCGCTCCTCGCCTCGCTCCGCGCGGGCGCCGCGGGGCCGATCCGCGCCTGGGCGCGGAAGGTGCCGGAGGAGGCGGTCGCGATCCTGGACGGCGCGGGGCCCCGGTGAGCGCGTGACGATCCGTCGAGGTTCGGCACGATCCCTCCGCCGGACTTCAGGGGCTTTCGACCACGACGGGTCTGGACCACGACGCTGCGCCGCCCGTTCGGGGCGCCGATCTCGTCTTCGAGGAGATCGGGGCCCTCATGAGGGCGCGAGGCGGCCGCCGTCGCGGTCGCCGCGCGCCGCGGGCCCTCAGCGCGAGCCGGTGACGATCGGGCAGTCGCCCTCTCCCATCGGCCGGAACGCCTCCTCGGCCGGGATGGTCCTGATCAGCTTGTAATAATCCCAGGGCCCCTTCGATTCGGACGGCGTCTTCGTCTCGAACAGGTACATGTTGTGCATCTTGCGCCCGTCGGCCCGGATCGTCCCCTTGCCGAAGGCCGGATCATCGGTCGGCAGGCTCTTGGCGACCTCGACGACCCGCTTGCCGTCGGTCTTCGTCCCGGCCTTCTCGACGGCCTTGAGGTAGTGCAGCGTCGCCGAGTAGGCGCCGGCCTGGAGCTGCGTCGGCATGCGCCCGCCCATGCGCGCGGAGAACCGCTTGGCGAAGGCCCGGGTGCCGTCGTTGAGATCCCAGTAATAGGCGGCCGTGAACTGCAGCCCCTGGGCGACGCCGAGGCCGAGGGAGTGCACGTCCGTGATGTAGAGCACCATGGCGGCGATCTTCTGCCCGCCCTGCACGATGCCGAACTCGGACGCCTGCTTGATCGCGTTGATCGTGTCGCCGCCCGCGTTGACCAGCCCGACCACCTTGGCCTTCGAGGCCTGCGCCTGCAGCAGGAAGGACGAGAAGTCGGGGGTGTTGAGGGGCGTGCGGGCGCTGCCCACCACCGTGGCGCCCGAGGCCGAGAGGATCTTGCGGATGTCGGCCTCCATCGTGTGGCCGAACGCGTAATCCGCCGTCAGCAGGTACCAGGAATCCCCGCCCGAGGCCACCACGGCCCGGCTGGTGCCGGTCGCGAGCGCGTAGGTGTCGTAGGTCCAGTGAATGCTGTTGGGGGTGCAGTTCTTGCCCGTGAAATCGGACGAGGACGCACCCGAATTCATGAAGACCTTGTTCTTCTGACGCGCCAGCTCCGTCACGCTGAGGGCCACGGCCGAGTTCGGCACGTCCACGACGACGTCCACGCCGCCCCGGTCGAACCATTCCCGCGTGATCGTCGAGCCGATATCGGCCTTGTTCTGGTGGTCGGCGGACACGACCTCGGCCCTCACCGTGCCGCCCGCCGCCTCGTAATCCTCGACCGCCATGCGGGCCGCCGTCACGGCGCCACTGCCGTTGGTGTCCGCGTAGAGACTCGAGAGATCCGTCAGCACCCCGATCCGAACCGCCAAGGGCTCCGGCAAGGGCCCCGGCTGCGCGAGCGCCGGGCCGGCCGCGACGGCGGCCGCGCACGCGCCGAGCGCGCGCAGCAATCTCCTGATGCCCATTCCTCCATCCTCCCTGGTCGTCTCGTTGTCGCCCGCCCGTTGACGCGGCGTGCACATTTGTACCATGGTACCGATATCCAATGGAGGCAAGGCGTGTCGGACCTCATCGTCGAGAGAAAAGGCAGCGTGGCGATCCTGACGATCGACCGCCCGCGCCGCCGGAACGCGATCGGCGTCCAGCTGGTGGAGGACCTGACGCGGGAATTCGCGCGGCTGGACCGGGAGGCCGACACCCGCGCCATCGTGCTGACCGGCGCGGCGCCGGGCTTCTGCGCGGGGAGCGACCTCAAGGAACTCGCCGAGACCGACCTCGCCGGGATGTGCGCGCACGAGGCCCGGACCGCGGCGCTCGCCCGCTCGATCGCCTTCCTGGGCACGCCCGTGATCGCGGCCGTCGACGGATTCGCGCTCGGCGGCGGCTTCGTGCTGGCGATCTCCTGCGACGTCGTCGTCACGGCGAGCGAGGCGCGCTGGCACCTGCCGGAGGTCTCCATCGGCTGGATCCCGCCCTGGGGCCTGCAGGCCGTGGTCGCCCGCGTCGGGCCCGTGGCGGCCCGCCGCCTGACCTGGGGCGCGGCGCCGTTCGACGGGCGCGAGGCCCACCGCCTCGGCCTCGCCGACGCGCTCGTCGCCCCCGGCGCGAGCGTCCTGGAGGCGGCGCTGCGCGAGGCCGAGGCCCTGGCGGCGCTGCCGCCGCCGGCCGTCGCCTCCACCAAGCACTTCTACGCCCCCGCGATCGCCGGCACGGCGGAGGCCGCGGATGCCTGGGCGAACCGCCTGTTCGCGGCCGATTGCGGCCACCCCGTCGCGCAAGGGACGCTGCGGCGCTTCGGAGTCACGGCATGAGTCACGGCATGAGCAAGCGCATCACCGCCGCCGAGGCCGCCGGCCTCGTCCGCTCGGGGGACACGGTCGCGAGCGTCGGCGTGATCGGCTGGATCACGCCCGATGCCCTGCTGAAGGCGCTCGGCGCGCGCTTCCAGGAGGAGGGCGACCCGCGCGACCTCACCTTCTACTTCCCGTGCGGGACCGGGGACTCGATCGACATCCGCGGCATGGACCACGTCGCGATCGAGGGGTTGATGAGGCGGATCATCTCCGGCTCCTACGTGAACCCGCTGCACCCGGTGAAGCGGACCCGGCCCGAACTGATGCGGCTCATCCGCGAGAACCGCGTCGAGGCCTATAGCTGGCCGATCGGCGCCAGCATGCACTGGCTGCGCGAGGTCGCGCGCCGCAGCCCCGGCTACATGACCGAGATCGGCCTCGGCACCTACGCCGATCCGCGCCAGCAGGGCGGCAAATTCACGCCCTGCGCGACCGAGGACCTGATCGAGCTGATCGAGTTCAGGGGCAAGGAGTACCTGTTCTACCCGACCTTCCCGCTGAACGTCGGCTTCATCCGCGCCTCCTCGGCGGACGCCTTCGGCAACCTCTCCTACGAGGACGAGGCCCTGATGTCGTCCAACACGGCCCTCGCCCTCGCCGTGAAGGCGTCCGGCGGCATCGTGGTGGCGCAGGTGCGGCGCGAGGTGGAGCGGCACTCGCGCCCGGCCCACCACGTGCGCGTGCCCGGCACGCTCGTCGACCACTACGTCGTCGAGCCCGACCAGATGTCGGGCACCGACACGCTGTTCGACCCGGTCTATCTCGGCGGCCGGCGCGCGGCCCCGTCGGACCTGCCGCGGCTCGCCCTCGGGCCGGACAAGGTCATCGCCCGGCGCGCCGCCGCCGAGGTCAGGCCAGGCCGGACCAGCATCTTCGGCTTCGGCGCCTCCTCGGACGCCCCCCTCGTCATGGCGGAGGCCGGGCTGTTCGACCACGGCCGCATCGACGATTACCAGTTCACCACCGAGCACGGTCCCTTCGGGGGCGTCGTGATGAGCGGCTGGCAGTTCTCGGCCAATATGGGCCCCGAGGCCCTGCTCGACGGCCTGCAGCAATTCGACTTCATCGACGGCGGCAATTGCCCGTTCGCGGCGCTGGCCTTCGCGCAATTCGACGCCGGCGGCAACGTCAACGTCAGCTGGTTCGGCTCCAGTAACCCGGGCGCCGGGGGCTTCATCGACATCGCCCAGAATGCCCGGGACCTCCTCTTCACCGGCACCTTCACGACGGGCGGGCTCGACTGCGCCATCGGGGAGGGCGGGCTGTCGATCCGGCGCGAGGGCACGGTGCGCAAGCTCGTCGCCCGCGCCGAGCAGGTGACCTATCCGGTCCGCCGGGGCGTCGCGGAGCGCGGCCAATCGGCCCTCGTCATCACCGAGCGCGCGGTGTTCCGGGTCGAGCCCGAGGGTCTCGCGCTGGTCGAGGTCGCGCGCGGGATCGACGTGCGGCGCGACATCCTCGACCAGATGGAGTTCGCGCCGCACCGGATCGCCGATCCGCTGCCCTTCATGGATGCGGGGCTGTTCGCCGCGTGAGCCGGCGCCCCGGCCCCGCGGGCGGCGCGGCGCTCCCGACCGCCCCGGCGAGACCGAACGGGACCAACGAGGGAGGGAAACCATGACGGTGCGGATGGTCGGGGCGGCCCTGCTGGCGGTCGCCCTCTCGGCCGGGGGCGCCCGGGCGGGCGAGAAGGCCGTGCGGATCGGCGTGCTCACCGACATGAGCGGGATCTACGCGGATTTCGGCGGGCGCGGCTCGGCGCTGGCGGCCCAGATGGCCGCCGAGGATTTCGGCGGCCGGGTCGGCGACCTCCCGATCGAGGTGGTCTCGGCCGACCACCAGAACAAGGCCGATATCGGCTCGGCGCTGGCCCGGCGCTGGTTCGACCAGGAGGGCGTCGACGCCATCGCGGACGTGCCGACCTCGTCGGTGGCCCTCGCCGTCGCGGAGGTGGCCCGCGAGAAGAACCGGGTGCTGCTGGTCTCGGGCGCCGGGACCTCGGACCTCACGGGCAAGAACTGCTCGCCCAACACGGTGCACTGGACCTACGACACCTGGGCGCTGGCCAATTCCACCGGGGGCGCCCTGACCAAGGCGGGCTTCGACACCTGGTACTTCATCACGGTCGATTACTCGTTCGGCTACGCGCTGGAGCGCGACGCGAGCGAGGCGCTGACGGCCGCGGGCGGCCGCATCCTCGGCAAGGTCCGCCACCCGGTCGGGACCGGCGACTTCTCGTCGTTCCTGGTCCAGGCGCAGGCCTCGGGGGCCAAGGTGGTGGCCTTCGGCAATGCCGGCGCCGACACGATCAACGGCGTCAAGCAGGCGGCGGAGTTCGGCCTGGTCCAGGGCGGGCAGAAGCTCGCCAGCATGCTGATCACCCTGAGCGACATCCACTCCCTCGGGCTGAAGGCCGCGCAGGGGCTGGTGCTGACCGAGGCCTTCTACTGGGACCTGAACGAGGGCACGCGCGCCTTCGCCAAGCGCTTCGCGGCCCGCAGCGGGGGCGTCTACCCGAACATGGTCCATGCCGGCGTGTACGGGGCCGTCACGCATTACCTGAAGGCCCGGGCCGCCGCGGGGCGCGACGACGGCCGGGCGGTGGTGCAGGAGATGAAGCGCCTGGAGACCGACGACCCGCTCTTCGGGCACGGCGCGGTGCGCAGCGACGGCCGGGCCACGCACGACCTCTACCTGTTCGAGGTCAAGGCTCCGGCGGAGAGCGGCGGGCCTTACGATTACTACAAGCTCCTGCGCAAGGTGCCGGCCGCCGAGGCGTTCCGGCCCCTCGAGGCGGGCGGCTGCTCGCTCGTGAACTGATCCGGGCGGCCGAGGAAACGATGC
The DNA here is from genome assembly GCF_029714205.1 of Methylobacterium sp. CB376. Taxonomy (NCBI): domain Bacteria; kingdom Pseudomonadati; phylum Pseudomonadota; class Alphaproteobacteria; order Hyphomicrobiales; family Methylobacteriaceae; genus Methylobacterium; species Methylobacterium sp. CB376. The sequence continues at coordinate 1,500,593 of NZ_CP121648.1, read as the reverse complement.
GCGGCATCCCGGATCGGGATGCGGGACCGGCCCGCGCGGGGTCGCGGGCTTCGACGGACGAACCGGGAGTGGGACGTGAGTGAGGGGATCGACGATCGCACCGGGTTCTCCCTGGAGACCGACGTGCTCGTGGTCGGCGGCGGGGCGGCGGGGGTCGCCGCGGCGGTCACCGCGGCCCGGCAGGGCGCCCGGGTCACGCTCCTGGAGCGCTACGGGTTCTGCGGCGGAGGGGCCGTCGCGGGTCTCTCGGGGACCATCTGCGGCATGTACGCGGCGACGGAGGACCGCGCCGCGCCGCCGCGCCAGGTGGTCCACGGCTTCCTCGACGAGTTCGTGGCGGCCCTGGAGGCGCGCGGCGGGCTCGCCGAGCCGGTGCGCTACGGCAAGACCTACACCCGCGTGCACGACCCGCTGGTCTGGCGCGAGGCGGCCGACGCGCTGCTGGCGGAGGCCGGCGTGCGGATCATCTACCACGCCGTCGTCACCGGCGCCCTGGTGGAGGGGGCCGAGCGCGTCGAGGGCGTCGTCGCCTTCACCAAGGAGGGCAGGGCCCGCATCCGCGCCAAGGTCACGGTCGACGCGAGCGGCGACGCCGACGTCGTGGCGATGGCCGGGCTGCCCTCGTTCGTCGGGCAGGACGGGCGCGTGCAGAATCCGACCATGATCTTCCGGCTGATGGGCGTCGACACCGCCCGCTTCGTGAGCCGCTACGGGACCGACACGATCATGGGCGAGGAGGTCTCGGCCCTCATCCGCGAGAAGGCGGCCGGGAACGGCTACACGCTCCCGCGCGCGAAGATCTGGCTGTTCACGACCACGCGCCCGGGCGAACTCCTCTGCAACTGCACCCGCGTGATCGGGGCGGACGGGCGCGAACTGAACACGCTGTTCGCGCGCGACTTCACCGAGGCCGAGATCGAGGGGCGGCGCCAGGTGCGGGAATACGCCCGCTTCTTCCGCGACCACCTCGCGGGGTGCGAGGCGAGCTTCGTGAACGACACCGGCGTGCAGGTGGGCGTGCGCCAGACCAGGCAGGCCAGGGGCGTCGCGCTCCTGCGCAACGCCGACGTGGTGGCGGGCACCAAGTTCGCCGACGGGATCGCCCGCTCGCCCTGGCCGATCGAGCTGCATTCCGGGGCCAAGCCGCGGGTCGAGTGGCTCATCGACGACGTCTACGAGGTGCCCTACGGCTGCTTCGTGCCGGAGCGCGGCGAGGGGCTGCTGTTCGCCGGCCGCTGCCTGTCGGCGGAGCACGAGGCGGTCGCCTCCGCCCGGGTGACCGCCCAGTGCTTCAGCTACGGCCACGCGATCGGGCACGCGGCCGCCATCGCCGCGCTCGACCGGGTCGCGCCCCGCGCCATCGCGGGGGCGGACCTGCGCGCGCGGCTGAACCGCGACGGGGCGCGGCTGGATTGAGCGCCGCGCGCCACCCGGCCGCGCGACGATTGTCGCCCGGGGCGGATTCGGCCTACCAGGGAGGACCCGCCTCCCTGCCGCCCCGAGGTCCCTTGCCGCTCTCCCGCGACGCGCCCGCCGAATCCCCCGCCGGCAATGCCGCGCTGCGCCTCGGCGATCAGGCCTATGCCGCCCTGGAGGAGCTGATCGTCACGGCGGCGCTCCCGCCGGGCAGCCTGTGGTCGGAGGCGGCCCTGAGCGAGCGCACGGGCATCGGGCGCACCCCGGTGCGCGAGGCGCTGCAGCGGCTGGCGGCCGACCACCTGGTGGTGCTGCTGCGGCGGCACGGCATCAAGATCACCGAGGTGCAGGTCTCCGAGCAGCTCCTGGTGCTCGACGCCCGTCGCGAGCTCGAGCGGCTGGTCTCGGTCTGGGCCGCCCGGCGTTCCACCCGGGCCGAGCGGGAGGCGCACCTGGGCAGCGCGGTCGAACTCCGCGAGGCCGGCGCGAAGCGCGACCCGCTCCTCTACCTGCGGGTTCATTTCGCACTCAAGCGCTTCACCTGCGAATGCGCCCGCAACCCCTACGCGGCGCGCGCGCTGTCGCCGCTGCACGCGCTCTCGCGCCGCTTCTTCTACGTCCATCACGACCGGTTCGGGGACCTGATGGAGGTGGCGCGGGTCCACGCCGATCTCGCCGAAGCGATCGGCCGCGGCGACGAGGCGGCCGCCTCCGCGCGCTGCGACGCGATGACGGATTACGCGGTCGCGTTCACGCGCAAGATCATCCTCGAATAGCAGGACGCCGCCGATGCCGAGCGACCCCGCCCCACCCCTCCCGCCCGGGCTCCTGGGGGAGGCCGCGCTGGCCCTGTGGGGCGGCATCGATCCCGCGCGCGAGGACGAGTTCAACGACTGGTACACGCACGAGCACCTGCCCGAGCGCGTCGCCATCCCGGGTTTCCTGCGGGCGCGCCGCTACGTCGAGGCCCTGCGCGACCCGCGGCTGGCGGGCTGGCGCTACTTCACGCTCTACGAGGTCGAGGCCGCCGGCACCCTGCGCTCCCCGGCCTATCTGCGGGCCCTCGAGACCCCGACGCCGCGCACGCTCGCCGCCCTGCCGCTGTTTCGCGGCATGGGCCGGATGGGCTGCGCGGTGACCCACACGGTCGCCCGCGGGACCGGGGGCGGCCTGTTCGTGGCGGAACTCGGCCCGCTGCCCCGGGAGGCGGAGCGCCTGCGCGCGTGGCTCGCGACGCGGGCGAGCCCCCGCATGATGGCGCTGTCCGGCGTGCTCGCGGTGCACCTGTGCGAGAGCGACGAGGCCGCGACGCGGGCGGGCCTCGGCGTCGCCTCCTACCGGGAGGTGCGAACCGGGACCGGGCGCTGGCTCTGGCTCGTCGAGGGCGCCTGGATCGATCCGGCCGCCGCGCTCGACGCGTGCCTGCGGGCGCTCGGCCCCGCGACGGCGCAGGGCGCGGACGCGGCGATGTCGCTCGGGATGTTCCGGTTCCTCGGCGGGCTCGTGCCCGATCAGCTGGCGTGACGGGGACTGATCCGGGACCCGCGTGATCGACGCGGATCCCGGATCACGCGCCTGCGCGGCGCCTGAGCGCGGCGCCTGAGCGAAGCCGACATCCGCAGGCCGAAATCCGAGATGGCGAAGCAATCGGTCGGATGTCGGATCAGGCGGCCTTCCGGCAGAACCGGGCCCGGGCGGCAGGCCTCCGCGCGAGGCGGGACCGCGTCGGCCGCGCCCCCGTCGGCGGGCGGGCCCGCCTACGCCGCCGGGCGCAGGTGCAGGATGGCGCGGGCCTCGGCCGGGGTCGCCACCCGGCGCCCGTGCCGGCGCACGGCCTCGGCCGCCAGCCAGACCAGCTCGGCGTTGCTCGCCGCCAGCCGGTCCTTGGTCACCCGGATGTTGTCCTCAAGCCCCGTGCGCACCGCCTCCGCCCCCCGCGCCAGCGCCCAGTCCATCACCCGCGCCTGCTCGCGCCCGATCCCCGCCGCCGTCCAGGTCGCCTGGGGCAGGATCCGCCGCGTCTCGGAAAGCAGGATGTCGAGCAGGTGCTCGTCGGCCGGCATCGCGTTCTTCACCCCCAGCACGAACTGCACGTGGGGCGCCTCGTCCATCAGCCCCGCCTCGATCAGCCGCCTTGCCCCGTGCAGGTGCGAGAGGTCGAAGATCTCGATCTCGGGCCGGATGCCGTGGCGGCGCATCTGCCCGGCGAGCTCGGTGACGAGCGCGGCGGGGTTCTCGTACACGATGCTCGGGAAGTTGACCGAGCCGGTGGAGAGCGAGGCCATGTCGGGGCGGTGGACCAGCGAGAGGCCGCGCGCGGCCGGGTCGCGGCCGCGCCCGCCGGTGGAGAACTGCACGATCATGCCCGGGCAGTGCTTGCGCACGCCCTCCTGGACGGCGGCGAACCGGTCCGGGTCGGAGGAGGGGCTCTCGTCGTCGTTGCGCACGTGGATGTGCACGAGGCTGGCGCCGGCCTCGTAGGCCTCGTGGGTGGACTCGATCTGCTCGGAGACGCGGGTCGGGACGGCGGGGTTGTCCGCCTTGCGCGGCACCGAGCCGGTGATCGCGACCGCGATCACGACGGGTGGGAGACTCATGGGTCCAAGTCCTTTGCGAGGGATGCGCGACGACGGGGCGGCGGCCGTCAGGACCGCTGCACCGCCGGCGCGGCGGCCGCGAGGGGCAGGAGAGGGCGGACGAGCCGGCCCTTGAGCCCGATGCTCAGCGCCGCGATCAGGGCCGGCACCGCCACGAGGCCGAAGGTGGCCGGCAGGCCGAGCCCGAGGCCGAGGAGCGAGGCGCCGATCATCGAGCCCGCGACCGAGCCGACCCGGCCGACCGCGTTCGCCCAGGACACGCCCGTCGCCCGGCTCGCGGTCGGGTAGTAGCTCGCCGCGAGCGCGTTGATGCCGATCTGCGAGCCCGCGACGCAGAAGCCCGCGCCGAACACCGCGACGGCGAGCAGCGCGACCGAGCCGGTGGCGCTGCCGATCAGGGCCACGAACCCCGCCGCGCAGAGATAGGACAGGCCGAGCACCGCGTGCGGGTTGGCCCGGTCCATCAGCGCCCCGAGCACGAGGCCGCCGACCGTGCCGCCGGTCGCCAGCATCACGGTGATCAGGGACGCCTCCTTGAGCGAGAGGCCCGCGCTGCTGATGATCGTCGGCAGCCAGCTCGACAGGAGGTAGAAGATCAGCAGGCTCATGAAGAAGGTCAGCCACAGGCAGAGCGTGCCGGCGACGAGGCCGGGCTGGAACAACTGGCCGATCGGCGAACCCTTCGCGGCCGCGATGCCCGTGAAGCGGGCGCCGGACAGGTCCTCGCCCGGCGCGATGCGCCGCAGCAGCGCGGCCACCCGGTCCGCCGGAGCCTGCCTGAGGACGAGGAAGCGCACCGATTCGGGCAGGCCGAGTGCCAGCAGCGGGGTCAGGGCGAGCGGCAGGATTCCGCCGAGCACCAGGACTGAGGTCCAGCCGTGATCGGCGATCAGGTGCGCGGCCGCGAAGCCGCCCAGCGCCGAGCCGACCGTGAAGCCGCAGAACATCGCCATGGTCAGGAACGAGCGGCGCTGCTCCGGGCAATACTCGGAGGTGAGCGTGATCGCGTTCGGCATCGCGCCCCCGAGCCCGAGCCCGGTGACGAAGCGCAGCACCGTCAGCATCTCGATCGAGGTCGACCAGGCCGAGGCGAGGCTGGCGAGCCCGAAGAACGCCGTGGTGGCGACCAGCATCGCCTTGCGGCCGATCCGGTCGGCGAGCGGGCCGAACAGGAAGGCGCCGACCATCAGGCCGAACAGCCCGGCCCCGAACAGCGGCGCGAGCTGCGCCTGGCCGAGCTGCCACTGCGCGCGCAAGGCCGGGGCGATGTAGCCGATCGCGGCGGTGTCGAAGCCGTCGATGGCGACGACGAGGAAGCACAGGAGCACGATCCGGACCTGGAAGCCGGAAACGCCGTGGCGGTTGATGACGTCCTGGACGTCGATGCTGCGTGTCGCGGACATGATCGTTGTCCCTTCTGGAGGAGGCGGTCTCGGTCGCGCGCCGGCCCGATCGGGGGCCCGGGGGTGCGACGGGCTCAGGCGATCGCCGAGGGATGGCGCGCGAGCGGCGTCACCCGCATGGTCATGAACGGGAAGAGCGGCAGGCCGGACAGGATGTCGTGCAGCTCGTCGTGGCTCGCGACGTCGAAGATGCTGACGTTCGCGTAGCGTCCGGCCACGCGCCACAGGTGAACCCACTTCCCCTGCCGCTGCAGGTCCTGGGCGCGGGCCTTCTCGTCGGACTTCAGCGCGGCGACGAGGGCGGGATCGAGGCCGTGCGGGATCGCGACGTCCATCTCGACGCAGTACAGCATGGGATCAGCTCCGGGCGTAGTGGCGCAGCTTGTCGGGATCGAGGGCGACGCCGAGGCCGGGGCCGTCCGGCAGATGCACCGCGAAATCGTGGAAGCGCAGGGGTTCGGTGACGAGGTCGTCGGTGAGGATCTGCGGGCCGAAATGCTCGCAGCCCCAGGCCAGGTCGCGCAGGCCCGCGAAGGCCTGGAGATGGGCGGCGGCGCCGATCGAGCTCTCCAGCAGGCAGCCGCCGTAGAGCGCGATCCCGGCGGCCTCCGCCACCGCCGCGACCTTGCGCAGGCCCACGAGCCCGCCGTGCTTCACGAGCTTCAGCGAGACCGCGTCGGCGGCGGCGGCCTGCGCCACCGCCAGCATGTCGTGGGAGGTGAAGACGCACTCGTCCGCGAGGAGCGGCGGGACATCGTCGCGCGCCCGCAGCCGGCCCATCCCGGCGACGTTCCAGGCCGGCAGCGGCTGCTCCACGAGGGCGATGCCGAGATCGGCGAGCCGCGGCAGGACGCGCCGGGCGGTGGTCTCGTCCCAGGCCTGGTTGGCGTCGACGATGAGCGTGGCGCGGCCGGCGAGCGCCCGGGCCAGCCGCGCCAGCCGCGCGAGGTCGGCCTCCGGCGCCTGGGCGCCGATCTTGACCTTGAAGGTGCGGTGCAGGCGCGCGTCGAGCTTGGCTTCGGCCTCCGCGATCTCCTGGTCGGGGTCGCCGGAGGCGAGCGTCCACAGCACCGGCAGGCTCGCCCGGACCGCGCCGCCGAGCAGCGCCGCGACCGGCAGGCCCAGCGTCCGGCCGACCGCGTCGAACAGGGCGGTCTCGATCGCCGCCTTGGCGGCGTTGTTGCGCTTGGCCGCCGCGTCGAGGCGCTCGCCCGCCGCCACGAAGCGGTCGGCCGGATGCCCGAGCAGGGACGGGGCGAGGTAGCGATCGATGGTGGCCTTGATGCCCTCGACGCTCTCCTCGCTCCAGCGCGGCCCGCCGAGCGTCGCCGCCTCGCCGATGCCCTCGACGCCGTTGGCGAGCCGCAGCTGCACGACGACGTAGCTCTGCGCCGTGACGGAGGTCTGGGAAAGCTTGTGCTTGCGCACGGTGGGGACGTCCACGACGGTGGAGCGGATCTCCGCGACCGCGAGGTCGCGGGCGGGCGCCGGACTCGCGGCGTCGTGGATCTGGGTCTTCGCGAGCATGACGGAGCCTTCGGAAGCAGGGCGCGGGACTTGGTGCCGGCGGGACTTGGTGCCGGCGGGACTTGGTGCCGGCGGGACTTGGTGCCGGCGGGGCTTGGTGCCCGCCGGTTCGCACGGGAGGGGGTCGGGCCTCTCGGGCGGGAGAGGCCCGGGAGGCGTCAGGCGGCCTCGGCGCGGGGGCGCGCCACGACCGGGTCGGGCGCGTGCGCGACCTCGGGGTTGAGCGCGAAATCGAAGCGGATCCGCGAGAAGGGGGCGGTCATCCCCGAAGCGGCGAGCGCCGCCGGATCGGTGACCGGCGCGACCTCGACCACCAGCCCGTCGCGCGTGCCGAAGGCGAAGTCGTCGTGGACGTAGGGGTCGTCCGCGAGGTTGATCTGCGTCGTGAGCTGCCGGTGCCCGGGCCCCGAGACGAAGAAGTGGATGTGGGCCGGGCGCCGGCCGTGCCGGCCGAGCTGGTCGAGGAGCTTCTGGGTCTGGCCCTGCGGCGGGCAGCCGTAGCCCTTCGGCAGGATGCTGCGGAAGCGGTAGCAACCGTTCCCGTCCGTCTCGATGCGGCGGCGCAGGTTCCAGGGGCTCTGGCTCGTGTCGAAGACCGAGTAGTTGCCGAGCGTGTTGGCGTGCCAGACATCCACCACCGCCCCCGGCAGGGGCGCGCCGTCCCGGCCCGTGACCCGGCCCTCGACGATCAGCACCTCGCCGTCCTCCGGGTCGTCGTCGAGCCGCGCCTCGCCCTTGGCGAGCGGCGCGCCCGCGACGTAGAGCGGTCCCTCGATGGTGCGCGGCGTGCCGCCCGCGATCCCGGCCGCGCGCTCCTTGGCGTCGACGCACAGGTCGATGAAGTGCTCGATGCCGAGGCCGGGCATGAGCAGCCCGAACTCGTTCTTCCGGCCGGTCTCGGTCAGGTAGCTCATCGCGGTCCAGAACTCGCTCGGGGTGACGTCGAGGTCCTCGATGATCCGGCACGCATCCGCGACGACGCGGCGCACGATCCGCTTGAGGCGCGGGTTGCCGGCGGCGGTGTCGAGGCCCGCGACCTTGTCGAACAGGGCTTGCGCCTCGGGGGAATCGGTGATCGTGGACTCGGTGATCGTGGACATGGGGCGTCTCCTCTCTTGAGGGTTGGTCTTCTCGGGGGGTCGGTTCAGCCGAGGTCGCCCCCCGCCACCGGCAGGGTGACGCCGGTGACGTAGGAGGCCTCGTCGGAGGCGAGGAACAGGATGGCGGCGGCCTGCTCGGCCGCGGTGCCGTAGCGGCCCATCAGGCTCGACGCCTTGGTCTGGGCCACCACCTCGGCGATCCAGGCGCGCTCCTGCTCGCCCGGCGGCGCGGGATTGCGCGGGATGCGCCGGGGCGGCGCCTCGGTGCCGCCGGGCGCGACCGCGTTCACCCGGATGCCGTGGGCGGCGTATTCCCAGGCGAGGCAGGCGGTGAGCGCGTTCACCCCGCCCTTGGCGGCCGCGTAGGGCACGCGGTTCACGCCCCGCGTCGCGACCGACGAGACGTTGACGATGCTGCCGCCCCCGGCGGCGAGCAGGTGCGGCAGCGCCGCCCGGCAGCACCACAGGGTCGGGAAGAGCGAGCGCCGGATCTCGGCCTCGACCTCGTGGGCCGCGTAATGGGCGAAGGGCTTGAACCAGATCGAGCCGCCCACATTGTTGACGAGCACGTCGAGCTGCCCGAACGCCTCGACCGCCGCCGCCATCACGGCCTCGCAGGGCTCGGAGGCCTCGACGTCGGCGAGACGGACCGCCGCCGTCGCGCCGAGGTCGCGGCACTCCGCGGCGGTCTCCTCGACGATCTCCGAGCGGTCGGTGAGGAGGAGGGCGGCGCCCTCGCGGGCGAGCCGCAGCGCCACCTCGCGGCCGATGCCCTGCGCGGCGCCCGTGACCACCGCGGCCTTGCCCGCGAAGCGCCCGGGCGTGTGGATGTCCCGGCTCATGCCGCGCCTCCCGCTCCGCTCGCCGCGAACTTCTCGTAGTGGAAGCTCGCGGGCGTCACGCCCCGCTCGGACAGGCTGCGGCGCACCGCGTCGACCATGGCGGGCGGGCCGCACAGGTAGGTGTCGACGTCGCCCCCGTTGAGGTGCTCGGGCGCGAGGTGCTCGGTGACGTAGCCCTTCCTCGGATGCGCGCTGTCGGGGGAGGCGACGCAGGTGGCGAAGCTGAAGCCCGGGATGGCGGCGGCGGCCTTCTCCAGCGCCTCGACCTCCACGAGGTCGGCGTCGTGCGTCACCCCATAGACGAGGTGGACCGGGTGCGGGCTGCCGCCCTCGGCGATCCTGCCCAGCATGGACAGGAAGGGTGCGAGCCCGGTGCCGCCGGCGAGCATCAGCACCGGCCGGCGGATCTCGCGCAGGTAGAAGCTGCCCGCGGGGCCGGTCAGGTCGAGGCTCGCGCCGGGCTTGGCAGCCTCCGCCAGGTAGGTGCTCATCAGCCCGCCCGGGATGTTGCGGATCAGGAACTCCGCCCGCGTGCCGCCCGGGGCCGAACTGAACGAGTAGGAGCGCTGCTGGCCGCTGCCCGGCAGCGCGATGTTGACGTACTGCCCCGGCAGGAAGCCGATCGGCTCGGGCGTCTCGACCGTGAGCCCGAAGGTGGTGTCGGACAGCCGCCGCACCGCCCCGATCGTGCCCTTGTGCGCGGCGCCGCCGGTCTTGCAGAGGTGCGAGGAGGCCGCGACCGCGAGCACGAGGTCGGTCCGCGGGCGCATCTGGCAGGCGAGGCCGTAGCCTTGGGCGGCCTCCTCGTCGGACAGCGCGTCCTCGATGTAGCTGCCCGGATCGAAGCGGCCGGACTCGCAGTGCACCCGGCAGGTGCCGCAGGCGCCGTCCCGGCAGTCGAGCGGGATGTTGATGCCGATCCGGTAGGAGGCGTCGGCCACCGTCTCGCCCGGCCGGCAGCCGACGAACCGGGTGACCCCGTCCTCGAAGTTGAGCGCGACAGTGTACATGACGGCGCCCTCCTCAGATATGATAGACGTCGATGACGTGGTGGATGTAGTCGTTCTTCAGAACGACCTTCTTCTTCTTGATCAGCGGGGTGCCGCCGCTATTGTCGAGCGTGTAGAACGACGTGCCGAAATGGGTGTCGACGGTCTTGTAGCGGTAGTTGAAGGTGAGCCAGTTGAAGCGCAGCCGGCAGGAGAGCTCGTCCTGCGCGAGGATCTCGACGTTCGAGATGTGGTGCGAGGTGCGCGGCTCCGGCAGGCTGGTGGCGCTGGAGCGCTCGGTGCGGATGCGGAAGACCCGGTCCTCCAGGCCGCCGCGGCTGTCGTAGTAGATCAGCGAGACCTCGCGCTGCGGGTCGGTGACGAGCTGGTCGTCGTCGTCCCAGGACGGCATCCAGAACTCGACGTCGGGGGCGTAGAGCGCGAGCCAGGCGTCGAAGTCGCGGTCGTCGAGGTAGCGGGCCTCGCGGTAGAGGAACTGCTGCACCTCTTCCAGGGTCAGGGTCATCGGGGTCTCCTGCGGGCGTGACGGGGCGTTCGGCGCCCGGGAGGGGCCGGTCCGTCGTCGATGGCGTTGGCTTGCGGACCCCTCCCGCGCGGACCGGGAGGGTTCGGGCGCGTCGCGCTACGGCAGGTGCCGGCGCATCGTCTCCATCCAGTAGCGGTGCTGGATCGCGAACAGGCCCTCGTCCTCGGTCCTGACGCCGCTGAGCAGCGGCTCGAGGCCGATCGCCCGCGCGCCCTCGTCGGCGCCCTCGATCCAGTGGGTGGCGCCCCGGCAGAGGTCGTTCCAGCGCGCCGCCCGGCCCTGGTAGCCGAGCTGGCAGGCCCGGAACTCCTCGAGGTCGTCCGGGGTCGCCATGCCGCTCGCGTTGAAGAAATCCTCGTACTGGCGGATGCGCCGGGCCCGCGCCTCGGGGGCCTCGCCCTTCGGGGCGATGCAGTAGATCGTCACCTCGGTCTTATCGACCGCGATCGGCCGGTAGGTGCGGATCTGCGACGAGAACTGGTCCATCAGGTAGACGTTCGGGTAGAGGCAGAGGTTGCGCGAGCGGCTGATCATCCAGTCCGCCATCGCCTGCCCGTGAGCCGCCGCCAGCTCCTCGCGCCGGTCCCAGTTCGGGCGGTCCTCCGGGTTGGCCCAGGTGGTCCAGAGCAGCAGGTGCCCGTGCGCGAAGGAGTAGAAGCCGCCGCCCTGCTTCGCCCAGCCGCCCGCATCCATCGCGCGGGTCTTGTCGACGACGTGGGTCTCCTTGCGGCGGCTCGTCGTGGCGGCGTAGTTCCAGTGCGTCGCGCTGACGTGGTAGCCGTCGGCGCCGTTCTCGGTCTGGAGCTTCCAGTTGCCGTCGAAGACGTAGGTCGAGGCGCCGCGCAGCACTTCGAGCCCGTCCGGCGACTGGTCGACGATCATGTCGATGATCCTCGTCGCCTCGCCGAGGTGCTCGGTGAGCGGCTTCACGTCCGGGTTGAGGCTGCCGAACAGGAAACCGCGGTAGCTCTCGAACCGGGCCACGGGCGTCAGGTCGTGCGAGCCGTCGCGGTTGAAGCTGTCGGGATAGCCCGCGCCCTCCGGGTCCTTGACCTTGAGCAGCCTGCCGCCGTTGCTGAAGGTCCAGCCGTGGAACGGGCAGGTGAAGGTCGCCTTGTTGCCGCGCCTGTGCCGGCAGATCATCGCGCCGCGATGGCTGCACGCGTTGACGAAGGCCTGGAGCTCGCCCTTGCGGTTGCGGGTGATGACCACCGGCTGGCGGCCCATATAGGTCGTGAAATAATCGTTCGGGTTCGGGATCTGGCTCTCGTGGGCCATGTAGATCCAGTTCCCCTCGAATATATGCCGCATCTCCAACTCGAAGATGTCGGGATCCGTGAAGATGTCGCGCCGGCAGCGATAGGTGCCCGTCTCGGGATTATCCTCAACCGCGGTCTCGACAATCTGATGCAGATCTTCCAGCACGACGTCCTCCTGGCCTCACGGGCGTGGCTCGGGAGCGAGCGGGATCGTTGCGGGTCCACGCGGGGCGCGGCCGGCTCGGATCGTCCTCTCACCTGCGCAGGAAGGGCGTGGCGCTCGATGGGCCGGATCGGCCGGGCCTCGCTCGCTCCTGGGCGTTTCCTCTTCTTCACGTTCTAGACAGGGGGCATTGCGGCGTCCAAGACCGATTGGGAACGAAAACATTCCTGGGAGGAATAAGTGGAGCTCCGGCACTTGCGCTACTTTGTGGCCGTCGCCCGCGAGCAGAGCTTCACGCGGGCTGCCGAGACGATGCACGTCGCCCAGCCCGCGCTGAGCAAGCAGATCCAGCAATTCGAGGACGAACTCGGCTTGTCCCTGATCGAGCGCGGGGCGCGGCCCTTGCGCCTGACCGAGCCGGGCCGGCTGATCTTCGAGCAGGCGCTGCAGATCCTTGAGCGAATGGACGACCTGCGCGAGACGGGCCGGCGCCTGCGCCTGACCGAGCGCAACCGCTTCCGGGTCGGGTTCGTGGCCTCGACCCTGTACGGCCGCCTGCCGGAGATCCTGCGCGGCTACCGGCTGAAGCGCCCGGACGTGGACCTGACGCTGCTCGAACTCCTGACGCTGGAGCAGATCGCGGCGCTCAAGGAGGGCCGCATCGACGTCGGGTTCGGCCGCATCGAGATCGAGGACCCGGCGATCGCGCGCGTGCTGCTGCGCAACGAGACGATGATCGTCGCCGTGCCGACGGCCTGGGACGCCGCCCGCCCGCCGGGGCCGCTGCGGCTGCGCGACCTCGCCGACACGCCGCTGATCATCTACCCGAAGAGCGCGCGCCCCAACAACGCCGACCGCATCCTGGCGCTGTTCCGCGACCACGCGGTGCGCCCTCCGGTGATCCACGAGGTGCGCGAATTGCAGACGGCGCTGGGCCTCGTGGCCGCCGAGGCGGGGGTGTGCGTCGTCCCCGCCTCCGTCGAGCGCCTCCGCCGCGACGGCGTCGCCTACCGGCCGCTGAACGAGGAGCGGGCCCTCATCCCCGTCATCATGAGCTACCGCAAGGACGATCCCTCACCGGAGATCCCCCTCATCCTGCAATGCGTCCGCGAGGACTACGCGCGCGAGGGATTGGCGTTCGGCGTCTAGTGTCCTGCGCCTGAAGTTTGCGGCAAAGGCGCATCATCTGTTTCAGGGTCGATTGTTCGCAGGCAGAAGCGTTTGACGCTGGCCAGGATGGCGTCGGCCGACTTCACCCAGCGGAACGGCTTGGGGTCGGCGTTCGTGGCCTGGATGAAGGCGCGGATGTCGCGTTCAAGTTCCTCCACCGAGCAGTGCACCCCACGCCGGATGGCTCGGTCGGTGAGCAGGCCGAACCACCGCTCGACCTGGTTGATCCACGAGGCCGAGGTCGGCGTGAAGTGCACGTGGTAGCGCGGGCGCTGCGCCAGCCAGTCGCGGATAAGCTTGGTCTTGTGCGTCGCCGAGGTGTCGAGCACCAGATGCACGTCGAGGTCGGCCGGCACGGTCGCCTCGATCTCGTCCAGGAAGCGGCGAAACGCGGGAGAAGCCGCCAGGACACGCTGCCGCGCAGCACGGACAGCACGGCATTCAGCATGGTGCGCACAGCATGCGTGCGCGGCCGTCCGCGCCGCGTGCGCGGCTCAAGGAGCGGCGCGAGGATCTCCCATTCGGCGTCGCTGAGATCGGTGGCATAATGCTGAGTGGTCATCTCACTCAGTTGGCCATCAGGCGATTTTCCAGACACCCTCTAGATGCTCACACAACCGAATACGAGCGAGCGCGGCTCTTGCAGCGAACCAAGGCCTGCGGCAAGGTGGTAACTTTCCGGATGTGCTCGGACATCTGGAAGGCGTGCTCCCCAACCTGAACGGTTGAAGCAAATGCGTGGCGCGAGCGGGCGATATCGATGTGGCGCTGCCGTAGCAAGCTGGTTCATTGTTGGCCAAATCTTTTGCGTACCTGCCCTTATGGCTCAGACTCACGAGCGAGCGCTCTTGACGAAGATCAGTGGCCGAGGCGACCCGCATACAATTGGCCTTACCACCGCAGCAGGTACCGACCAGTGGATCGCAAGTGATATTTCCGCCGTTATTGCCGACGGGCAGGAGACCGGCCCAAGAGGTGAGATGGCGTTGCGCGTAGCAGTAACGGTTGGCATGGGGGGAATTCAGGATATTCGTGATCTTTTGACAAAACCTGATGTCGACATGGCTATTGTTCCGGCTGTTTTGTTTGATTTTGTCCGAAATACTCAAGTAAGCAATGTCGTCTCACAGAAAATTGCCTATATCGTACCGCTCTACAAAGAAGAGTTGCATATAATTGCCGGACATAGCATCCAAAATATAGCTGATCTTTCTGGTAAAGCCGTTAACCTGGGAGTTTCGGGTGGCGCGACCGACATACTAGGGCGCGAACTTCTCAACAAAATGAATATTAGATTTTGGCCAGTTAATATAAGTCAGCAAGATGCACTGGAAAAAATTCGGGCCGGGGAACTCGCGGCCACCCTCACTATTGAGGGCAAGCCCCTGTCTTGGCTTTCGGAGTACAAAAGAGATGCAGGCTTTCATCTTGTTCCAATATCGACGTCGCTAGTTGCTGACGATATATACTCTCCGGCAGTTTTTACTGATGGCGACTACCCCAACCTTATTGCCCCTGGTAGCGCCATCGATACTGTCGCGGTATTGGCGGTATTGCTGGCGTATGATTGGCCAGAGCGAAGCAGCCGCCGTCTCCTGCTGCAAAATTTTGTCCACAAGTTCTTCTCGCATTTTGCCGAGCTTGCCACTGTGCCGAATCATCCAAAATGGAAAGAAGTCAACCTTAGTGCAGTCGTGCAGGGATGGAGGCGCTTTGGCCCGGCCGAGAATTGGCTTCGCCAGAACTCTGATGATAATTCCCAGGCAGGCTTTGTACAGTCAGGGGCAGCGCTTCGTTCGGACAAACAGCGGCAGAGAAAATGACAAGCTAGGTTAATTCATAGTGCCGGGGGAGCGGATCATGGCCATTTTGCAGCTTGTGTTTTCTGGAGCTCTGTCGATTATTTCCTGTGTTGGTGCCCAGGAAAGGCAAGTATGTATAAAAAATCACGACCTGATCGCACAAGATTCCGATTGGGCGCAGTTAAAACCGAAGGCAAAATTGGTTCGTTCTGGAATGAGTAGCGACCGAAAGCCCCGCTGGTCGCGCAAGAGACAGAATGAACGCAAGGTGAGCGAGCAACAGGGTTATAGGAAAGTGAGTTCCCTGGTGAATCTGCCTGGCTTTTTGCCGGGGATCGGAGCGCTGTACGTCAAGCCCGGGACTCTGCCGGCGGGTCCTTTCCGCGCATTCGATCGACACGATCGGTTGGTAAGTACAATCTATATGATTCCTACTGAGGATTTCCAAAACAAAAAGGCGTTCGATTTAAAAGGTGCTGCCGGAAAGGCGGATCATATTACAATTTATTTCAACGCGGGTCATCCTGGTGTTGAAGTTCCACACTATCATATAGTCGTATGGCATGTTAGCAAAAAAGAAGAGGCACGCGTGGCGCGGTAGATCAAGAAATTTTAGATGTTGTGCCTAGAGAACATCTGACAGTTCATGTCTTGGATGTGCGGTGACAAAGCATGGCCGAGATGCGCCACTTCCAGACGTTGGCTCCCAGGTAATTACCCAGGAGGTTTGGGGCAGTTTACGAGCCGGCTGAGCTTGTCTGCGATGAGGTGGTCGGCGCGAGAGGCAATCAGGCGCCGATGGTCTCGAGGATGATACCGAAGGTGTTAGCACCCGAGAGGCGGGCGGTGTCGACGACCGTGCGCACGTCCGCCTTACCCGCGGCCCCCCACATGGCCCGGTGGCCGTTCGTCACTTTTTGCTGCACCAGGCCGGGCGCAGGGCTCGCTCACACCCGTTGTTGGTGACCTCCACGCGGCCGGGATGGGCGAGCAAGACCAAGAGTTGATCGCGGGCTCGCCCGATCTTGGCTTGCAGCGCGCGGGTCAGATCGCACCGGCTCGGGGCGGATAGGGTGTCGGACAGTTGCCGTTCCAGCGCCCGGCGCTTGGCCGTAGAGCGGCACCCGGTTGCAAGGTGATCGGGTGCCGCTCTCGATCTTTGATCTTGCCGCATTTTCTGCGACGAACCGGCATCCACTTCGTCGGAAAATGCTCTAGAGCAGGCCTCGCTCGGGCCGAGACGGTTCCCGATCGCCGGGTTCAGCACCGCCGTGCCGCCGAGACCGGCCGCCCCGACGCCGAGTTCCCGCTCCCGTCGTCCGGGGAAACGGGAGCCGTGACCCCGGGCGCGCGATCACCGGGACGCCGTCCGACGCCATCCCGCGCATCGGTACGGGACGCCGGAAGCCGGGATCGCCCTCACGCTCGGCGCAAATCTCGGCGGATCGGGCGCAATCGCATCATCCGCCATCCAGTTGACGGCTTCGCCATCTCCCCTTTCGGCCATGCGGATTTGGGCGTCGCTCAGGCGCCGCGCAGGCTCGTGATCCGGGATCCGCTTGATCAAGCGGATCCCGGATCACTCCTCCGTCGCGCCGCCGTCCGGGGCCATGAAGGCGAAGTCGCAGCCCTCGTCGGCCTGCGTGACCGTGTCGTGGAACAGGCGGGCGTAGCCGCGCCGCGCCCAGGCCGGGCGCGGGGCTTCGGGCAGGGCGGCCTGCCGGCGCGCCAGCTCCGCCTCGTCCACCAGGAGGTCGATGCGCCGCCCGGCCACGTCGAGGCGGATCGCGTCGCCCGTGCGCACCAGCGCGAGCGGGCCGCCCACCGCCGATTCCGGCGTGACGTGGAGCACGATCGTGCCGAAGGCGGTGCCGCTCATCCGGGCGTCGGAGATCCGCACCATGTCCTTGACGCCCTGCCGGGCGAGCTTCTTCGGGATCGGCAGGTAGCCGGCCTCCGGCATCCCGGGCGCGCCCTTCGGGCCGGCATTGCGCAGGACCAGCACGTCGTCGGCCCCGACGTCGAGGTCCGGCGCGTCGATCCGCGCCGCCATGTCGGGGATCGACTCGAACACCACGGCCCGGCCGGTGTGCTGCAGGAGCCGCGGGCTCGCCGCCGCGTGCTTGATCAGCGCCCCGCGCGGCGCGAGGTTGCCGCGCAGCACCGCGAGACCGCCCGCCGCCTTGATCGGGTCGGCGGGCGAGCGGATGACGGTCTGGCCCGGCACCTCCTCGGCCGCCGCCACCACGTCGCGCAGGCAGCCGCCCGCCACGGTCGGGGCGTCGAGGTCGATGAGGTCGCCGAGTTCGCGCAGGAGCTTCGGCACACCGCCGGCGTGGTGGAAATGCTCCATGTAATGCGCGCCGGAGGGCTTGAGGTCGACCAGGACCGGCACCTCGCGCCCGACCGCGTCGAAGGCGTCGAGGTCGATCCTCGCCCCGACCCGGTTCGCCATCGCGGTGAGGTGGATGAGCCCGTTCGTCGAGCCGCCGATCGCCTGCAGCACCACCTGCGCGTTGCGCAGGCTCGCGGGCGTCAGGAGCGCGCTCGGGCGGGGCCCGCCCGCCACCGCCATCGCGGCGGCGCGGCGGCCGCTCGCCTCGGCGAGGCGCACCCGCTCGGCATGCGGCGCCGGGATCGTGCCCGCGTAGGGCAGGGCGAGGCCCATCGCCTCGATCATGCAGGCCATGGTGGAGGCCGTGCCCATCACCATGCAGGTGCCGACCGAGGGGGCGAGCCGCCCGTTCACCACCTCGATCTCGGCCTCGTCGATCTCGCCGGCCCGGTGCGCGGCCCAGAGCCGGCGGCAATCCGTGCAGGCGCCCAGCACCTCGCCCTTGTGGTGCCCGACCACCATCGGGCCGACCGGGATCACCACGGTCGGCAGGTCCACGCTCGCCGCGGCCATGATCTGGGCCGGCAGGGTCTTGTCGCAGCCGCCGATCACGATGACGGCGTCCATCGGCTGGGCGCGGATCATCTCCTCGGTGTCCATCGCCATCAGGTTGCGCAGGAACATCGAGGTCGGGTGGGCGAAGCTCTCGTGGATCGAGATGGTCGGGAACACCATCGGCATGGCGCCCGCCAGCATCACGCCGCGCTTGGCCGCCTCGATCAGGGCCGGGGCGTTGCCGTGGCAGGGATTGTAGTCACTGAAGGTGTTGGTGATGCCGACGATCGGCCGGTTCAGCGCGTCGTCGGAATAGCCCATGGCCTTGATGAAGGCCTTGCGCAGGAACAGCGAGAAGCCCGCGTCGCCGTAGCTCGTGAGCCCCTTGCGCAACCCCTTGCCCGCGTCGCCGGCCATCCCGCTCCTCCCCGCTCCGTCGCCCGTCCGCTTCTACGACGGCCCGGTGCATTGTCAATAAAACCGCCGCGTCAACGCCGATCTACCGGTCTTCACGGCCAATCAGGCGGTTCGTTATTGACAATGTCCCGGCAACCTGATCCCTTGCCGCGCAACGACAAGGTGGCCGTGAGGAGCGCCGCATGGGACGAGGGAGGGTGGCCGCGCTGGTCCTCGGGGCCGCGCTGGCGGCCGGCGGCGCGCGGGCCGCGGAGCCGACGCAGATCACCATGTGGTCGAACTGGCCCGACGAGCCCGCCAAGCGCGAGTGGGTGAGCGCCCGGGTCAAGGAATTCGAGGCCGCGAATGCCCAGTGCCGGGTGAAGCTGAGCTTCATCCCCAAGGCCGACATCTACACGCAGGCCAAGTCCGCCGTGCGCACCGGTCAGGCGCCGGACGTCTTCTACATGGAGCCGGACCAGCCCGAATTCCTGCAGGGCGGCTTCCTCGAACCGCTCGAGACCCGCGTCGACACGGGGGCGATCGAGGAATGGGCGAAGCCCGCCTGGACCGCGAAGGGCCACCTCTACGGCCTGCCGGTCGAGGCCTACACGGTCGAACTCTACTACAACCGGGATCTCGTCAGGAAGGTCGGCGTCGCGGTGCCGGAATCCGGCCAGCTGACGCAGGGCGCCTTCGCCGACCTCGTCAGGAAGGGCGTGGCCGCGGGCGTGACGCCCGTGGCGCAGGGCGTCGGCGACCGGCCCTTCCCGGGCGGCCTGCTGCTGTTCGAGTCGCTGCTGCGCAAGCTCGGGACCGAGGATTACGGCAAGCTCCTCAGCGGGGACCTGTCCTTCCGCGATCCCCGGGTCCTCGCGGTGATGACGTGGTTCAAGGACCTGGTCGATGCCGGGGCCTATCCGAAGAGCTTCTCGACCCTGAAGCTCGGGGAGTCGCACTACTACTTCTACCAGAAGCCCGGCGCGCTGGTTTTCCCCGACCCGAGCTGGTTCACCGGCCGCGCCTTCGCGCCGCCGGAGAGCGGCGGCATGCCGGCGGATTTTCCCCTCGGCATCATGCAGTTCCCGGCCATGGACGAGGGCCGGTGCCCGACCTGCAAGACGCTCTCGGTCGCGGGCAGCTTCGTGGTCTACGCGCGCAGCCGCAACAAGGACTGCGCCGGCGCGCTGCTCAGGTCCATCGGCAGCGTCGAGAACGGCACCAAGTGGATGGAGCAGGTCTCGCTCCAGACCGGCCTCAAGTCCGACCCGAGCCGGATCAAGTCCGCCCACGAGGATTATTTCCGCCAGCTGCAGGCCCGCAACCAGGGCGTGACGTACTTCTTCGGCACGCCGCTGTTCCACTACCGGGCGAAGTGCGCCGAGACCTACACCCAGGTGATCAATAACGCGCTGCCGGCCGGGCTGATCTCCGTGAAGGACGCGGCCGAGCGGATGGACGCCGCCTGCCACAAGGGAAGCTGAGGCGATGTCGGGCACGGCGGGCGTGGACGCGGCGGCGCCGGCCGCCCCGCCCGCGGCGGCGCGCGCGCGCGCCTTCGATCCCCGCCGGGCGAGCCTGCCGGTGGTGGCGCTCTTCGTGGGGCCGGCGCTGGCGGTCTATGCCGGGCTCACCGCCTACCCGGCCATCCGGACCTTCTACGACAGCTTCTTCACCATCGAGGGGATGGAGCGCCAAGCGGTCGGCCTCGCGAATTACCGCGACCTCCTCGCCGACGAGACCTTCTGGGTCGCGGTGCGCAACACCTTCGTGTGGGCCTTCGCGGCGCCGGTCCTCGACGTCGCCACCGGGCTGCTCCTCGCGCTCGCCCTCTACGCGGGCGTGCCCTTCGGGAGATTCCTGCGGGTGGCGTGGTTCGCCCCCGTGCTGCTCTCCTACGTGGTCGTCGCGATCCTGTGGATGTGGATCTACAACTACGATTGGGGGGTGGTGAACGTGGCGCTGCGGGCGCTCGGCCTCGACGCGCTCACCCGCTCCTGGCTCGGCGACCCCGCCACCGCGCTCGCCGCGCTCATCGTCACGCATGCGTGGAAATGGGCGGGGTTCAACATGGTGGTCTGCCTCGCCGCCATCCACGCGCTGCCCTCCGAGGTGCTGGAGGCGAGCGAGCTCGACAATTGCGGCTGGGGCGCCAAGCTGCGCCACATCATCGTACCGATGCTGCGCCCGACGCTGCTCAACCTCTACGTCCTCGCCTTCATCGGCAAGATGAAGGTGTTCGACCTCGTCTGGATCATGACCGGAGGCGGCCCGCTCTGGGCGACCGAGACGGTCTCGACCTACGTCTACAAGCGCGCGTTCAACTGGAACACCTTCGATCTCGGCTACCCGTCCGCCATCGCGGCGGTGTGGTTCGGCGTCGTCTGCGCCTGCGTGCTGGTGCTCAACCGGCTGTTCAGATCCTCGGAGAGGCTGGAGTACTGACGTGGCGTCCGCTCGGCTGTTCGGGCGCGGGGCGCTCGGCCTCGTCATCGCCCTCTACTCGCTCTACACGTTCGGCCCCTTCCTGTGGCTCGCCACCATGTCGGTGCGCACCACCGGCGAGATCTCGGCCGACCACTACGCCTGGCCGAGCCCGGTGCACTGGGAGCAGTTCCGGATCGCCTGGGTCGATTCCGACTTCGCCACCTATTTCTGGAACTCGTCCGCGGTCGTGGTCACGGCGGTCGCGGCCGTGACGCTGATCGGGGCGGCGGCGGCGCACGCGCTCGCGCGCTACCGCTTCCCCGGCAACCGCCTCATCTACGGCATCCTGTTCTCGTCGATCATCTTCCCGCCCCAGATCACCCTGATCTCGCTCTACCAGATCCTGGTCGATTACGGCCTCTACAACAGCCTCGCCGGGCTCACCGTCGTGTACGTCTCGCTGCAGCTGCCGCTCACCGTGTACCTGCTCGAAGGCTTCTTCGCGCGCATCCCGCAGGACCTGTTCGACGCGGCGCGGATGGACGGCTACGGCGAGGTCGAGATCTTCCGGCGCATCGTGCTGCCGGTCGGGATGCCGGCCATCGCCACCACGGTGATCCTCAACGTCATCCAGCTCTGGAACGAGTTCCTGTTCGCCGTGGTGCTGATCACCGACCCCGACAAGCGCACGCTGCCGGTCGGCATCCGCGCCTTCATGGGCGACCACTTCCAGGACATCGGCATGATCGCGGCCGGCGTG
The DNA here is from genome assembly GCF_029714205.1 of Methylobacterium sp. CB376. Classification (NCBI taxonomy): domain Bacteria; kingdom Pseudomonadati; phylum Pseudomonadota; class Alphaproteobacteria; order Hyphomicrobiales; family Methylobacteriaceae; genus Methylobacterium; species Methylobacterium sp. CB376. The sequence goes on along the minus strand of NZ_CP121648.1, from coordinate 1,479,305 downwards.
ATGATCTCGGTGGTGCCGGTGATCCTCGCCTACGCGTTCTTCTCGGAAAAGCTGATCCGCGGCATGACCGCGGGCGCGGTCAAGTAGGAGCCCCGCATGGCCGTCGTCCGCCTCGACCGGATCAGCAAGCGCTACGGCGCGGGCGTCGTCGCCGTCGACGAGGTGGACCTCACGGTGGGCGACGGCGAGTTCATGGTCCTGCTCGGCCCCTCGGGCTGCGGCAAGTCGACGACGCTGCGGATGATCGCCGGCCTGGAGACGATCTCGTCGGGCACCCTCTCGGTGGACGGGCGGGTCGTCAACGACGTGCCGGCCAAGGACCGCGACATGGCGATGGTGTTCCAGTCCTACGCCCTCTACCCGCACATGAGCGTCTACGAGAACATGGCCTTCGGCCTGCGGCGGCGGCGCACGCCCGGCCCCGAGATCGAGCGGCGGGTGCGGCAGGCCGCCGAGATCCTGGGCCTCGTGCCGCTCCTCGCGCGCAAGCCCCACGCGCTCTCCGGGGGGCAGCGCCAGCGCGTCGCCCTCGGGCGCGCGATGGTGCGCGAGCCGATGGTGTTCCTGTTCGACGAGCCGCTCTCCAACCTGGACGCCGCCCTGCGGGTCAACACCCGCAACGAATTGATCAAGCAGCACCACCGCCTCGGCGCCACGATGATCTACGTCACCCACGACCAGGTCGAGGCCATGACCATGGGCACCCGCATCTGCGTGATGAATGGCGGGCGCGTGGCGCAGATCGGCGCGCCCCTCGACGTGTACTGGAACCCCGCCGACACCTTCGTGGCGCGATTCCTGGGCGCGCCGCCCATGAACCTGTTTCCGGCCCGGCTGGCGGAGGCGGGCGTGGCCGAGGCGGCGGTGACCGCCCCGCTGGCGCGCTGGCGGAGCGGCACGCTGGGGCCCGCCGGGCGCGAGATCGTGCTCGGGGTGCGGGCCGAGGACCTGCACCTCGACCGCGCCGCGGCCGGCGAGGCGGGCGGGAGCGTGCGCGGCCGGGTCGTCGCGGTCGAGCCCCTCGGGGCCGAGACGCTGCTCGTCGTCGAGGGGGAGGGCGGGGCCGAGTGCACCGCCCGCCTGCCGCGGGGCACCCGGGCGCGGGTCGACGAGGCGGTCGAGCTCCACTTCGCGGCCGACGCCGCCTACCTGTTCGACGCCGCGACCCGCCGGGCGATCCCCGCCGACGTGGCCCGCCGCCCGGAGGCGCTGCAGTGAGCGGGCTGCGGGTCGGGCTGGTCGGGGCGGGCTTCGTCACCCAGTATCACCTGCGCGCCTGGGCGGCCCTGCAGGGCCGCGCGCGCGTCGTCGCCGTCGCCGACCCGAGCGAGGCCCGTCGCGCCGCCCGGGCCGCGGAGTTCGGGATCCCCCGCACCTACGCGGACGCCGCCCGGATGCTGGCGGAGGGCGGGATCGACGCGGTGGACGTCGCGGTGCCGCGGGCCGCGCATGCCGACCTCGTGCGCCTCGCGGCCGCCCGCGGGCTGCCGGTCCTGTGCCAGAAGCCGCTCGCGCCGACGCTGCCCGAGGCCGAGGCGCTGGCGGCGGAGGTCGGCGGGCGCTGCCGCCTGATGGTGCACGAGAACTGGCGCTTCCGCGACACCTACCGGCAGGCGGCCGCGCTGCTGCGCGCGGGCGCGGTCGGCCGTCCCTTCGCGGCGCGGCTCACCGTGCTGACCAGCGGCACGCTGCCCGATGCCGACGGGCGCTACCCCGCCCTCGAGCGCCAGCCCTTCATGCGCGACGAGGCGCGCATGCTCACCGCCGAGGTGCTGATCCACCACCTCGACACCCTGCGCATGCTGCTCGGCCCCCTCACCGTCGCGGCCTGCGCGATGAGCCGCACCTGCGCGGCCCTGCGGGGCGAGGACAGCGCGCTCGTCCAGCTCGCGGGGGAGGGGGGCCTCGCCGTGCAGCTCTTCGCGAGCTTCGCGGCGCACGGCGCGCCGCCCGGCGCGGCGGACCGGCTCGAGATCTACGGGCCGGACGGGGCCCTGCACCTCGCCGGCGGCGACCTGACCCTCACGGCGCCCGAGGCGCGCACGGCGCCCGAGGCGCGCGAGGCGCCCGGCGAGGGGCGCGCGTGGCACTTCGATCCGGCCGCCACCTACCAGGGCTCCTACGACGCGGCGATCGCGCACTTCGTCGAGCGGCTCGCGGATGGCGGCCCGTTCGAGACCGCGCCGGAGGACAACCTCGCCACGCTCCGCCTCGTCGAGGAATGCTACCGCCTGGCCGGCCGCGGGGCGGCCCGGTGAGCGGCGCGCTGGCGGATCTCCTCGCCCCGCCGCGCGCGGGCGCCGAGGCGGTCGCGGCGCGCCTGGAGGAGGACATCATCTTCGGGCGCCTCGCCCCCGGAGCGCGCCTGACCGAGGATGCCCTGATGGCGCGCTACGGCGCCTCGCGCCACTTCGTGCGGCAGGCCCTGGTGGCGGTGGAGCGGCGCGGCATCGTGCGGCGGGAGAGGAACGTCGGCGCGACGGTGCGCTCCTACGCGGCCGAGGAGGTGCGCCAAATCTACGACGTGCGCGAGTTCCTCACCCGCGAGGCCGCGCTGCTGATCGGATTGCCGGCGCCGCCCGGGCTGCTCGCCGAGCTGCGCCGCCTGCAGGACGCCTATCGGCGCGAGGCCGAGAGAGGGGACCTCCTCGCCATCCACGGGGCCAACGACGCCTTCCACCTCGCGCTGTTCTCGGCCTGCGGCAACGCCTATTTGGTGCGCACCCTGCAGGATTACATGGCCCTGACCCTGCCGATGCGCGCCAAGAACCTCGCGGATGCGGAGGGTCTGCGCCTGTCGCTGAGCCAGCACGAGACGATGATCGAGCTGCTGCGCGGCCGCGACCGCTGGGCCTTCGCGCAATTGTGCGTCGACCACATGCGGTCGAGCAAGCTCGACTACCTCAGCCGGATCGCGCGCGGCCCTTCGGCGTAGGTCCCGCTCCGGCCCCGAGTCGGCCGCCGCGCCCGATTGCCGGAGCAGCCGAAGGGCCCGGCGGACGCGGTGGTCCATCGGCCGCAGCATCGGCGCGGCGTGCCGGTCCCGGCGGCGACGCGCGAGCGAGAGCGTCGGGGCGCCGATCAGGTCCTCGCGCGCCGCCGCGTCGGTGTCGTGGCAGGCCATGCGCTGGACCTTTCGGCCGCGCGCCCTCGGCGGGCCCGGCCCCGGTCCGTCAGGCCGGGGGCGGGCGGCCCGCGAGGTGGTCGGCGATCTTCTCGGCGACCATCATGGTCGGGACGTTGGTGTTGGCGCTCGGCAGGCTCGGCATCACGGAGGCATCGGCGACCGTCAGGCCGGCGACGCCGATCACGCCGCCGGCGGGGTCGACCACCGCCCCCGGATCCTGCGGATCGCCCATGCGGCAGGTGCCGCTCGCGTGCCAGACGCCGAAGACGAGGTCGCGCACGAGGTCCCGCAGGGCCGCCTCGTCCCCCACGACCTCGCCGAGCGCGACCCCGCCGGAGACGAGGCGCAGCATCCGCCGCCGCAGCGGGGCCGGGCCGTCGAGGAGGGCCGCCAGGAGCGCCGTGACGCGCCGGTTGCCCGGGCTGAACCGGCTGAGCCGCTTGATCGCCGGCGTGAAGCTCGCCGGGACGAGCGCCGCCGGGTCGGGGTTGAGGTGGGGCGAGACCACGCGCGCGACGAGGTCGCGCAGGCCGGCCGCCAGCCGGTCGAGGTCGCGCGGGTCGGAGAGGAGGTTGAGGTCGATGTCGGGATGGCCGGACGGGTCGGCCGGGTCGAGCCGCAGCCGCCCGACCGAGTGCGGCTGGTTCACCCACAGGAAGTAGAGGGCGAGGCGGGCCCCGAGCGCGTGCCAGCCGCCGCGGGCGGAGGCGGTGAGGTACATGTCGGAGGCGCTGCCGCCCGGCAGGCCGGAGGAGGAGCGCACCGCCAGGAAGCTCGCCCGGCGCTGGCTCGGCGGCAGCCGGAGCGGGCGGGGCAGGTACTGGGCCACCGTCAGGGCCGGATGGTCGCGCAGGTTCTCGCCCACCCCGGGCCGGTCGGCGACGACGGCGATCCCGCAGGCGCGCAGGTGCTCGGCCGGCCCGATCCCCGCCCGCAGGAGCAGCGCCGGCGATTGCAGCGCCCCGGCGCAGACCACGACCCGCCGCGCCGCGACCCGGTGCGGGCGCCCGCCGGGTCCGCGCAGCTGCGCGCCCGTGACCCGGCGCCCGTCGCGCGTGAGGGCGGTCACCCGGGTCTGCGCCGCGATGACGAGGTTGTCCCGCGCCCGGGTCTCGGCGTCCAGGTAGGCCGCCGCGGCGGAGACCCGGGCGTCGTCGCGGTTGGAGAAGGCGGGCGGGAAGAGGCCGTCCTCGAACTCGCCGTTCTGGTCGAGGCGCCGCGGCAGGCCGGTGGCGTCGAAGGCCCGCGCCACCGCCCGCGCGAAGGGCGGCCAGGCGGGTTCCAGGATGCGCCGGATCGGCACCGGGCCGTCCCGGCCGTGCAGCGGGCCGTCGCAGTCGAGGTCGGTCTCGAGCCGGCGGAAATAGGGCAGGACGTCGTCCCAGCCCCAGCCCGCCGCGCCCGCCTCCACCCAGGCCTCGTAGTCGCGGGGCAGGCCGCGATTGGCGGCCTGCACGTTGATGCTCGACGAGCCGCCCATCACCCGGCCCTGCTCGTAGGCGCGGCGCCGGACCCGCCCGTCCGCCCCGCGCGTCACGGCGGCGTCGAGGCCCGGCCAGATGTAGGTGTCGCCGAAGAACAGCGGCATCGGGTAGCTGTCGAGGATCTCGGCCGGCACGCGCCCGGGCGGCGTGTCGCGCCCCGCCTCGACGAGCAGGACGCGGCGGCCGGGATCGGCCGAGAGCCGGTTGGCCATGACGCAGCCGGCCGAGCCGCCGCCGACGATCAGGACGTCGACGGATGCGGGAAGGTCGGGCACGGCGCTCAGCCCGCGACCGCGTCGCGCCGATCGGCGACCGCGTCGCGCCAATCCGCGCCCGGCGCGATCACCGCCGCGAGGTCGACCTCGGCCTCGCCCGGCACGCGGATGCGCGTGAACTTCATGGGGGGCGCGTCCAGGGGGACCGTCGCGTCGAGCCCCATCTTGGCGCCGACGCCGTCGCGCGCCGAGGGGTCGAGCTTCGAGCCCTGCGCCTGCGCCACCACCACGAGGTCGCGGTCGGCCTGGAAGCGCGTGGCGACGGCCCACTCGACCTCCCCGGGATCGTGGATGTCGACATCCGTGTCGACCACCACCGCGTGCTTGATGTCGTAATGGGCCGCGAAGGCGCCGAGCAGCACGTTCTTGGCCTCGCCCTCCTGGATCTTGCGCAGCTTGACGTAGAGGTGATAGCGCCCGACCCCGCCGAGGGAGAGGTGGACGTCCTCGACGCCCGGGAAGCTGCGGCGCAGGGTGGCCAGGATCGTAGCCTCGCGCGGGATCGCGCCGAGCAGGAGGTGCTCCAGGCCGCCGCCCACGATCATGTGGAAGATCGGCCGGGCGCGATGGGTGACCGCGTCGACCTGCATGACGTGGCGCCTCGCCCGCTCGCCGTAATATTGCGGGAACTCGCCGAACGGGCCCTCGGGCTCGCGCACCTCCGGCAGGATCCGCCCCTCGATGACGATCTCGGCCTCGGCCGGCACGCGCACCGGATTGGTGAGGCACCTCACCACCGGCAGGGGCGCCCCCGTGAGGGCGCCCGCGATCTCCAGCTCGTCCTGCCCGAGCGGCACGATCGCCTGCGAGGCGAGGAGGCAGGCCGGGTCGACCCCCACGACCAGCGCCACGTCGAGCCCGCGGCCCGCGGCCTCCGCCCGCCGGTAGAAGTGGTCGGTGTGGCGGGGCAGGACTAGCACGCCGATGCGGTCCGGCCCGTTGATCTGGCAGCGCAGGATGGCGACGTTCTGCGCGCCGGTCTCGGGATCGCGCGAGATCATCAGCCCGGCCGAGATGTAGGGCCCCCCGTCGTGCTCGTTGAGCGTCGGCACGGGCAGGAGGCGCAGCAGGTCGATGCCGGCGCGGTGGACCACCTCCTGGGCCGGTCCCGTCTCCTGCTCGCGCCAGGGCAGCGGCGCCGCGCAGGCCTGCTGGAAATGCGAGACGAGGCGGTCCTCGCTCGTCCCGAGCGCCTCGGCCATCCAGGCCCGGCTCGACACCAGCCCCGACACGATGGTGCCGTCCTGCCCGCCGGGGCGGGGAAACAGGGTGGCGCTCCGCCCGTCCAGGCGGTTCGCCACCGCGGCGGCCTCGTGCCTCAGGCCGATTCCGGGCCGCGCCACGCTGAGCCGGCCGCTCTCGGCGAGGCGGCCGAGCCAGTCGCGCAGGGATCGGGCAGGGGCCTGCAGAATCATCGTCGCCTCCCGGTCGGGCGCTCCCGGGCGCCTCGTCCCGCCTGGTTAGGCGCTCCGCGTCGGGGACTGAAATAAGGATTGCTGATGGGGCGGATCAGGCCGTCTGAATTGCCCCGGCCGCGCCGGTATGATCTTGTCGCCGGACGTGTTTTTCGCCCGGCGCGAGGCCGGGCCCGCGCGTCCGGAAGTCTGGATTCCCGTCGGTGGATTTGCGTCAGATCTCCTACTTCGTCGCCCTGTTCGAGGAGGGCAGCGTGACGCGCGCCGCCCAGCGCATGAACGTGGTGCAGCCCGCGCTGAGCATGCAGATCGCCAAGCTGGAGCGGGAACTCGACCAGCGCCTGTTCGAGCGCCAGCCCAAGGCCATGGTGCCGACCGCGGCCGGCCGGATGCTGCACCGGCTGGTGCAGCCGATCCTGCGGGACGTGGCCGAGGCCCGGGCCGCCATGGCGCGGCTCGCCCAGAGCGTGTCCGGCCGGGTCACGGCGGGGATCCTGTCGTCGCTCTCGATGAGCGTGGTGCTGAGCGTGCTCGCGCGCTTCTCCGCCGCCTACCCGCAGGTCGAGCTCTCGCTGGCGGACGGCTATTCCAGCACCTTCATCGACGGGGTCGGCGACGGCAGCCTCGACCTCGCGGTGATCAACAAGCCGAACCGGCGCCTCGGCCTGATGATGGAGCCGCTCCTCGACGAGGAGATGGTGGTGGTCGGGGCGAGCGCGACGCCGCTGCCGATCCCGGTTCCGGTGCGCATGCGCGACCTCGTGGAGCTCGACCTCGTCCTGCCCTCGGCCCGGCACGGCCTGCGCCTCGAACTCGACCGGAGGGTCGGCGCGCAGGATGTCAGCCTCAGCCCGCAGATCGAGCTCGACCTTCCCTCGGCCATCGCCGACTTCGTCGCGCGCTCGGCGCGGTTCACGGTGCTGCCCAGCATCGCGGTGAGCCGGCAGCTCGCGGAGGGCTCGCTCAAGGCCTACCGGATCGTCGCGCCGCGCATCACCCGCCAGCTCGTCATCATCCATCACCCGAAGACCCCGCTGACGCAGGCCGCGACGCGCTTCGTCGAGATCCTCGCCGAGGAGCTCTCGGCGGCGGCGGCGGCGCTCCAGACCCACATCGTGGCGGGCCCCTGACCCGGCAGCGAGGTCCCGCTGATCGCGGCGATCAGCCATCCTTATTCGACAGCCGGCCGCGCCCGCTCCTAGGATCGCCCCCGACCCGGCGCGCGGGCGCGGGACGAGGCGGGGGGACGGCATGGGGGCGACACGCCACGGGAGGGGCGGGGCGCGCGGCGGGGGCCCCGCGGCGTGACGGACCTGCCCCTGGTCGTCGGCATCTCGGGCGCCTCGGGCGTGATCTACGGCATCCGCCTGCTCCAGATCCTGCGCGACCTCGCGATCCCCGCCCACTTGGTGATGTCGCGCTCGGCCGAGGTGACGCTCGCGCACGAGACGGACCTGAAGGTGGCGGAGGTGCGGGCGCTCGCCGCCCGGACCTACGCGCAGGCCGATATCGGGGCGGCGATCTCCTCGGGCTCCTTCCGGACCCGCGGCATGATCGTGGCCCCCTGCTCGATGCGCAGCATGGCGGAGATCGCCACCGGGGCGACCTCCGGCCTCCTGACCCGGGCCGCGGACGTCACGCTGAAGGAGCGCCGCCGCCTCGTGCTGATGGTGCGCGAGACGCCCCTGCACACGGGCCACCTGCGGACCATGACGGCCCTCTCCGAGATGGGGGCGATCGTGGCGCCGCCGGTGCCGGCCTTCTACGCGAGGCCGGAGAGCCTCGCCGCGATGATCGACCACACGGTGGGCCGCGTCCTCGACCTGTTCGACATCGACTCGGGCGGGGTGCGGCGCTGGCGCGAGGCGGAGGGTTAGGGCCGTCATCCGGCGGCCTCGGCCGTCCCACGCCACATCCGCCAGATCCCTTCGGAATGGCGGATCTGGGCTTCGCTCAGGCGCCGCGCGGGCTCGTGATCCGCCAGATCCCTTCGGGATGGCGGATCTGGGCTTCGCTCAGGCGCCGCGGCCCTCGCACGCGGGGCGTCTCGCGGAAGGTCAGCCGCCCGTGAGGGCGTGCACCAGCGCCGCGCAGGGTGCCCGCGGCAGCGGCCGGCCGAGATGCGCGGCATAGAGATCGAGGTGGCGCCAGGCCGCGGCGGTCGCGTCCGTTCGTGCGCCGGGCGGGGGCGCCAGGGCGGCGAGCGCGCGGAGCGCGAGGCGCTCCGCCTCGATCTCCGCGGCCTTGACCCGCTCCCGCAGCACCTCCGCCCCCGGCGCGGGGAGGAGCGGCGCCTTCATGGCGCGGCGCACCCGCCGCAGCGGCGCCACGACGGCGTCGCGCCAGGGCGCCAGGGCCGCGTCCATCGCGGCGATCGCGGCCGCGTCGAGGGTGCGGCCCGTCGCGGCGCACCAGAGGAGATGGAGGACGAGCGGGACGTCGGCGCCGGCCTCGTCCTGAAGGGCGAGGCAGGCCGGGGCCGCGCCCGGCCGGCCGTAGAGGGCGAGGGCGAAGGTCCAGAGCGGCTCCTCGGGCATCCACACCTCCATGGGAGCGGTCCGGCCAGGCAGAATGGCCAGGCGGACGGGCCAAGCAGACCGGCCAAGCAGACCGGCCCGACGCGATTCCGCTGAGTGTCGCGTTCCCGCATCGTGCGTGCCGCCGAACCGGTGACCGCTTCGGCGAATGGTGCCGGGGACGCGCCCCGCCGGCCCGCGATCGCCGCGACGGGTCCGGGCCCGCGCGGCCGCCCGCTCAGGCGCGGTCGAGGTTGCCTCGGGTCTCCTCCGTCAGCGCGGCGCCGATCAGGTAGACGGCCGTCACGACGGTGGTGAAGATCGCCAGCATCATGGGGATCTGGCTCGGCCCGTCGACCGCCAGCGAGACCAGCGTCGGCAGCATCCCGCCGAGCGCGAAGCCGACGTTCCAGGTCAGGCCGGTGCCGGTCGCCCGCAGGGCGGTCGGAAACTTCTCGTTGAGAAAGATCAGCAGCGGGCCGTAGCTCGCATTGGCGACGAAGGAGAGGACGAGGACGTAGACCGCGAGCAGGGTCGTGTCCGAGGTCTTCGCCATGGCGAGGAACAGGGCCGGGAAGGCGACGAGCCGCAGGACGCCCATCAGCAGGAAGGTGGGCTTGCGCCCGATGCGCTGGCTCAGCTCGCCGAGGGCGCAGGCGCCGAGGGCGGCCGCGACGTTGGCGCCGACCAGCATGATCGAGGCGGTCGCGTTCGGCACCCCGTTCACGAGCTTGAGGAAGGTCGGCAGGTAGCCCGAGGTCAGGTAATAGGCCGCGCCGCCGCCGAAGGAGACCAGGATAGCGACCAGGAAGGCGCGCCGGTGCTCGGCGGAGAACAGCGCGCGGACCGGCGAGGCCACGACGGGCGCCCCGGCGCGGCGGGCCGCCTTGTCGGCCTGGAGCTGCCGGAAGATCGGCGATTCCTCCAGGTTGCGGAACAGCATCAGCCCGACCACCGAGGTCAGCAGGCCCGAGAAGAACATCGCGCGCCACCCCCAGGACGCGAAGGCCTCGCCCGGCGCCATCAGGGAGACGACGTAGAAGATCATCGAGGCGAGCAGGCCGCCGATGGCGGCGCCGCCGCCGCCGACCGCGCCCGACATCAGGCCGCGCCAGCGCTCCGGCACGGATTCGGTCCCGATCGTGTGCGAGGCCGCGACCACGCCGCCCACGAAGATGCCCTGGATCAGCCGGAAGGCCAGGAAGACCGCGGTGGCGAGCCAGCCGATCTGCCCGACGGTCGGCAGCAGCCCGAAGGCCGCCGTCGAGAGGCCGACGCCCATCACCGCCACCATGAGGGCGCGGCGCCGGCCGAGGCGGTCGGCGTAGGAGCCGAACAGGGCCGAGCCGAGCGGCCGGATCAGCAGCGTCACCGCGAAGGACGCGTAGGCGCCCGCCAGCGACAGCATCGGCTTGTCGGCGGGGAAGAACAGCGCCCCGACGACCGGCGCCACGTAGAGCAGGATGAAGAGGTCGAACAGGTCGAGCCCCCACCCGAACAGCGAGGCCATCACGGCGGTGGCCGTCTGGCGGGTCGTGGGTTTGGTCAGCGCGGCGTCCGGCGCCGGGATCGTCGTGGCGGCAGTCACGGGGTTCCTCCTCTGGGAACGCGCGAGGCTCCGGGCAGCCTCGCTGCGCCGGGCAGGCGTCGTGGATCACGCGGCCGGGTCGGCCGCGCGGGCGGGTCCGCTCCGCCGGTCTTGCGGCCGGCTCGGGGCGGGAATCTGGGCGGGGACCGCCGGGCGAAGGGCGCCGGGCGGGGGCGCCGGGCGGGGGCGGCCTACGAGCCGCGGAAATTCGGCTTGCGCTTGGCGTGGAAGGCCTCGACGCCTTCGCGGAAATCGTCCGACTGGCGCAGGCGGCTGTAGCAATGGCCCTCGAGCTCGATGGCGATCGCGAGCGTCGAATCCTCGGTGTCGTTGAGGAGCTTCTTGGCCGTGCGCTGGGCGATCGGCGAGAAGGCGCGCAGCTCCTCCACGAGGGCGTCGACCGTCGCCTCCAGTTCGCCGTCCGGCACGCATTCCGTGGCGATGCCCCAGTCGAGCGCCTGCCGGCCCGGGATGCGCTTCGAGCGCATCACGATGTCCTTGGTGCGGGTGATGCCGACGATCTTCTGCAGGCGGGCCGAGCCGCCTGAGCCCGGGATCTGGCCGAGCTTCTGCTCGGGCAGGGCGTACTGGCAGGTCTCCGAGACGATGCGGAAGTCGCAGGCGAGGGAGATCTCGAACCCGACCCCGAACGTGTAGCCGCGATTGGCCGCGATGACCGGCTTCGTGCAGCGGGCGGGCGCCGCGATGTTCCAGGCGAGCTTGGAGACGTGCTCGGGCGAGGCGTCGAGGAAGCCCTTGATGTAGCCGCCCGAGGAGAAGTGCTCGCCCTCGGCCCGCAGCACGATCACCCGCACGCGGTCGTCCTCGTCGAGGGCCTCGAACACCCGGCGGATCTGGTCGCGCTGGGGCATCGCGATCACGTTCATGGGCGGACGGGCGAGGATCACGTCGGCGCGCTCGCGCGCGGGGTCGATCTCGACCCGGAATCCGTCGAGGTCGGACAGGCGGGGATCGCTGGTCATGGCGGAACTCTCTGGTTGGTCGTCGGGGGAGGGGCCGCGTCAGGCGGCGGCGGAGGGGTCGCCCTCGGCCTCGTAGGCGCCGGCGACGAGCTGGCGGCGCAGGAGCTTGCCGACGGGGGATTTCGGGATCTCGGCAACGAAGACGTAGGCGCGCGGGCGCTTGTGGCTCGGGAGGCCGGCGGCGCGGCAATGGGCGTCGAGGGCGGCCTCGTCGGCCGGGCCGCGGCGCTTCACGAAGGCGGTGACGACCTTGCCCCAGCGCTCGTCGGGCAGGCCGACCACCGCGACCTCCGAGACGGCCGGGTGCAGGGACAGGCAGCTCTCGATCTCGACCGGGGAGACGTTCTCGCCGCCCGTGATGATCATGTCGTCGACCCGGCCGGTGACGAAGACGTCGCCGTCCGCGTCCATGAAGCCGGTGTCGCCCGTGAAGTACCAGCCGTTCCGGAAGGCCTTGGCGTCGGCCTCGGGGCGGTGCCAGTAGCCCTCGAAGGCCTCGTCGCCGCGCGCGATGACGGCGATCTCGCCCTCCTCGCCGGGCGCCGCCGCCTCCGGATCGGTGGCGCCGAGCGGCACGATCCGCACCATCGTGTTGAGGCCGGCGCGCCCGGCCGATCCTGGCTTGCCCGCGGCGTCCTGGTTGATCGTGAAGGTGTAGACCTCCGACGAGCCGTAATGGTTGACGAACAGGTCCGGCCGGAAGGCCTCGGTGAGCCGGCGCAGGAGCCCGTCCGTCATGGGCGCGCCCGCGAAGCCGAGCTTGCGCACCGAGGACGTGTCGGTGGCCGCGAAGTCCGGATGGTGGACGAGGTCGTGGTAGAGGGTCGGCACGAGGTAGAGGTTCGTCACCCGCTCGGCCGCGATCAGGCGCAGAGCCGCCGCCACGTCGAAGCGCGGCAGGCACACGAAGGCGCCGCCGATCAACGACATGGCGAGGAGCGAGCGCACCCCCATCGTGTGGTAGAGCGGCATCACGCCGAGCGTGCGCTCGCCGCGCCCGTAGAGGTTCTGGGCCACGTGGGCGAGGGCGGCGGCCCGCTCCGCCCGGTGGCGGCGCGGCACGCCCTTGGGCTTGGCCGTGGTGCCCGAGGTGTAGAGCATCAGCGAGATCGCCTCGGCATCCGCCCGCGGCGCGGCCGGCGCGGCGTCCCGGGCCGCGAGGGCCGCGAAGGCGGTCTCGCCGGGCTCGGGCGGCAGGCCGACCGCGATGCGCGGGCAGGCGCGCGCGCCCCCGCTCGCCCGCACGCTCGGCGCCGACACCTCCTCGTAGGCGAGCGCCTTCGCGCCCGCGTTCCCGACCGCGAAGTCGATCTCCTCGGGGCTGGCGCGCCAGTTGATCGGCGTCAGGACGAGGCCGGCGAACTGGCAGGCCCAGTGGAGCGTCGCCGCCTCCAGGCGGTTCTGCAGCACCGTGACCAGGTGATCTCCGGGCTCAAGGCCGAGCGCGTCGAGCCCCGCGACCACGCCGGAGATGATCCGGTACCATTCGGCGTAGGTGAGGCGGGTCTCGCCGTCCACGATGGCGAGGCCCCGCGGGTCGCGGGAGACGCTCGCCAGGAAGCTGGTGCCGAGGTCAAGCATGGGATGGGGTCTCCTCGATCGCGTCGCCGCGCAGGGCGGCGGCGGCTTCGCAGGCGGCCTCGATGATCGGGGCGTAGCCGGTGCAGCGGCAGAGATGGCCGCCGATCACCTCGGTGAGGTCCGCCCGCGACGCGCGCGGGTGCCGGCGCAGATAGGCGTCGAGCGACATCAGGATGCCGGCCGTGCAGAAGCCGCATTGCAGGGCGTGGTGGCGCCGGAAGGCCGCCTGGAGCAGGCCGAGCCGTCCGGGCTCCGGCGCCAGCCCCTCGACGGTGGTGAGGTCGCAGCCCTCGACCGCGACCGCGAGGGTCAGGCAGGCCCGGGCCGACGCGCCGTCGATCGTCACCGTGCAGGCGCCGCAGACGCCGTGCTCGCAGCCGACATGGGTGCCGGTCATCCCGAGCCCGTGGCGCAGGGCATCGGTCAGCAGCGTGCGCGGCTCGACCTCGACCCGAACCGGGCTGCCGTTCAGCGTGAAGGCGACCGCGTGGCGGGCTCCCGCCCCTAGCTTCGGCATCGGCGCGCCTCCTCTGCGGCGTGGTCCAGAACCCGGCGGCCGAGGCGGCGCACGAGGTCGCGGCGGTAGCGGGCCGTGGCGTGGACGTCGTCGCCCGCGCCGAGGTCCCACGCGAAGGCGTTGAGCGCGTCGTCGAGGGCCGCCCCGTCGAGCGCGGGCCAGTCGCGGGCGGTCGGCCGGTCGGCGACGCCGCCGACCGCGAGGCGCATGCGCGCGCCGTCCACGACGGCCGCGCAGGCCACGATGGCGAAGTCGCCGTGGCGCCGGCCCACCTCCGCGAAGGCGTAGCCCGTGCCCGGGGCGCGCGCGGGCAGGCCGACCGCCTCGACGAGTTCGTCGTCGGCCCGGTCGGTCACCATCATGCCGGCGAAGAACGTCTCCGCGGGCACGCGCCGCGCCCGCTTGGCCGAGCGCAGGTGCACCTCGCCCCCGAGGGCGACGAGGCAGAGCGGGATCTCGGCGCTCGGATCCGCGTGGGCGACGGAGCCGCAGAGCGTGCCGCGGGCCCGGGTCTGGACGTGGCCCACCCAGGGCATCGCGGCGGCGAGGAGGGGCTGCGCCTCGGCGAAGCCCGGCCGGTCGAGGAGGGCGGCCTGCCTCACGCCCGCCGGCACCACGAGGGCGCCGTCGGCGCGCCGGGGCGCGCGCAGGGCCTCGATCCGCATCACGTCGACGAGGAGGGCGGGCTTGGTCAGCCGCATGTTCAGCATCGGCACGAGGGACTGGCCCCCGGCGATGATCCGGGCCTCGTCGCCGTGGCGGGCCAGCGCCTGCAGGGCCTCGTCGAGGCTCTCGGCGCGCAGGTAGTCGAAGCGGGCGGGCTTCATGCCGAGATCCCGAGCATCGCGAGGAGGCGGCGCAGGAGGCCGGGCGCGCCGCCCGCGGCCGCGCCCCCGCCGGCCCGGCGGGCGAGCGCCGCAAAGAACCCGCCGATGATCACCCGGGCCGCCCCGTCGAGGAGCCGCCCGCCCACCGCCGCGACCTTGCCGCCGACCGAGGCCTCGTAGGTGTAGCCGATCCGGGTGCCGCCCCGGCCGTCCGGCTCCAGGGTGATCCGCCCGCGCCCGCCGCCATTGCCGAGCGCCCCCGTCACCGCGCCGGCGAGGGTGGCGGCGCGGGGCGGATCGAGGTCGGAGAGCGTGATGTCGGCCTTGTAGCGCCCCTTCACGGGGCCGACGCCGAGGGTGACGTCGGCGCGGAAATGCGTGTCCGACAGCTTGCGCACCCCGTGCGCGCCGGGGATGACCGAGGTCAGCACGGCGGGATCGAGGAGCATCGCCCAGACCGCCTCGGGAGGGGCCGCGACCGCGGCGGCGCCCTCGCCCCGCATGGTGCGGTCGCCGGGCCGGGCGGCCGCCGCGGCGCGGCCCTCCGGCGGGGCGGGCTCGTCGCCGCCCGCGGCCAGGGCCGCGAGCTTGGCCGGGGTCAGGGGCAGGTCGATGGTCTCGACGCCGAGCGCGTCCGCGACCGCGTTGGCGAGGCAGACCGGCGTCGACATGCAATTGCCCTCCCCGACCCCCTTGGCGCCGAGCGGCGTGAAGGGCGAGGGGCTCTCGAGGTGCAGGACGGTGAGGTCCGGGATCTCGGTCGCGGTCGGCAGGAGGTAGTCGGCGAAGGTCCCGGCCAGGAAGGCCCCGTCCTCGCCGTAGGACAATTCCTCGTAGACGGCCGCGCCCAGGGCCTGCGCGAAGCCGCCGCGCACCTGCCCCTCGACCATCCCGGGATGCAGGATCCGGCCGCAATCGTGCATCGAGACGTAGCGGTCGACGGCGAGCTTGCCGGTCACCGGATCGACCTCGACGCCGCAGAAATCGAAGATGAAGCCGTGGCAGAGGGAGGAATTGACCGCGTCGGCCGGGTCCGGCGCGGTCAGTTCGGGCGGCGACCAGAAGGCGGTCTCGCGGATGACGGCGCCGACCTCGTCCGGCACGAGGCCGGGCGACCAGTGGCTCGTCGCGGCGACGCGCGCGAAGGGGAGGGCGGCGTCCGGGTTCGTGCGCGAGGCGACGCGGCCGCCCGCGAAGACGAGGTCCTCGGCCCGCACGTTGAGCTGGGCCGCCGCGACCTGGGCGAGGCGCGCGCGCAGGCGCGTGGCGGCCTGGTGCGCCACCCCGGCGACCGCGGCGGCAAAGCGGCTGGAATAGTTGCCCGAGGCGATCGACCACGCGTCCTTGGCGGTGTCGAGGTCGGCCGTCACCCGCACCTGATCCATCGGGATGCCGAGGACGTCCGCCACCACCTGGGCGAGCACGGTGCGGTGGCCCTGGCCCTGGGGCACGGAGGCGACCTGCACGGTCACCGAGCCGACCGGGTCGAGGGTGAGGGTCGCGGTGGCCTGGGCGCCGTTCTTCGGGCCGGCCTTGGCCCGCTCGGCGGCGCTCAGCACCGTGGTGATGTAGCCCATGTTCGAGACGCTGGGCTCGACCGCGGCCGTGAAGCCGATGCCGTAGAGCCGGCCCGCCGCCCGGGCCTCGTCGCGGCGGCGGCGCAGGACCGCGAGGTCGCCGTCCCGGACCGCCTCGTCGAGGGCGCGCGGGTAGTCGCCCGAATCGTAGAGCGCCCCGGTCGCGGTCCGGTACGGGAAGGCGTCGGCCGGGATCAGGTTGCGGCGGATCACGTCGAGCGGGTCGAGGCCGAGCGTCGCGGCGATGCGCTGCACGAGGCGCTCGAGCGGGTAGTAGACCTGCGGGCCGCCGAAGCCGCGCACGAGGCCGGTCGGCGTCTTGTTGGTGAGCACCACCCGGTTGCGGATGCGCACGTGCCGGATCGCGTAGGCGCCCGTCATGTTGCCGTGCATCCGGTAGAGGGTCGCCGGCTCCGGCGCGCGCAGGGTGGCGCCGCAATCCTCCACCTGGTCCCAGTCGAGGACGGCGATGCGGCCCTCCCCGTCGAACCCCGCCGTCAGGGTGGTGACGCGGTTCGTCGCCGAGACCGAGGCGGCGAGGTGCTCCATCCGGTCCTCGATCCACTTGACCGGCCGTCCGACCGCCCGGGCGGCGGCGGCGATCAGGACCGCGTAGGGCGCGACCCCCTGCTTGACCCCGAAGCTGCCGCCGGAATCCGGCGGCGTGCGCAGGCGCAGGCGGTTGCCCGGGACCTTGAGCGCGCGGGCCATCACCGCGTGGATGCTGAAAGGCCCCTGGAAGTTGGCGAGGATGTCGTAGGACCCGTCGCCCGGGTCGTACTCGGCGAGGACCCCGTAGGTCTCCATCGGCGAGCCGGTGTTGCGCGGGTAGCGGACCGTCACCGAGAGGGTGCGGTGGGCCTGCGCGAAGGCGGTCTCCGGGTCGCCGTACCGGAAGGAGCGGTCGCTGACGAGGTTGCGGCCCACGCCCTCGTGCAGCACCGGGGCGTCCGGCTCCAGCGCCGCCAGCGGGTCGATGACGGCGGGACGGGCCCGGTAGGCGACCTCGATCAGGTCGCAGCCGTCCTCGGCGAGGTAGCGGTCCTGCGCCAGCACGACGGCGACCGGCTCGCCGACGTAGCGGACCCGGTCGACCGCGATCGCGCGCGCGTCGACGGCGGCGCGCAGGGCCGGCACGAGGGGCCCGGCGAGGTCGAGGAGGTCGCTCCCGGTGAGCACCGCCGCCACGCCCGGAAGCGCCCGGGCGGCCGCGGCGTCGATGGCGAGAATGTCCGCGTGCGCGTGCGGCGAGCGCAGGATTGCCGCGTGCAGCGTGCCCGGCCTGTGCCCGAGATCGTCGATGTAGCGGCCGCGTCCGGACAGGAGAGCCGCGTCCTCGACGCGCTCGACCGACTGCCCGACGGAGCGGCGTTGCTCGATGCCCAATGCTCGCTTCCTCGCCCGAGGCTCTTGACCCGAGTCTCTTTGACCCGAGTCTCTTTGACCCGAGCCTCTTTGACCCGAGCCTCTTGGCAGGCCTCGTCGCGGACAATCTGCCTCCGGGCGCCGGCGGGCCGTGAGGCGCGCCCGTCTCACGACTTACCGAAACGTCTCAAAATCCGAGCGGGGCGGCCGCGCGGGCCGATCCGCGGCCGCGTCCTCGCCGGAGGCCCGATCAGATCTGTCCTTCGATCCGGGGATGCTGCCGATCCTCAACTATGGTCCGATCCTCCCCTCCGCAGAGCACCGGATCGAGGGGTCGGACATGAATCTGGACAATTCGGGCCCGCCGCAGCCCGCCCGGGCGCGGCGCGAGGAGAGGCCGCTGACCTGGGACGAGTTGCGCGACCGGGATCCGTGCATCGAGGCGAGCGAGCCGGTGCCGGAGACCCTGCGCCACCTCTGGTCCGACCTCTCCGTCGCCAGGGCGGTCCCGGACCAGACGACGCGCAAGGGGATGGGCAGCCCGCGCGAGCGCATCGCGCCGCATCGCCCGGCCTGGGTCTCGTCCGCCGTGAGGCCGGTGCAGGCACCCCGAAGGCTGCCGCCCCGCCTGGTCCATCGCGGGATCCCGGTCGACCCGCTCGTCGTCTGGGGGGAGGACGACCGGCGGAGCTACGACGACACCCGGTACCCGTGGGGCTGCGTGTGCAAGATCCTGAGTTCCGGGAAGACCGGGTCGGGCGTGCTCGTCGGCCCGCGCCACGTCCTGACGGCGAGCCACGTGGTGAATTGGGGCGGCACCGCCGAGACGATCGAGGTGCACCGGGCCGGCGCGACCGCCGCGGCGACCGCCAGGACCGTCCGGCGGTGGACCTTCACCAAGATCACCGGCGATCCCGGCGCCAGCACGGTCGACGAGGATTACGCGGTCCTGGTGGTCGATCAGCGCCTGGGCGACCGCTTCGGCTGGATGGGCGTGCGCACCTACGACAGCGCCTGGGACGAGGAGGATTGGTGGTGGAACATCGGCTATCCGGACGACGTGTCGGCGGGCCTGTTCCCGATCTACCAGCGCAACAAGAAGCTCGACGAGGACGCGTGGGATTACGGCTCCGGCCGGGCGATGACGACCGCGGCCGACCTGATGCCGGGCCAGTCCGGCGGGCCGATGTTCGGGTTCTGGTCCGACGGTCCCTTCGTGGTCGCGGTCGTGTCGGCCGTCGGGAACGTCTTTCTGACCGGGACCGAGAATTACTGCTCGGGCGGGTCCGATCTCACGAGCCTCGTGAGCCAGGCGCGGAGCGGCGATCCCTGAGGGGGTCCTCGACGCGGCGGGCAGCGCTCCCGGGACGCGCCGCCGCGCGGGTCAGGCCGCGCAGGCGGCGGTCCGGCGCACGATCGTGCGGAAGACGCTCGGCGGCACGCTGACATGGTCGCGGAAGAAGCGCGAGAAATGCGCGGGCGCCGAGAAGCCGAGCTTGGTGCCGAGATCCGCGAGGCTCTCGTCGCCGCCGACGATCGCCTCCACGGCGCGCTCGACGCGGATCGCGTTCAGGAAGACGTGCGGCGAGGCGCCGGTGGTCCGCTCGAACAGGCGGTAGAAATGGGCCCGCGACAGGCCGGCCTCCCGCGCCAGGGCGTCGGCGCCGAGGCCGAGCCCCTCCTCCCCGCGCATCCGCGCGATGGCGCGCCGCACGCGCCAATCCCCCCGCGCGGACCGGCTCGCCTCGCGCAGGGACGTGCCGATCTCGCGCCACTTCGTGAAGCGCTCGATCAGGGCGATCATCAGCCCCGGCAGCAATTCGTCGCGCACGCGCCGCGACCCGGGCGCGTAGACCATCTCGGCGGCGAGGTCGCGCACCAGCGCGCGGATCGGCGCCGTCACCTGCCCGGCGGGCTCGTGGAAGAAGCCCGGGGCGCCGCTCGCCGACCAATTGTGCCGGAAGGCGCCGAGCCACGCCGGCTCGATGTAGAGGGCGAGGATCATCGCCGGCTCGCGGCGCGGATCGTGCAGGTAGGCGTGGGTCTCCCAGGCGTTGACGAGCACCGCCTGCATGTCCGTCAGGCTGACCACCCGCTCCCCGACCAGGAACTGCGTGTCGTCGCCCTCCACCTTGAGCAGCACGTGACAATGCGGATGGGCGTGCCGGACCAGCCCGCGATCCATGTCGAGCAGGGCGACGCGGCCGAAATCTCCGTACGCGATCTCGAGAGCCTCAGACATCGTCGGAATCTAGCACCCGGCCACGGCCGCTGCCAGCCGCGGACGGGCTCATTCGCGGCCTCTACTTTCGCGGCAGCGTCGCGGCCGGCCCGGACACCGGCAACGGGGCCGGCGCGCCGGGGCTCGGCCGGGCCAGCAGGCGGTCGGCCCCCATCACGACGAGCGGGATGACGAGGGCCACGTAGGCGTTGTCGATTCCGAAGGGATCGCCCGCCAGGAACCAGCCGATCGTGAGCACGAGGGAGGACAGGATGCTGACGACGGCGGCGCGCGGCCGGGCGAACTGGGGCGCGTAGAAGGCGAACAGCACCAGGACCGCCAGCGTGGTGCGCAGGGACTTGGCCAGGAAGGTGACCTTCAGGATGTCCGGCGCGTAGATCGCCAGCGGGATCGGGACGAGGCCGACGACGACCGTGGCGACGCGCACGAAGGCGAGCGCGCCGCGCCCCTCCTCGCCGCGCAGGGGCAGGTAGAAGTCCTTGTAGAGGAGCGTCGCCGCCCCGATGCTGAGGGCGGAGATCGTGCCGAACAGCGAGCCGGCGAGCCCCGCGACCACGATCGCGGCGAGGAGGTCGTCCATCCGGCCGATCAGGGCGGGCAGCACCTGGATCGGCGGCAGGGCCGGCATCAGCACCCCGCCGCAGACCCCGACGAGGGCGGCGAGGAGGCCGAAGGGCACGAGGAGGACCGCGCACCAGAAGCTCGCCGCCCGGGCCGTGCGCCCGTCCTCCACCGTGTTGATCGCCTGGATCACGTACTGCGTGGAGAAGACCGCCCCGATCCCCGCCACGAGCCACGCGAAGATCTGCGCCCACCCGACCGTGTCGGCCGCGAACATCCGGGCCGGGACCTGCGCCTGCAGGGTGCCGAGGCCGCCGACCTGCGAGAGCGCGAAGACGGCGGCGACCAGGATGCCGATGTACTTGACGAGGGCGTGCAGGACGTTGGTGTAGATCACCGAGTGCATGCCGCCGACGCCGACGTAGAGCGTCGCCACCACCCCGGTGAGGACGATCGCGGTGCTGCGGTCGACCCGCAGCAGCCCCGACAGGACGGTGCCGCCCCCCGCATAGGTCGAGATCGCCACGATCTGCAGGGCGAAGATCATGATCACCGAGGTGGCGAGCTTGGTCGGCCGGCCGTAGGCCCGCGCCAGGGCGCCCGAGATCGTGTTCTCGCCGAGCGTCTTGAACCGGTCCGCGAGGAAGAACGCGTAGAGCATGAAGCCGATGCCGAGCGCCGCGATGTTCCAGGCCGCCGAGAGGCCGACCTTCACGGCCGTCTGGGTGGTGCCGACGCTCGCCGCGGTGCCGATGAACTCGGACATCAGCAGGAAGCCGATCAGCACCGCGGGGTAGCGCGCGCCCCCCGAGGTGAAGCTGCCGGCGCTCCTGGCGTGGCGGCGCGCGACGAGGCTGATCACGCCCATCGCGGCCATGTAGGCCAGCGTGAGCGACAGCACGATCCAGTTCGGCTGCATGGCGGCCCGGTCCGTCAGCCGGCCGCGGCGCGGCGCGGGGCGCGAGACGTGATCATGGTTCCTCCCGGTTCTTCTAGGGGCGGTCGCGCGTGGAGACTTGCGTCGGATGCGCTCGCGTCGGACCCGATCGTGCGTGCGGAGAAACTCTTCAGCAAATAGAGAAAACTGATCTCGCCGATCAGCCGCCATGATGTCGGCGGCTCGCCCCGCCCGGGCGGGCGGTGCCGGACGGGCCGCGATCCCGCCGCGTCCGCGACCGTCCCGGCCGCGTTGCCCCGCGCCGGCTTCGCCGGTTGCGCAGTGAAGGCTTGGCCATGCTCCCCATCGGCTCGACCGCCCCGTCCCTGACCGGAATGACCGCCCTGGTGATCGGCGGCTCCAGCGGCATCGGCGAGGCCGCCGCCCACGGCTTCGCCCGGGCCGGCGCCCGCATCGCCATCGCGGCGCGCCGCCCGGAGAAGCTCGACGCGGCGCTGGACCGACTCCGGGCGCTCAGCCCCGCGGCGCGCGCCTCCGCGGCCGACGTGACCGAGCCCGGCGCCGCGCCGAGCCTCGCCGGGTGCTGACCGTGGACGGTGGCTACCTCGCGGGCGGGATCTGAGCCGGGCCCCGGGGAGGCGCGGGGGTGTTCCGGCGCCGCCGCGCGTGCCACAACGCGCGGGATCGAGCGGGCCGCCGCGGCCCTCCGGCCGCGGGGAGGCGGCCGCTCCGACCGGGGGAGTTCACCGTGATCCACGTCCTCGCCATCATCACGGCCAAGCCCGGCAAGCGGGACGAGGTGCTGGAGGCCTTCCGGGCGAACCTGCCCGCCGTCCACGCCGAGGACGGCTGCATCGAGTACGGGGCCGCGATCGATGCCGAGGGCGCCGGCCCCTCCCAGGCGCCGCTCGGCGCGGACACTTTCGTGGTGATCGAGAAATGGGCCAGCCTCGACGCGCTGCGGGCCCACGCGGCCGCGCCGCACATGCTGGCCTTCGGGGCGCGCACGAGGGACCTCGTCGCCTCGCGGGCGATCCACGTGCTCTCGCCGGCGTGAGCGCGGGCGCGCCGCGCGCGCCGCGACGCGGCGGATGGCGGCGCGTCGGAAAACGCGGCAAAAGCGGCGCGCGCGCAGGACCCGGTTCGACCCGAACGAACCTCGCGCCCGGCCCGTCCCATCCCGACCGAGCTTCGACCCCACGATGCATCACGCGGTGCCCCCCACGCCCCCGGCCGACCTCACCGGCGACCTCTCCCCGCGCATGCGCGGGATCGGCACGAGCCAGATCGGGCTCGTGGCCGACCGCGGCCGGGACGATCCCGAGGTGGTGAAGCTGTGGATCGGGGAGGGCGACCTGCCGACGCCGCCCTTCATCGTGGAGGCGGCGCACCGGGCCATGCAGGCCGGGCACACGCGCTACGCCACGTCGCTCGGCCTGCCGCGCCTGCGCGAGGCGCTCGCCGCCTATCACGCCCGGCACTGGGGCGTGGACGTCCCACCTGACCGCTTCGCCGTCACGGCGGGCGGCATGAACGCGATCATGCAGGCGGCGCAGGCGCTCCTCGAACCCGGCGACGAGATCATCGTCCCGTCCCCCGCCTGGCCGAACCTGGCGGAGGCCGTGCGCATCGCCGGCGGGGTGCCGGTCACGGTGCCCTACCGGGTCCTGGCCGACGGCCGCTTCGCGCTGCCGCTCGCCGCGATCGAGGCGGCCCTGACCCCGCGCACCCGGGTGCTGGTGGTGAACTCGCCCTCGAACCCGACCGGCTGGACGATGCCGCTGGCGGAGATGAAGGCCCTGCGCGACCTCGCCCGGGCCCGCGGCCTCTGGATCCTCTCGGACGAGGTCTACGCGCACTTCACCTACGGCAACGCGATCGCGCCGTCCTTCCTGCAGATCTGCACGGAGGACGACCGGCTGATCGTCACCAACACCTTCTCCAAGAACTGGGCCATGACGGGCTGGCGGGCGGGCTGGCTGGTCCACCCGCGCGGCCTCGGCCCCACCTTCGCCAAGCTCGGCCAGTACAACACGACCTCGATCCCGACCTTCATCCAGCACGCCGCCGTGGCGGCGCTCGACGAGGGCGACGGCTTCATCCGCACGATGGTCAATCGCTGCGCCGAGAGCCGGGAGATCCTGGTCTCCGGCCTGTCGCGCCTGCCCGGCGTCACGGTGGCGATGCCCGAAGGCGCGTTCTACCTGATGGCCCACGTGGCGGGCGGCGAGTCCAGCCTCGACCTCGCCTTCCGGCTCCTGCGCGAGGCGAAGGTCGGGGTCGCGCCGGGCACCGCCTTCGGCCCGGAGGGCGAGGGATTCATCCGCCTCTGCTTCGCGATCAGCCCGGGGCTGGCCCGCGAGGCCGTGTCCCGCCTCTCCGCAAGCCTCGGGCGCTGACCGGCGCGGGCGCCTCCGCGCGGGGTCTCCCGGCCGCGGCGCCGCCGAACCGGGGACCGCTTCGGGCCATCACGCGTTGGACCATCTCGCACCTTCGACACGAGCTCATGGCGTGGCGAAGGTGCGAGAAGGGAACCGACGGTCACGAGAGATGACCGTCGGTATCGGAGGCGGCCCGCGCCGCCGCCCTGGCGCGATCATGGGGGACACCATGGCCGGAGGTTCATCCAAGCCGTCCGAGAAGGCTTCCGAGCCGGAACACCGCGAGGCGAGCGCGTTCGGCGAGTACAGTTCGCCGCCCTGCTTCATGCACGAACTCGACCCGGCCTCCCTCGGCCTCGGGGCGGCCGGCGGCCCGGGAGCGTCCGCCGAAGGCGGCGCGCCGGACTGGCCGACGGTGAGGCGGTGGCGGAAGGAGACCCGGGCCGCCCTGATCGCGCGGCGCATGCAGATCTCGGCCCAGGAGCGGGAGGCGTGGAGCGCGCGCATCGGCCGCGGGCTCGAGGCCGCGCTCGCCGGGGCGCCCGGCGGGCTGATCGGCTTCTACTGGCCCTTCCGGGGCGAGTTCGATGCCCGGCCCGTCCTGACGGCGCTGCGGGAGAGGGGCACCCGCCTCGCGCTGCCGGTCGTCGTCGAGAAGGCGCAGCCGCTGCAGTTCCGGGAGTGGCGGCCCGGGATCGCGATGACCCGCGGCGTCTGGGACATCCCGATCCCGGCCGAGGGCGAGGCGGTGCATCCCGACGTGCTGATCGCGCCGCTCGTCGGCTACGATCCGGCCGGCTACCGCCTCGGCTACGGGGGCGGCTTCTACGACCGCACGATCGCGGCCATGCCGGTCAGGCCCCGGGTGATCGGCGTCGGCTTCGCGCTCGCCCGCCTCGACACGATCCACCCTCAGCCGCACGACGTGCCCATGGACGTCATCGTCACCGAGGAGGGCGCGCAGCCGCGCCCGGCGCCCGCCGGCTGAGGCGGGCGCCGATCCGCTCCGGGGAGAGGATCACCTTCCGATCGGCGCGGGTCTCACACCCAATCCGCTCGATCCCTTCGGGATGGCGGATTGGGGCTTCGCTCAGGCGCCGCGCGGGCTCATGATCCGCTCGATCCCTTCGGGATGGCGGATTGGGGCTTCGCTCAGGCGCCGCGCGGGCGCGGGATCCGGGCTGCGCTGTGATCAACCGGATCCCGGATCACAGCTTGCCCTTGTCGCGCAGGTCCAGGAGTCGCTGAGCCGCGACGTCTCCGGCCGCCGAGGACAGGGTCCTGCGCTTCCACACCTCCACCAGGGTGGGCTGCGCGAGCGGCGTGCTCGGGTGCAGGACGCTCCTCAGAAGCTGTTGGGCCAAGGTGGATGCGGGCAGTCCGGGGGGCTTCGGCATACGCGCGAGTCAGCGCCTACGTAGTTAATACGTAGTTTGTTTCTGACGTGTCGCGCCCCGCGGGTCGGTCACGGCCGGGTGAGGCCCGACGGCCCGCGCAGGCCGGCCCGCGCCGCCGGCGGGGATCAGCGCGGCGCGGCCGCCGCGGGCGGCGCCTCGCCCCGGCCGATCCGGGCCCGGATGCCCCGGGCGAGCTCGGCCATGTCGAACGGCTTCATGTAGAGCGTGTAGCCCTGCTCCGTCGCGGCCGCCGCCGAGGCGCTGTAGCCGGAGACCAGGATGACCGGCAGCGCCGGCCAGCGCCGGCGCACCTCGTTGGCGAGGGCGAGCCCGTCCATCCCGCCCGGCATCACGAGGTCGCTCACCAGGATGTCGGCGCCGCCCTGCTCCAGCAGGTCCAGGCCCGCCTGCGCCCCGCTCGCCTGAGCGACGCGGAAACCCGCCTCCTCGAGGAAGGCGGCCGTCACCCCGCGCACCTCGTCGTTGTCGTCGACCAGGACGACCCGGTCCGGGGAGCCGACGAGCCGCGCCGCCGGCGTCGCGAGCGTCGGCGTCGCCTCGGACACGGGCTCCCGCGCCAGGGGCAGGTGCAGGGTGATGGTGGTTCCCTGGCCGGCCCGGCTCTCCACATCGGCGAGCCCGCCGCAGGACTTGGCGAAGCCGTAGACCTGGGAGAGGCCGAGCCCCGTGCCCTTGCCGACCTCCTTGGTGGTGAAGAACGGCTCGAACACGTGCGGCAGGGCCTCCTCGGTGATGCCGCTGCCCGTGTCCCTGATCGCGAGCGCCACCCCGTCGCGCCCGGAGCGGTCCGGCAGCGGGACGCGCCGGGTCGTGATCTCCAGGCGTCCCCCGTCCGGCATGGCGTCGCGCGCATTGGCCGCGACGTTGAGCAGCGCCAGGTCGAATTGCAGCGGATCGAGCCTCACCGCGTGCCGTCCGGGCGCGAGGTCGGTCTCGACCGCGATGGGCCCGCTGACCGATTGGCGGATCATCGTGAGGGTGGCGCCCAGCCGCTCGTTGAGGTCGACGACCTCGGTCCGGGTGCCCTGGCCGCGCGAGAAGGCGAGCAATTCGCGGGTGAGATGCGTGCCGCGCTCGGCCGCCTTGCGGATCGCCGTCACGTAGCGCTCCAGGCGGGGCTCCGGGAGGCGGCGGCCGAGCATCTCCAGGTTGCCCAGGATGACCATGAGCAGGTTGTTGAAATCGTGCGCGACCCCGCCCGTCATGCGCCCGAGCGCCTCCATGCGCAGGGCCCGCGCGTGGAGGAGCGCCTCCTGGCGCTGCGCCCGCAGCTCTCGGCGCAGGAGCAGGATGAAGAGGCCGCTCAGCAGGAGGGCGGCCGCGGCCGCCGTGCCGAGGATCCAGGCGGCGTGCCGCTGCGGCGCGGCGTAGAGCGCGAGCGGAATGGCGAGGTGGACGGACCAGCCGGTCCGCTCCGACTTGCGGAAGGCCGTGACCAGCGCTTCGCCGTCGGGGGCGGTCCCCTCGTAGAGCCCGGCCGAGCGCGTCCGGCGCGCCTCGATGGTGGGCTGCATCGCCAGGGCCCCCACCAGCTCCGGCACGCGCGCGCTCGCGGCGATCCGGTTGGCGCCGTCGACGAGGTAGGGGCGCCAGGCGGGATCGAGGCCGGGGCCGGCGAGCAGGGCCGCGAGCCGCTCGACGGACACGACGCCCGTGAGCACGAAGCGGATCCTGCCCTCCCGCAGCACGGGAACCCGGAAGCTGGCGCGGGGCGGCCCGCTGCCCGGCTGACCCGGCCCGGCGACGTCGCCGATGGTGGGCTCGCCGGTCTCGAGCACCCGCCGGTAGCTCGTCTCGTCCACGACCGCCCGCAGGGGCGTCCCGAACGCCGCGCCGGTGCGGACCACCATCTGCCCCCCGGTATCGGCCAGGATGACCCGGTGCCAGAGCGGCAGCTGCGCCTTGAAGCGCTCGGCGAGGGCGTGGAACGCGGCGAGATCGGGCCGGTCGCCGTCGAGCAGCGGCGATTGCGCGAGAACCTTGAGGAGTTCGACCTGCGTCAGCAGCTCCCGCTCCACGGCCCCGAGCATCTGCGCGACGTGGTGGACCGCGCCGGTGCGCATCAGCGT
Organism: Methylobacterium sp. CB376; assembly: GCF_029714205.1. NCBI lineage: Bacteria > Pseudomonadati > Pseudomonadota > Alphaproteobacteria > Hyphomicrobiales > Methylobacteriaceae > Methylobacterium > Methylobacterium sp. CB376. The sequence continues at coordinate 1,452,481 of NZ_CP121648.1, read as the reverse complement.
CTGCTGCTGACGCAGGAGGAGGAACGACAGGCCGCCCGCGAGCAGGATCAGCGGCAGGAGCGCGGCGAGGGCGAGTAGGACGAGACCCCGGCGCACGTGCGGCGCTCCCCACGGTCGAATTTACTAGGAGGGAGTACCCCACCGTGGCGGTGACCGTCACGTCCGAACGCGCCGCGCAGGTTGTGACAAAAGGACGAGCCGCGCGGGGGAGGATGCGGCCGGCGCCGCCCGGCCGGGCGGCCGCTCCCGGTGCGTCCGAGCACCGCCGACCCGTGCCATGCCGGCATCATTCGTCCGGCGGGCTCGCGCGCGGCGCGGGCTCCCGCATCAGCCTTTCGAGGACGACGATGATGGCGATCCGGCGGGCCCCCGAGACCCGCGCCGGCGGCGCGGATCGGACCGAGACCGCACCGCACGACGAGGCCCCGCGCCGCGGCGGCGCGCTTCCGCTGGGCGGCCACTCCGCCCGGAGCGTCGCGGACGAGCCGGTCCGCGCCGGCCGGCGGCCCGCCCCTTCGGGAGGCGCGCCGCCCGCCCGGCCTCGGCCGCAGGACCCTCGCCCGCTGCACCGCAGACCCCTGGTCGGGGCCGCCGCGGGCGGACTCGGCGCGCTCGCCGGCATCGTCCTCAACCGGTGGCTCGGGCCGGATCTCGGATGGGACGCGGAGACCCGGATCATCGTCCAGGCGGCGGTGACCGGCCTCGTCGCCGCGCTGGTCCTGTGGCTGGCGGGGCGGGCGACCTCGTGAGCCTTGCCCGCGAGGGCCGACCGGCCCCGGGCAAGGGGCGGCGCGGGTCCGAGGCGGGCCGGCACGCCCGCGCCCGACCCGGCCGCCCGCCGCCGCGGCGTCCCGAGGGGCGGCGCGCCTCCGCGGCGGGTGCGTCCGAGCACGCCGCCCCGCTGCCGCGCATGCGACGACACCCCCGACCTGGAGGGCGAGGCGCCCGTCGCGGATCGAGGAGTTCACGATGATCAAGCTTGCAGCCGCCGCGGCCCTGACCCTCGGGCTGGCCACCGTCGCCCATGCCGGCCTGTCCACGCAGCCGTCCGCCGAGTTTCCCCCGTCGCCCGGAAGCCAGGCCGTGCCCGCCGCGGAGAAGCCGGTGCGTCCCGCGATCCGCCACGCCGAGGTGAGGACCTTCTCCCCCGTGACGCAGACGGATGCGGACCCGCAGCCGGAGAGCGGCAGGCCCGCGCCGCGCGTCATCGACCTGCCCCGGTCCGACGCGCCGAGCCAGGGCGGCTACGTCGCGGCTCCGGCCCGCGCGCCCCAACCCGAGCGCGTGGCGCGGATCAGCCCGGCCTCGGCCGTGCAGGCCCCCGCCGCGACCGAGGCGCCGGCCGTCCGGCCGGAACCCGCCCAAATCGCGCCGCCGCGGCGGGCGGAGCGCGCGGCGCCGGAGGGCCGCCCCGCCGGCTACCGGACCGCCAGCTGGAACGGCGGCCGCGGCGCGACCTGGAAGACCGGGAAGAACGATTACGGCTTCGAGGGCAGCTTCGGCGGCTGCCGCTTCGCCGGGTTCAGCGGTCCGCGCGGCTTCACGCTCGACCGCACCTGCCGCTGACCCGCGGACGGCCCGGGGGAGGGCGCGGCGCAGGTCCGGGCCCCGCCGGCTGGAGCCGGCACCGCCCGCGCAGGCGGAGGCAGGGCGAGGCTCGGCACCAGAATGCACGGCGGTTCCGGATCGGGCGGCGCCCGGACGCGCCCCTCTCGTCGCCACCTGCTCACGGACCGCGGCGTCGCGGCCATGCCGGGCCTCGGCTCCGGCTCCGGCATCCCCTTCCTGCTGGTCTACGGGACCTCAGCATCATTCGCCGAAGCGGTCCCCGGTTTGGCGGCAAAAATGATGCGAAAACACGAGTCTAAGCAGAATTGCGCCATGCGATTCTGCTCAGCCGGCGTGGCTGTCCGAGGCGAGGTTCCCCTCGGCACGCTCGGGCTGATGAGCGAGCCGACCCTGGCCGACAAGGTCAAGTTCGTCTGGGCGCCCTTCCTCGATCAGTGCGACGCGCCGCTGCTCGGCCGCTGGCCGGGGCGGCGGCGCGGCCGGATCATCGCCTCGCAGAGCGGCGTCATGCTCACGCTCGCCGGCGTCGCGTTCGGCGACCCGGCGCATGGCCTGGCCTGGACGGCGGTCTTCCCCCTGGCGCCCGGCTTCGCGGGGCCCGGCAGGATGTCGTCATCGGCGGGTGGCGCATCACCGTCGCGCCCGCCGCGCGGCACTCCCTGATGTCGTCCTCTGATGTCGTCCTCTGATATCGTCCTGGGCCGAGATCGGCTGGCGCCTCGGACCCTTCGCGGCCGGGGCGGGCGCCCTCTCCCTCACCGAGGCGTTCGGCTGGCCGGGATGTCCGGCTGCGTCATCGAGTCCCTGGATTTCACGTGGTCCTTCGTGGGGACATCCTGGATCGGCGCACCGGTCGCGGTGCTGTGCCGGTTCGTGTGGCGGCGGCACGGGCGGACGGAGGCGAGGCCCGCCCCGTGACCGCAGCCCCGATGCGGGCCGCCGGAGCGGCGCGACGCGCCCCCGCGCATCCTGAGCGCCTCGCCGGAAGCGGACGGGCGCGGGGCCTGCCGGGGAGAGGGCGCGCGGTGCCGGCCGCTCCGTCACGGCCCGTCGTCGGGCGCCGCGCGCGGCGAGCGCCAGATCTCGGCGGCCGCGCCGTCCGCGAGGCGGTGGACGGCCAGCACGTGGTCCGCGACGTCCGGAACCCCTCCGGCGACGGTCAGTTCGACCAGCGCGTCGTCCCGGGAGCGGGTCGCCCGCCGCTCGGCGTAGGGGTAGGCGGCGATCCGCATGAACGTGCCCCGCCCGCGCCGCACGGGCCTCATGAAGGCCGCGCCGCTGTTGATGGGGCTGAGCAGGATCCGGTCCCGGTGGGCCGCGACGAGGCTGCGCGTGCAGAGCGTCAGGACCGTCTGCGGCCGTCCCCGGTAGGCCCTCGCATCGAGCAGGTGGCGCAGACGCCTGCGTGAGAGCCAGAAGAACGCCTTGTCGTTGAGGATGCGGTACCAGTCCGCGGGACCGAGGCCGTCGTCCAGGCAGCGCCGCAGGGCCGCATCCGACATCGGCTTCTGGTCGCGCACGACCGCGTCGGGCAGGCCCGCGCGCGCGATCCTCGTCCCCTGCGGGCGACGGCGGGCCTCGAGCGCGTCGCGCGCAGGTCCCGACAGGCCGTAGCGGTCGAGCAGCGCGGATGTGCTGAGGAGGCCCTGCGCCCGGATCGAGGGCCAGGCCCCGTCCTCCGCCATGTGCCACAATCGCGGGTAGATCCGGACGAGTTCGTCCTCCGTCACCTCGGATTCCCTCGCTTCCCCTGGCGCTTCCCCTGGCCGCACGGTGAGCGCCGCCCCGCGCGGGATCGGGCCGCACCCTGCGCGGGCGGGCCGATAACGGCCCGGCGCGGGGCCGGATCCCGCGCGCGACGCGGTCGGGCGCCGAGCGCCGGTGCGGAGCGCGGCGTGGGCGGGGGAACCGGGCGGGGCGCCGCCGGAGGATGGCCGGCCCCGTCATCCTCGGGGAGGCCCTCCGAAACCGGACGCCCAAAATTAATCCCTGGCCAAATCGTCGCATCCCGCCGCCACGCCTGGACCTGGGCCGCGGCCGCCACAGCTTCTGGACGGGGGCCTGAAGCAGGAGGAACGCCATGCGAATTGTATTGGCAAGTGCAGCCGTGCTCGCGGCGCTGTGCACATCGGGACACGCGCAGGGGAGCGGCGACCCGGCTGCCGGCGAGAAGGCATTCGCAACATGCAAAGCCTGCCACGCATTCGGAAAAAACGGTGTCGGCCCCAACCTGACCGGCGTCGTCGGGCGCAAGTCGGCATCCGTCGAGGGATACAGTTACTCGGCGGCTTTGAAAGGCTCAGGCATTACCTGGGATGAGGCCAATCTGCACGAATGGCTGAAGAACCCCAAGGCGAAAGTCCCTGGAACGAAGATGATCTTCGCCGGCTACCCGGACGACAAGAAGGTCGATGACGTGATTGCCTATTTGAAGCAGCACACCCAGTAATTCGCCGTCGCGTTCTTCGACGTCCGGCGGCTCGCGCATGTCGCTTCGGCCTCTGCGAGCCGCTTCGCGGGTCGGGCGGGTCGCCCCTCGCCGGGGCCGCGTCGGTGCGCTTGGAACCCCGCGGCTTGGAACCCCGCGGCTTGGAACCCCGCGGGCGGCCCGGTGTTGCGTGACACACGCGAAGGGGCTGCAAGGTGCTACGGGAGGCAGACGAGAGGAGGAGGCTGCCATGAAGCGCTCAGTCGAAGCCGTCGCCCGGTGCCGCGTCCTGCGCGAACTGGACCGTCGCCTCGCGGAGCAGAATGCCGCCCGCGCCGCGACCTCGGACGCCGACCCGCACACCAAGTGATCCGAGGCCGCTCCGCGGCCGGCGGCGCATCCCCGCGGCCAGGTCTCGCCGGCCTCAGGCGCGGCGCGGCTCGAGCGCGATCCAGAAGCCGGCGGTGCGGGTCAGGGTCAGATTCACCGCGCGGGCGAGATTGCCCAACGAGGCGACCGGCTCGAACAGGTTGAACACGCCCGTCGCGCGCCGCGACGCCGCGTCCGGGTGAAGCCGGATGATCCCGGCGAAGTAGGGCCGGATCTCGTCGACGATGGCCGCGACCGTCTCCTCGCGCAGGACCGCGAAGCCGGACGTCCAGGACGAGGCCGCATCGGCGTCGACCGCGCTCCGGCGCACCTCGCCCTCGGCGACGGTGATGCGCTCGCCCGACGCGACGGAGAATCTCCGGTGGTCCTCGCCCCACAGCGTGCCGTCGCCGCGCAGGCTCGCGAAGCGGAACGCCCCGGCGGCCCGCTCGATCACGAAGGCGCCGGCGAGCGCCTCGATCCGGAACGGGCCGGCCTCCACCACGAAGGGCCGCGCGTCGCGCGGCTGGATGTCGAGCAGGATCTTGCCCCGCAGGAAGCTCAGCGCCCGCGTCTCGGCAGCGGCTCCCAGGTTGAGCGCCGAGCGGGGCGCCATCACGACCTCGGCATCCTGCCCGAGACGGAAGCGCGCGTGGGCCGCCGTCCGGGTGAAGCGGTCGGTGAGCAGGTCTTCCAGGGGCACGAAGCGCTCCAGCGCGACCGCGCCGCCGGCGGCGAGGGCCGTCAGCCCCGCCACGACGTTCCGACGGTCGCGCCGCGGCGGCGCCCCCATCCGCGCCACCGTGCCCCGCGGCAGCCCGGAGCGCGCGACGATCCCGAAGGGTTGCAGATTCCCGGCCATGCGTCCCCAGGCCTCGGCATTGGCCGGGCTGGCGCCGTACCAGACCTCGAAATCCCGCCGCTGGCGCTCGCTCAAGCCACCGGAGGTCATGGCGACCATCCATTTGATTGCGGCCCGGCCGCTCTCGTCTATCCCATTCTCGTCGTCGTCCGATTGTCGTGAGCGAGCAGGATTCATCGCCTCAACTTTCCATCCTGGCGCTGTAGACGGCCGAGAAACCCTGCGTCATGCACTTGCTGACCGCACTCATCGAGACGTTGAGTTCCTTGGCGATCTCACGGTTCGACATACCATCGATCTGGCTCAGAAGGAACGCCGTGCGCGCCCGCGGCGACAATTTCGCCAGCACTGCGTCGATCTTCTGCAAGGCCTGCACGAGGATGAGCCTCTCCTCGGGCGAGACGTCCAGCGCCTCGGGCATGGCGGCGAGCGCGTCCTCGTAGGCGATCTGAAGCCGCTTGCGCCGCCGCGCCTCGAAGATGATGCGCTTGGCGATCGTGGTCATCATGGCGCGCGGCTCGCGCACGCTCGCCACGTTCGGCAGCGCCATCAGGGACACGAAGACGTCGGAGACGATGTCCTCCGGTGCCGCACCGGCGCCTGATCGCGGGAGAGGGCGGGGCCGTCGAGGGTGCGCTTCCCGATCCAGATGACGGGGCGCAGCGCCCCCGAGGCGGTCACGGCCCGGTCGCCGACCGCCAACATCTCCACCGGGACGTCGCCCCGCGCCGTCCGGATCCTCGTCCCGGTCACGAAGCAGAGCGGGTAGGCGGCGTGGTCGACCTGGACGGTGGCGCCGGGGTCGTAGGTGTTGTTCGTGTAGAGGAAGTAGATCGTCCCCTTCTTGCCCTTGGCGGTTCCGATCAGGCCCTGCTGGCTGGTCTGTCCGAAATAGGTTCTCGGCGCCGAGCTGCCGTCGACGACGCCGGCCGTGAAGACGTCGTTCTGCACATCGCCGATCTGCGTGGTGTCGTCCGTCTTGCCGGCATCCGGCGTGTCCCTGACGACGAAATTCTTGGTAATTCCTCCGTACCGCCCGATGGTGAATTGATCGGATGTCGCGGTCTTGTAGATGAAATAGCAGTGCGAGAAGTATTGTGCCGGGCTCGGATCGGAAGACATGGCGACAACCCTGGTTGAGGAAGGGGATGGTGTGATGGACCTGGCGTGCCGCGGCCGGGATGCCGGGCCGTCACGCCCGAGGGGCCGGGGGTTCGCGCGCCCGCGATTCGCTCAGGCCGGAGGTGCTGGCAGGCCGGAGGTGCTGGAGCCGCCCGCTCCGTCCCGCACCGGCGATCGGCCCCGGCGGCCGGGAGGCGCCGCCATTCGCCTCGCGCCGCGTCGTCGCTCACCCCCGGGCATCGTCGCGCACCTCGCTTCTGCCGCTCGTCAAGTCTGTGGGACGAGGCGCCGAGTCTCACATCCCGATGCCGCGCATTTTTTTCGGCGCATTGCCGGCGCGCGGCGCGGAGCCCGGAGCCCGGCACGCCGCGTCCGCATGTCGCTGCAAATTTTCGCCTCTCGTTGGACACGCAGGGTGACGCAACGGCAGATCCCGCAGGGGTCCGGACGGGGGCACGAGATGACAGGTCTCACGGCGGAGCAGGACGACGAACTCACCTTCATGACCGGCGTCGACCGCGCCGGCGTCATCGCCGCGACCGTGCGCGAGTCAGCGGCGCACGTCACCGACCGGCACGTGGAACTGGACGCGCACGACCCGCGGCCGGCCGAGGGGCCGGCCGTCGAGGCCGAGCGCCGGCGCCCCGACGCGGTCTTCGCCCACGCCGCCCGCTGAGTGCCTTCCGGAGTCGTACTGGCCATGACGAACGCTCTGTACCGTCGCGACGCGCTCAGCCTCGAACGGATGTCCGACTTCTGCGCCCGTCTCCTGGGCCTGCTCGCCAGGAAGGCCGGAGGATCCCGTTGGCTCGGGCAGAGCGTGGAATTCGATCCGGACTTCTACAGCCGGCTCTATCCGGACCTGCGCCATCTCCGGGACGCCAAGGCGCTGCTGTCGCACTACCTCGTGCACGGGCGCAAGGAGCGGCGCTTCCCGACCCGGACCGCCTATCTCGCCCATCTTTTCACCAAGCACGGGGACCTGCCTGAGGGCTTCGACCCGACGATCTACCGCGACCTGAACCAGGACCTCGCGGCCCTGCTCCAGGAGGATTGGGAATACGCGGCGCATTACGTCCAGTTCGGGCGCGTGGAGCGGCGCCGGTTCCGGCGGGAATCCGAGCGCGGCGACGAGGCCGCCTGGCCCTCCCTGGTCTGCGCCGAGGTCGACGACGCGCTCGTCGCGGCGCATCTGCGCCGGCACGACCTGATGCCCGGGCGCTGGCAGCAGCGCTTCGATCTCGCGCAGTTCATCTTCCTGAACGCGGACTGGATCGGGGCCGCTCCGGCGACCCGCATCCAGGGCATGCTGCTCTTCGCCGAGCAGGGCGTCGACCGGCTCGCCCCCCTCAACATCGAGGACGCGTTCGACCCGGCCTTCTACCGGGCGAACCATCCGGTGGCGGCCAGTCTCGGCGATGCCGACCTCTACCGTCACTGGCTGCGCGAGGGGGTCGAGCTGGGCTTCGCCCCGAACGAGCGCGCCTGCACCGCCGCCCTGATCGGCCAGGGCGCGTTCCCGTCGTGCTTCGATGCCGAGGCCTACCGCGCGACCCAGGCCGGCCTGGCCGACCTGACCCGCACCCAGCTTCTCGCCCACTGGCTCGACCACGGGCTCCCGGGAGGGTGCCTCGACGTGATCCGCGGGCCCGACGCGCCGTCCTTCCTGGCCCAGGTCGGCTTTCGCGCACTCCTGCGCCACCAGGGCAGCGTCGCGCTTCGCGCCTACGACGAGGCCATCGCCCGCGGCGGTCCGAGCTCCGCCCGCCTGCACGGCCGCGCCGAGGCGGCCCGCGCGCTCGGCCAGGACGCGGCCGCCACGGGCGACTACGTCGCCGCCGCGAGGGAGCCCGCCAGCAGCCTGTGGAGCCACATCCACGCCGCCGAGGGACTCGCCGCCGGCGATCTGCCGGCGGCCCTCGCCCAGATCCGCGCCTCCTCGCCCCGGTGGAGCCGCGACGCGCGCTGGCGCGACACCGCCAGGAAACTCCTCGACCAGAGCTTCACCGCCCATCGCGAGGTCGCCCGCGCGGCCTACCGCCAGGGCCTGCGGGCGCAGGGCGACGCGATCCTCGACGACGCCCTGAACCAGCTCGCCCTCGACCTGCCCCTCGTGCTGCCGCTCCCGGCCCCGCTCCCGCCGGTCCCCGGCGGCGCGATCGTCATGCTGGCCAATCTCGACCTGCCGCAATGCGTCCATTACCGCGTCGAGCAGCGCCGGCAGCAGCTGGAGCGCGGGGGCTGGACCGTCCGGGTCTTCGGGCAGAACGAGACCGAGGCCTTCCGCCAGGCCCTGCCCGGGGCGAGCGCCGCGATCTTCTACCGGGTGGCCGCCTTTCCCGACATCCTCCACGCGATCCTCACCGCGCGGGCCCTCGGCCTGCGCACCTTCTACGACGTGGACGACCTGATCTTCGACGCGGCGAGCTATCCGGATCCCTTCGAGAGCTTCGAGGGGCAGATCACCCGGGAGGACTACGCCGAGCTGCAGGCCGGCGTGCCTCTGTTCCGGTTCGCCATGTCCCAGTGCGACGAGGGCCTCGCCGCGACGCCCGCCCTGGCGGAGGCGATGGCCCCGATCCTGCGCCAGCAGCGCTGCCACCTGATGCGCAACGGCCTGGACGCGCGCAACGACCACTTCCTCGATCAGCCGGACCCGCCGCTCGCGGAGCCCGGCGACACCGTGACGATCTTCTACGGCTCCGGCACCAAGGCGCACAACCGCGACTTCAACGACCTGATCGGACCGGCCCTGCTCGCGATCCTGCAACGCCACCCGCAGGTCCGCCTCCTGATCGCCGGCCACCTGAAGCTCGGCCCGGCGCTGAGAGCCTGCGCGCACCAGATCCAGACGATGGGCTTCACGGCCGAGGTGGGCGATTACTGGGAGATCCTCTCGGGCGTCGACATAAACGTCGCGGTCCTGCAACCGGGCCGGGTGGCGGACGCCAAGAGCGAGATCAAGTGGCTGGAGGCCGCGACCTGCGGCATCCCGTCCGTGGTGAGCGGCACGCGCACCTACCGGGAGATCCTCGTCGACGGGGAGGACGCGCTCCTCGCCTCCACCCCGGAGGAGTGGACGCGCGCGCTGGAGCGCCTGGTCGGGGATCCGGGGCTCCGCCGCCGGATCGGGCTCGCGGCGCGGGAGAAGGCGCGGCAGCTCGACGCGTCGGCGCGGGCGCTCGCGGACATCCTGCCCCCGCCCCGCCCCTCCGCCCCGATTCCGGCCGCGGTGAGGAAGCCGCTCATCCTCGTCTCCAACGTGTTCTTCCCGCCCCAGACGATCGGCGGCGCCACCCGGGTGGTGCGCGACAATCTCGACCACTTCCTGGATCGCGCGGGCGACCGCTTCGACTTCGCGGTCGTGGCGAGCGACGAGGGCGTCGCGCCGGAGGGCCGGATGCGCATCGACGCCTACCGGGGCATGCCGGTCGTCCGCATCTCGACACCGATCGAGGCCGACATGGATTGGCGGCCGTTCAATCCGACGGTCGGGAGCGTCTTCGCGGCCGCCCTCGACCGGTTGCAGCCGGACCTCGTCCACTTCCACTGCGTACAGCGGCTGACCGCCTCGGCCGTCGAGGCGGTCCAGGCGCGCGGCCTGCCGCACCTCGTGACCGTGCATGACGGCTGGTGGATCTCGGACCACCAGTTCCTGCTCGACCGCGACGGGAGGGTGGTGCGGACGCGCGCGGACACCTTGCAGGCCTCGGCGGAGGGGCCCCGCGACGCGGCGGCGCGGATCGTGCGGCGCCGCCGCCTCGCCCGCCTCCTCCAGGGGGCCGACCGGATCCTGGCCGTGTCGGAGAGCTTCGCGCAGATCTACCGGGACGCGGGCTTCGCGCGGACGATCAGCGTGCCGAACGGCCTGTCGCCCGGCACGGTCCGGCGGCGCGCGGCGGGGAAGGGGCCGCGCGTGCGCCTCGGCCACGTGGGGGGCCGCGAGGCGCACAAGGGCGCGTGGCTGATCGAGGCGGTCCTGCGCACCAAGGCGTTCCGCAACCTGAGCCTCACCCTGGTCGATCTCGCCCAGGAGCGGGACCACGTGCGGCACGACGTGTGGGGCACGACGCCGGTCCGGATCGTGGGTCCGGTGCCGCAGGAGGAGATCGCGGCGCTCTACGGCGAACTCGACGTCCTGCTGGTGCCCTCGCTCTGGCCGGAGAGCTTCGGCCTCGTGGCGCGCGAGGCGCAGGCCTTCGGACTCTGGGTGGTGGCGAGCGACCGGGGCGCGGTGGGCAAGGACATCGTGCCGGGCGTCGACGGATTCGTCATCGACGTGGCGTCACCCCGCGACCTGCGGGCGATCCTGGCGGAGATCGATCAGGACCCGGCGCGCTTCCAGGTTCCGCCTCCCGAGGGCCGGGCCGTCCGCACTGCGGCCGATCAGGGCGACGACCTGCTGCGTCTCTACGGCGAGATTCTCGGCGAGCGCCGTCCCGGGCCGCCGCTGCGGCCGGCCCCCGACGCGGAGGAACCCGCATGCGCCCCGAGGGCGCCGGCCGGGACGGGCGGGGCGTGGCTCCCCCGGGTCTGCGCGTCGGCGGCGACGGCGTCGGCCGCCCGCGCGGGCGCCTGACGGAAGCCCGCGCGGGAACCCTGCCGGGCTCACGCAGGCGAGCCCTGCCGGGCTCACGCAGGCGAGCCCTGCCGGGCTCGCCCAGGCGAGCCCTGCCGGGCTCGCCCAGGATGGTCCCTACTCGATCACCTCGACGATCCGGTGGGTGTGCGGGTCCACCAGGACCGGCTGGTCGTTGACGACCGTGTAGCGGTAGCCGGGCCGCACATGGTACTCGGCCGGCACGTCGTAGTAGGTCACGCCCGAGGAGGGCAGCACGGCCCCGACGCGGACGTCCTCCCTGTACCGGTACGAGGGCAGGTGCCGCTCGCGCACGTAGGAGCGGAAGCGCGGACGGTCGTCCACGCCGAGGATGCCGCCGACCGTGCCGGTCGCGGCCCCCACCGCCCCGCCGACGATGCCGCCCACCGGGCCGGCCGCGGCCGCGCCCGCCTCGGCACCCTCCTGCGCCCCGCGCAGGGTTCCCTGGGCCTGGGCCGCCAGCGGCAGCCCGAGGGTGGCCGCCGCGACGGCGGCCAGAAGCAGTTTGCTGGTCATGATGCGTCCTCTCGACAAATCCGGCAGTTCAGCGCGGCGCGATCAGCAGCCTTCCTTGTGGACGGTCTTGGAGTTGCCCATACCGTCCTCCTTGTGGACGGTCTTGGAGCCGCAATCGACGCTGCCGGTGGTGACCTCGCGGTGCTCGACCACGCCCTCGCGGTGCTCGACGGCGACGCCCGGGGCCCGGTCGCGATGGATCACGGTGGTCTCCTCGGCCATGGCCGAGCCGGAGAGGCCCGCCAGGACAGTGGCCGCCAGGGTCGCGACGAAGACGGTGCGCATGCGTCATGCTCCTCAGTTCAGAACTGCGCCATAAACGCCCGTTTCAGCGCACAGGTTCCGGCATCTCGCCCGCGGTATCTCGTTTAACCGCGACTTAAGTTGAGGAATGATCTATTTAATCTGGCTTGCCTGGCCCAGGTTCGGCGGGAATGAGCTGTCGGACACGCATGCCCTGAGCAATAGTCCCTCCTGCACTGTGAGGCGGGGCAGGTTCTCCTGGGGCGCACGGAAGGCCACGCCGGCTGCGAAGGGGCCGGCGGACGGGGTGAGCGCGTGCGGTCCCGGAAATGCCGGTGCCGGGCGGACCGTTCCATCAGCCCCGCCGGACGGAGCCCGCGTCGCGCTGCGCAGGCCGCCGGCGCGCCGACCGGGTCCCCCGGCCCTGCTCCGCCACGCGGATCATCTGCTCGGCCCGGTCGAGCGACATGCCGCGCGGGTCGCACCCGCCCAGCGGCAGGTCCAGGTGCGTGTAGGAGAGCACGAACGCGTCGGGCTTGGCGCCCCGCAGCTTCGCGACGCTGATCCCGATGCGGCGCGCACGGGTCCGCAGGCGGCCGAGCCGCCGCTTGTCGGTGGTGTCGGACGAGGACGCGATGACGATGCTTCCGTGCTCGGCGGATTTCGGGAGGCGGCGAGGGGAGGCGCGGCCCGGCGCGGCGCGCCTCACGGCCCGGCCGCGCGACCGGGCCGTCCCGCCTCGTAGCCCAGCGCCTGCGCGAGGGCGGCGCGCGCGCGATTGACCCGGCTCTTCGCCGTCCCGACCTGGCAGTTCATCAGCTCCGCGGCGGCCTCGTAGGTCATGCCGTGCATGGCGACCAGCAGCAGGGCCTCGCGCTGCGCGGCCGGCAGCCTGCCGAGCTCCGCCCAGACCTCGCGCAGCTCGACACCGTCCTCCTGGGCCGGGAGGGAGACCAGCTGCGCGGCGGCGGCGCCGTCCGCATCCTCGACCTCGCGGCGCCGCCGCCGGCCGTTCGTGTAGAACTGGTTGCGCAGGATCGTGAACAGCCACGCCTTGAGGTTCGTCCCGACCTCGAAGCGGTGCTGGTTCTGCCAGGCGCGCAGCATCGTCTCCTGCACAAGGTCGTCGGCCTGGATCACGTTGGCCGTCAGCGACAGGGCGAAGCCGCGCAAGGCCGGCAGCGCCGCCAGCAGATCGTCGCGGAAGCGGGAGACGACGGCCGGCTGCCCCGCCAGGGCCGCCTCCAGGCGCGCGATCGCCTCGCGCACCTCCGAGGGGTGCGGCGCGCTGACGAAGGCCGCGTAGGCGGTTCGCAGCTGCCGGCCGAGATGGTCGCGCAGGAAGGGCGCGAGCTGCGGCCGGCGATCGGCCGCCGCGGGCTCCCGGGCCGCCGGCTCCCGATGCGAGAGCGGCGCGCACGCGAGGACGGGCGTCGGCGCGTGCCGCGCGCTCGCCGTGGTTCGGACCAGTCTCGATGTTCTGTGCAACACGCTGCGACACCCGCCTTCGAGAGTTCATTCACGGTCTTGCCCGCGGTCTCGGAACACGGCCGGACGAACGCCGCGCGGGCCTCCCGGGCGGGGCAGAGCCCCGAACGCGCGGGGATCCGCCTGCAACCATGGCCGCCCCTCGGCGCCCGCGCCCGTTCCCGCGCCGCCTCCCCGGCGGACGACCCCGCCCGCCGGGAGCATACAGCGAAGGAAAGTTACAATTTCACTGTACACCCCCGGGGCCCGGAGGGTCAACCCGTCGCGGCCGGCCCCGGGCTCCCGCGGCCGCGTCAGTGGAAATTCGGGTGGACCGGCACCGCGTCGTGATGAGCGATGCCCACGAGCCCGACCTCCGCGTGCGCGGCCCCGTCGTGGGCCGGCCCGGCCGGCGCCGCCGGGACCGGGTGCGGATTGCCCGGAGCGAAGACGAGGGTGCCATCCGCCCCGATCTCGGCCTGCAGGCCGGAGGGCGCGCTCGGCGCCGGGGCATGCCCCGCCTGCGCGGCCGCGGACCCCACCGCCGGGCTCGCCGCGCCGGCAGCCGGCGGCGGGGGCGAGCCCGCGGGTTCGGGCGCGACGGCGGGATGCCCGGGATCCGGCGCGGCCTGCGCCGCACCGGCGGGGGGCGAGGCCGCATCGGCCCCGGGGGCGTGCGCGGCGTGGCGGTCCGCGGCGGGGGCCTCTCCTCCCGCGGCGCCGTCGACCGGGCTCCGATCCGACGGGGCGCTGCCGGCCGCTTCGTGGCCCGCCAGCGGCGTCGCGGCGTCGGGTCTCGCGGCGCTCGGGGCCGACAGGGTCTCCGCGCCGGTCCCGGGAGCGGCCCGGCCGTGGCCGAGCGGATCGATGACCTGCTCCGGTGCGCCCTCGGCGTGGCCACGATCCGAGACGGCATTCTCCGCGCCCGAATGGCTCGCCGCCGTCGACCCGGCCTCGGCGCCCGCCCCGCCCGGGGCGGCCCCCGGATCGCGCGCCTGCGGGCCCGGATAGCCGGGAGCGACGGTCGCCCCCGGCGCGGGATGCGCCTCGGCGCCCGCGGGCCCGGGTCCCGCCGGGACCGGGGGCGTATCCGGCGCCGCGGGGTGACCGCCAGGAAGCCCGCCGCCCTGGCCGGCGCTCTCGGTCGGCTCGGCGGCCGGGACGGCGGGGCCGGCCGCGTCGCTCGCGCCCGCCGCCCAGATCTCGCCGCTCGCCGCGGGCGGCACGGCCGGCGCGGTGACCGGAGCGGTGCCGGGACCGGCCGGGCCCGCGTGATCGGGGCGGATCCCATCCCGATCCTGCCCGGAGGCGGCATCGTCCGTCGGCGCGTAACCTGCCGCCGTCGGAACCGCCGGGACGATGCGGGACGCGTCGCTGCTGCCTCCCGGCACCGCGGCCACCGCGCCGTCGCCGTGTCCCGAGGGCTCGGCCCGGGCCGCGCCGATCTCCGGGGACGCGGCCGCCGCGCCCGGCCCGCGCGCCGTCCCCGGGTGGTCCGGGTCGATGGCCGTGCCCGCGATCGCACCGGCCGCCGAGGCGGGGCCGGCCCCGTGTCCTTCTCCCACCGTGACCGGCACCCGGGCCGCGTGACCGCTCCCGTGATCCGAATCCTGCGCGGCCGGGGCGTCGGCGCGCGCGCCGTGCGGCGCGTCGGCCCCGGGAGCCCGGTCGGTGCCGGCCGCATCCGGGCCGGACCGGTCGGGCCGGACCTCCGCGCGCTCGGCCTGCGCATCATCGCCCCGGCCCGGGCCGCGGGCGGCGTCGCTCGCCGCCTCGCGGACGGGGCCGGCGTGGGCGCCGGCGCGCTCGGCGGCGCCGTGGCCCGCCCCGTCGCCCGGCGCGTCATCCGCCTTCGGGCCGGACGACTCCGAGGCCCGGCTGCCGGTGGCGCCGCCCTCGCCCGCGCCGTGTGCGGCGCCCCGGCCCTCGCTCTCGCCCGGCGCGGCATGGTCCGCCCCCGCGCGGCTCGCGGCCGGGCCGGCCTCGGCGGCGCCCTCCTGGCGCGACGGCGGCGCGAGCGCCCTCGCGGCGCCGGTTTCGCCCCGGCCCGCCTCCGCGGCGGCCTCGGTCGCGGCCGGGACGGGCGCCGCGGCGTGAGCGGCCTTGGCGCCCGGATCGGCGCCAGGAGCAGCCGAGGTGGCGGCCGAGGCGTCGGCCTGCACCGTCTCGCTCGCGTGGTCCGCGGCGCCCGGCGCCGTCCCGGACGGGTGGCCGCCGGACGCGGATTCGGCCGTGGCGGGAGAGCCGGCCGCCTGGGCGCCCGCCTGCTGCCCCGCCTCGTTGGGCCGGGCGCCGGCCGCCTTCTCGGTGAGCGGCGTCCGCGAGAGGTCGGGTCCCTCGCCGGGATCGGGCCGGGCCGGGTGGACCGGGCCGGCCGGCGCCGCCCCGCCGCGCCCGGCCCCGTCGAGGTCCTGAGCATTGCCGCCGCGGGAGAGCGGGGGCGCGGCCGGCGCGGAGGCGTCCGTGGCGCGCGGGCTGCCCGAGGAGGGAACCGCCGGCAGCGCCGCGTCCCCGTGCCAGGAGGCGCCGTCCGCCGCGCTCGCGGCGCTCGTCGGCGCGAGGTCCGTCTCCGGCCGCGGGCCGGCCTCGTCGGGCGCGGCGTCCACGGCGAACAGCATCGCGGTGGTCACGATCGCGGCGACGTGCCGGCGGTGATCGTCGTGCTGCGATTGGGCCTCGCCCGCGCCTCCCGCCTCCGCCGAGCGGGGCGGCGCGACCGGTCCCGGCCGGCCGGCGGCCGCCGGCCCGGGCAGCGGCTCGACCGGGGCGAGTTCGGAGGCGGCGGCGTCGTCCTCGGACAGCAGGAAGGCCGCGGCCGCGACGATGGCCGCCAGCAGGGCGGCCGGGTGAACCACGAGCGTCGTGCCGCCCTGGCCCTGCGGGATGGGCAGCAGCGCCGGGTAGCGGACCGCGATCTGGTTGAGCAGGGCGCGGAAGTCGGGACCCTGCATCGGCTGGTCCAGCACCGCGCTTCCGACCACGTAGCGCCCGTCGATGCGGGCGAAGTGCATGATCACGTCGCCGTCCGCCCGGCAGAAGACGAACCACGGGTCGGCCTCGTCGCTCAGGCCCTGATCGCTGGTGATCCGCATCCCGGCCCGGACCAGGGCGGCCTCGACCCGGTAGAACTCGGCCAGCTCCTGCTGGGACCAATCCCCGCGCGTCGTCGGCGCGGGCCGGAAGAAGGAGATGACAGCACCCATTTCGCCCTCACTCCGCACAGAAGCGCGGGGCCGGAGCGGGGCATCCCCGAGGCCCCCGGCGCGCGCACCCGTCCCGTCCGGACCTACGCAGCATGGCCCGCGCGATCCTGCCGACTCTCTCGTTCCCGCATCATGGTCCGCCACCGCACCGGCGACCGTCTCGGCGAGTGATGCTCAGCGCTCATGGAAGGCACGTCCCATCGCGTCGAAGAGGGGTGAGACCATGTAGTCGAGGGCCGTCCGCTCCCCGGCCGAGAGGACGATCTCCGCGGGAAGTCCGGCCAGGAGGCGGTCCCTGACGTCGCCCGGCACGTCGTGCTCGTCGATCTCGACGATCCCGGCGAAGTAGGGCTGCTTGGTCGCCTCGTCGATCAGCCGGTCGCGCGACACCGTCCTGAGCGTCCCGAAGATCGCCGGGGTCCGGCGCGTCTGGAAGGTGGGCAGCTTGACCTCGGCCCGCATCCCGGCATGGACGGCCTCCAGATCCTGCGGCGAGAACTGCACGCTGATCACCAGCCGGTCGCGCGTCGGGACGATCTCCATCAGCGGCTCGCCGGGGCGGACGACCTGCCCGATCGTGTAGACCTTGAGGCCCTGGATGACGCCGCCGTGCGGGGCGCGCACCTCGTGCCGCCGCAGCACGTCCTGGGCGACGAGCAGCTTCTCGCGCAGTTCGGAGATCTTCTGGCGGGTCTCCAGGAGCTGGGCGGTGACGGATTCCTGGCGCCTCTGCTCGATCTGGGTGACCTGCATGCCGGCCTCGCCGATGGCGTTCTCGGCCTTGGCCGTCTCCGCCACCGAGCGCCCGATCACGCCCTGGAGCCGGGTGCGTTCCCGCTCCATCATCAGGAGCCGCGAGAGCGGGATGAGGTTCTTGTCGCGCAGGCTGCGCAGGCCGCCGAGCTCCTCGTCGATGTAGCGGACCTGCGCCTCGACCGAGGCCCTCTCGGCCGCCAGCCCCTCCATCTCGACCCTCAGCTGCCGCACGCGCGCCGCGATGAGGTCGAGCTGGGCGCGCATCGACTTGCGGCGCTCCGCGAGCTGGCTGCGCTGGTCGCCGATCGCCCGGGCGATCGGCGCCTCGTGGCGCCGCGCGACGATGTCGGGCGGCAGGTCGAGGTCGGCCGCCCCGTCCTGCTCGGCCCGCAGGCGGGCCTCGAGGATCAGGGCGGCGTCGAGCTGGGTGCGGAACAGGTCGGCGCTCGCCCGCGACTGCAGCGGGTCGAGGCGCAGGAGGACGTCGCCCTCCCGCACGCTCTGGCCGTCCTTCACCAGCACGTCGAGGACCATGCCGCCCTCGAAATGCTGGACCACCTTGCGGCTCGTCTCCGCCACGACGACGCCCGGGCTGATGACCGCGCGGTCCAGCCGGACCCGCGCGGCCCAGCCGCCGACGACCCCGAAGGTCAGCGCGATCAGGGCGTAGCCCGCGACGGCGTAGAGCCGCCAATTCGTCATCTCGGCCGGCCGCGCCAGACCGGCCCCCGCCTCGGGGCGCGGGGCGACGGGCCGGGGCGATCCGGGGACGGGCAGGAAGCGGGCGGTCCCGGTGGTCATCGCTCAGCCCGTCGCGGCGCGGGGCCGCTCCTGCAATCGGCGGTCGACGACGCCGTCCCCGATCGCCGCCGGCGCGGAGGCGGGAAGCGGCCGCCCGCCCGTGAGCTGCGCCAGGATCGGCTCCGCCGCGCCGAAGGCCTGGACGCGGCCCTCGTTCATCACCAGCACCTGATCGGCACCGGCCAGGATGCCGAGCTTGTGGGTGATCAGGATCACCGTGGCGCCGTGGCGCTTGAGGTCCGCCACGGCCTGGATCAGGGCCGCCTCGCCGGCCTGATCGAGGCTCGCATTCGGCTCGTCGAGCACGACGAGGCTGGGCGCGCCGTACATGGCCCGGGCGAGGGCGATGCGCTGGCGCTGCCCGCCCGACAGCCCGTGCCCTCCCGGGCCGATCCGGGTGTTGTAGCCGTCCGGGAGCGCCTGGATCAGCGCGTGGCAGCCGGCCCTGCGCGCCACCTCGACGATCGCCCCCTCGTCCTCGACGGCGAAGCGCGCGATGGTCTCGGCCACGGTGCCGTCGAGGAGCTCGACGTCCTGGGGCAGGTAGCCGAGGTAGCGGCCGAGGGCCTGCGGGTCCCAGTGCCCGATCTCGGCGCCGTCGATCCGCACCGTGCCGCCGAGAAGCGGCCACACCCCGGTCAGGGCGCGGGCGAGCGTCGATTTCCCCGAGGCGCTGGGTCCGACGATCCCGACGACGCTCCCGGCCTCGATCCGCACGCTGACGCCGCGCAGGATCGGCGCCGCCCCGCCGGGCGCCGCCACCGAGGCGTTCTCGATCTCGACCTCGCCGCGGGGCCGCGGCAGGCTCATCCGCCGCGGCTCCGCCCCGGCCGCCGAGACCAGGTCCGCCAGCCGGCGGTAGCTCGCCCGGGCCGCGGTGACGCCCTTCCAGTGGGCGACGATCGCCTCGATCGGGGCCAGGGCGCGGCCGATGATGATCGAGGCGGCGATCATCGACCCGGCCGAGATCTCCCGGCGGATGGCGAGGTAGGCGCCGAGGCCGAGCACCATCGTCTGCAGCAGCATGCGGACGTACTTCGTCGCGGCGACGATGAGGCCGGCCCGGTCGCTGGCGCGGGCCTGCAGCATCAGCACGTCCTGGTGGGGGGCGCGCCAGAGTTCGCGCACGGCCGCGACCATGCCCATGGCGTGCAGCACCTCGGCGTTGCGGGCGCTGGCGCGGGCCTGCTGCGCGGCCGCGTGCGAGGCCCGGTTCGCCGCGTCGAGCAGCCGGCGGGTGGCGACCTCGTTGACGAGCGTCAGGGCCAGGATCGCCGAGCCGCCCGCCAGGGCCATCCATCCGAACCAGGGATGCAGGGCGAAGCAGGCGAGCAGGAAGATCGGGGTCCAGGGCGCGTCGCAGAACGCCAGGAGGCCGCTGCCGGTCAGGAATTCGCGCAGGACGTCGAGGTCGCGCAGGGCCGCGTCCTGCCCGCTCCCGGGCCTGCGCAGGATGCTGCGATGCACCGCGTCGTAGATCGGGGTCGCGATCGCCTGATCGAAGATCACTCCGCCGCGCACCAGGATGCGCGCGCGGAGCATCTCGAGGCACGAATAGACCGCGAGCGCGAAGGCGGCGATCAGGCTGACGCCGACCAGCGTCGCCTCGCTGCGGCTCGACAACACCCTGTCGTAGATCTGCAGCATGTACAGGGGTGTGACGAACAGCAGGATGTTGATGAAGAAACTGAAGACGAACGCGGTCGCCAGGACCGGACGCAGGGAGCGCAGGCCGCTCTGCAGGACGGACGTCGCCCGGTCACTCGTCATACCGAAATCCCGCCAAGGAGGCGCCGAGGCGCGGAACGATGGGCATCAGCGGAGCGGCCGCGGTCGGTCCGACCCGGTCCGCGGCAGCCGACCCGGGACTCGGGAGCCAACGATCGGCCGGGGGGTTTGTTTCGGGTCCGGGTCTCGCGTGCAGGTCTCGCGTCCGGGTCTCTTGTCCAGGTCTCGTGTCCAGGTCTCGTGGCGCCCCCCCAGGTCGCTGACCGACGGCGTGCGTCGCGCCCCGATCACGCGATGATAGGGCAAGTTGTATTTATTCCAAGTGCGCGGGACGCGGGTACCCCTCGGGGCCGGCGCGGCGCCGCCCGGAGGACCGCCGGACGGACCGCCGCAAGGACCGTCAAGGCGCCCGGGCGGGATCGCCCTGGACACCGCCGGCCGGACAGGGGTATATGAATGTCACTGTACAGGCGGGGCGCTCGCAGGTGAGGCCCGCAGGAAGGCATCCACCGTGTATGCTCACCATCAGCGTCTGGACTCCGAGGAGGTCCAGGAACTGCGCCGGGAAGGCGGCCGCTACCTCAAGGAGCTGAGGGAGGCGCGCGGCCTCTCGCAGCGGCAGCTCGCGGCGCTGGTCGGTGCCGAGTACTACACCTTCATCTCCCAGCTGGAGACCGGCCGGGGCCGCATCCCCCCGGACCGCTACCGGGCCTGGGCCGAGGCGCTGGAGGTCGACGTCCGGCACTTCGTGCGGTCCTTGATGCGGTTCTACGACCCGATGACGCACGACATCCTGTTCGGGGCGGAGGCGCCGCGGCCCTGAGGCGGCCGCGGCCGTCGGGGGAGCCGGCCGGGGTCAGCGCTCCGCGCGCGCGGCCGCCTCCGCCAGGACCGCCGCGAGCGCGTCCGCCATGGCGGTGTCGTCGCCGGCCATCCCGTCCATCGCCGCCATGCGGGCGACCGCCGTCGCGGCGATCCGCTCCTCGACCGTGTCCTCGGCGTAGGCGTAGTAGATCACCGCGTGCTGGCCGTCGCGGTGGCAGCGTCCCTCGATCTGCTGCAGCTGGATCGCGCTGTGGCGCATGTCGTGCACCACGAGCGCGCGCGGGCGCTCGCCGCCGGGCAGTTCGTGCCGGTGCAGCGAGATCGATTCCGTGACCGTGAACACGAGAGCGTCGAGCAGGCCGCGCTGGAAGTCGAGCCGGGTCGCCTCGTTCGCCTCGGCCGGGCGCTCCCCGTTGATCTCGCCGACCCGCCAGCGCTGCCCGCGCAGGGTCTCGGCGAGCAGGGCCGACGTCTCCAGGAAGGCGACCGAGAGGGCGACCTGCTCGCCGGCCTCCAGCAGGTCGCCCGCGAAGGCGGCGGTGCCCGCGACCCGCAGCAGGCTCGCCTTCTGGCGGAAGCGCAGGTCCGCCGCCCAGCCCGCCGGGCGCCGCGTCGCGCCGCCGAGGAGCCCGAACGCGCGCCGGAACTCGCGCCAGGACGCGTCGTAGAGGCGGCGCTCCTCCGGGCCGAGCGCAGTCGGGGCGAGTTCGCGCTGCGCCTCCGGCCAGCCCGCGATGTCCGCCGGGCGGCGGCGCAGGCCGATCGCGTCGCGGCCCCGGTAGAGCAGGTCGGCCATCACGGCGCGGTCGCGCGGGTTCGGCGTCCAGCTCCAGTTCGTCCAGCGCCCCCTGGCGCGCCCGATCCCGAGCGCGCGCATCAGGGCGCGGAAATCGGCCAGGGACGCCACCTCCCGGCCCGCCGCCCGCCCGAGCAGGCGCCCGAGATAGAACAGCTCGTGCGGCGCCTGCCCGGCCGTGGCGCTCATGTAGATCGCGAACGCCGCCTGGTCGGCGAGCTGGCGGCAGGCCATGCTCTGCTGGGCGTAGGGGTTGCGCAGCCGGTGGGCCTCGTCGAACACCACCAGCGGCCAGGCCCGCTTGGGGCGCCCCTCGCGGGCGAGTTCGTTGTTGCGGGCGCGGGTCGAGCGCCGGGTGCTGTCCGGCGGCGGCAGGAACAGCGACTTGGTGCGCTCGTAGTTGATCAGCGTCACGCTCTTGGCGGGCAGGCCGCTGCCCGCGATGGTGCGGCGCCATTGCGGCAGGCCGCCCTTGGGGCAGACGATCAGGATCTCGCGCTCGGGCATGGCGGCCAGGGCGGACCACGCGGTCAGCGTCTTGCCGAGGCCGGTCATGTCGCCGAGGAGGAAGCCCGGGCGGCCCGCGGCGCGGTGGGCCAGGATCGCGTCGCGCCCCTCGCGCTGGTGCGGGCGGGGCACGAACAGGGGAGGGGGATCGGCTGACATCGCGTCGGGGCGGGGGCTCTCGCCCGCGGCGGGCTGCGATGGGCGGCGCGAGCGGCCCCGGACGGGGCATCCCGGCTCACCGCGGTGAGCGCTCCCTGGGCCACGCGGCGCGGCTTGAGGCAAGCCGAAAGGGCGCGGCCCGTGGACGCGCGGGGCCGCCGCGGCGCGCAAGGCGCGGCCCCGATCCCGCCGCGGGACGAACGGGCGAGGGCGGCCGGGAGGCGTCATACGCCATCCGGTCGATGGCTTCGCCATCTCCCGTTTCGCCCATGCGGATGTGGGCTTCGCTCAGGCGCCGCGCTCAGGCGCCGCGCGGGCTCGGGATCCGGGCTCCGCTGTGATCAACCGGTTCCCGGATCAGACCTCGCTCAGGGTGGTCGGCGCGGCGACGCGCTTCGCCGCTCTCGCGCAGGAGACCGCGACCACCAGCCCGGCCGCGAGGCTGCCGCCGAACGGCGCCACCAGGAGGGCCTTCAATCCCAGGACGGGCGCGAGCGAGGCGAGCGTGATCGTCCCGCCGAGGATGGCGGACCCCACGAGGGCGATGACCATGGGCGTGAATCCTACCATCCTGGATTGCACGCCCGGGCCTGCGGCCCCATTTCGCTGCGTGCTCGGCGGGCGCCAGTAAATAGCGGGCTCAGCTTCGACAACCGCGCCATGTGGGTTAGGCCGCGCGTCGCCTCTCGCGCGACGCCCCCTCACCCCGCCCGTGCGCCGGCCGAAGCGGATGGTTGAGGCGCCGCCATCGCGTCGGGACCCGGCCCGCGCCGCCGCCGGACAGTCAGTCTCGATCAAGCCATCCCCTCTGCGGAGCAGGGATCCGCCGCCTGCCCGGAGTTTGGGACGACCAGGCGGGATCTGGTAACATTCTTGCACAGATCATCCTCGCGCGCGCAGCTGCAAGCCATGAGAAAGTCACCCGGCATGAAAATCCGGCCCGCCGACATGACACACCATTCGCCATATCCCGTGAAAATCTCTGACAATAAGAAACTTGTCTCCATACAATATCTGCGCGCTTGTGCTGCGCTCGCGGTGATCGTCTATCACAATTTTCAAGGACGACTTTACGGCGTAGCCCATTATGGTCAATACGGCGTGGATCTGTTTTTCGTGATAAGCGGCTTTTTGATGATGTACCTCACGGAAAAGGAAACCGTCACACCGTCGCGCTTCGCGGCGGACCGCCTGGCCAGGATCGTCCCGACATACTGGGTCGCGACTTCCGCTTGGTTTCTCCTCACAGTCTACGACGACACGTTCGTCTATAACCCTGATGCAAGCCTTTCACATTTCGTATTGTCACTGCTATTTATTGCAAACCCGAGCGAGAGCGGCAGAGTTTATCCGACCCTGTACCTGGGCTGGATCCTCAATTACGAGATGTTTTTCTATACGATCTTCGCGCTCATTCTCGCAATCAGCAGAACATTCCGTTTCGAGATCCTGGCGGTCGTGCTTGTGTCGCTGGTGGTGACTGGATTAACGTGGAGTACGAATGCTGGCGTATCTCAGTTTTACACGAACCCCATTCTGCTCGAATTCCTCTCGGGCGCCGCACTCGGACGGTTCCTGGGGATGGATGCGCGATCGCGGCCTCCCGCCGCGCAGGTCCTCGCCGTTCTCCTGGCGGCCGCCGGTCTCCTGCTCTTCTCGGCCTTCGATCACCGCTTGCGATGGGGTGCCGGGTCCACCATCGTGCTGGCCGGCGCGCTCATGCTCGAGCGGTCCAGAGCTGTCGTCTTCCTTCGCCCTCTCTTTCAGATCGGGAACGCGTCCTATTCCATATATCTCTTCCAGGATTTCGGTATCTACATCGTAAGATCCATCCAAAGCGCCTTCCACGCGCTGGATGACGAGTCTTCGATTCTCCATAAGACATTTCCCGTCCTCTTATGCCTGTCGAGCCTGGCAGGCGGGCTCCTCGCCTATCGTCTCGTCGAGAAACCTGCCACGCGCGGGGCGAGGCGGGTCCTGTCACGCATGATCCGCGATCCGGTGAGGATCGGGCGGTGACCGCCCCGCCCCGGGGGGCGGTCCGCCCGACCGGAGCCGACGCGTCTCGGGGGTGTCGGCGGGCCGGGGACGGGGCGCGCCCTCCATCGTCGCCGGCCCTGTTGCCGCGGCCGGGCCGCGCGCCGAGAGTGGCCGCATGAGTGCTCCGCCCCCTCGCCCCCTGCCGCCGATCCTCCGCGACAAGCACCCGGAGGCGGCGTCCGCGTTCACGCCGCAGAGCCTGCTGCGCGAGGCGCGCCGGCAGCGGCGCATCCCCGACGCGCCCGTGCCGGAGGTCTGCATCCTGGACCCGGACGGCGACGTCGTCCGCCACCTGCGCGCCGCCGGCAGGGCCCGGCCCGTCGAGGGCTGGGCCTGCTACCACTCGGAGATGGACCGCTTCGAGCAGGGCGGTCGCGCGTTCGGCATCGTCGGCTGCGCGGTGGGCGCGCCCTACGCCGTGCTGGTGGCCGAGCAGATGTTCGCCTCCGGCTGCCGCCTGCTCATCAGCATCACCTCGTCGGGTCAGATCACGGCGCTGCGGCCGCCGCCGTACTTCATCCTGATCGAGCGCGCGCTGCGCGACGAGGGCACGAGCTACCACTACCTGCCGGCCGGCGACTTCGCGCAGGCCGACCCGGCCCTGGTGGCGTCGGTCGGGGCGGGGCTGGCGGAGGTGGGCGAGCCGATCGAGCGCGGCGCCACCTGGACGACCGACGCGCCCTACCGCGAGACCGCCGAGGCCATCGCGGCGGCCCGGGCGGCGGGCCTCCTGGCGGTCGAGATGGAGGCGGCCGCGCTCTACGCCTTCGCCGCGGCGCGCCGCCGCGCCGTGCTCTGCTTCGCGCACGTGACCAACCGGATGGGCCAGGCGGGCGACTTCGAGAAGGGCGAGGCGGACGGCGCCCCGACCTCCCTGGCCCTCGCGCAGGCCGTCGCGGAGGCCTGGGCGCGGTCGCGCGCGCCCAGGCCCGGATAGGGCCGGGCGGAGGGGCGGGATCCGCGCCGCCGGCCCGCGCGGCGGGCCGGCGCGGTGTCGCGCGGCGCCCCCTATCGGCGCGGCGCCGGGCGGGGCAGTGTCGCCCGGACGGCCCGACGCGTTCCCGTGCGGCGCACCCTGATCGGGGGCCCGCCGCGGGGCATCGCATCCGGGCCGGGCCTCGCCGCGTCCGTTCCGGAGCCTCGCCGATGATCCGCCGTCTCCCCGCCCTCGCTCTCGCCCTCGCCCCGGCCCTGGCCTTCGCGGCGGACCGCCTGCCGACCATCCCGCCCGACCAGTACACGCCCGAGCAGAGGAAGGCCGCCGAGGAGTTCGAGGCGGCCCGCAAGGTCAAGGTCTTCGGTCCCTTCGAGCCGCTCATGCACTCGCCCGAGGTGATGACGCTCACGCGCCAGATGGGCGACTACCTGCGCTACAAGCCGAAGATCGGGACCACGCTGTCCGAACTGGTGATCCTGATCAACGCGCGGCACTGGTCGCAGGACTACGAGTGGTACGTCCACGCCCCGATCGCCCGGAAGGTCGGCATCGCGCCGGAGATCATCGAGGCGATCCGCGACGGGCGCCGCCCGGAGGGCCTGAGCGCCGACGAGGCGATCGTCTACGACTTCACCACCGAGCTCCAGCAGAACAAGCGGGTGTCGGACGCGACCTTCGCGCGGGCGGAGAGCCGCTTCGGCAAGGCGGGCGTGGTCGATCTCGCGGCGATCAGCGGCTACTACACCTTCCTGGCCATGGAGCTGAACGCCGCCCGCTACGGCCTGCCGCCGGATGGGACGCCCCTCCCGCGGCTGCCGGAATGAGGGGCGCGGCGGCGCGCCCCCCGCGCGGCCGCTCGACCCGCACCGTTCCGCCGGCCCGGGCGAGCGGGTCGGCACGGCCGCCCCGTCGCGGTCGCAGGGCCCGAGGGCGGCCGGACGGGGTGTCGCGGCGCGGCCGCGGCGCGGGCTGATCGCGCGCAGCTTTGGCTGGATCGGCCGCGCCGGCCTCGTCCCGAGCGCCGCCATGGTCGGCGTCGCGCGCATCGCGACTGTATCTTCAGACAAAACCTGACGTATTTGTTAAGCATTCTCACGGGATAAGAGGCGCGTGGGAAACACGATTTGGATTGATTTCCTATGCCGCATCTATCCGACATCAAGATCCTGCCCAAGCTCTCCAGCGTCATCGCGCTCATCGGCCTGATCGTCGGTGGCTGCGTCTGGTACGCGCAATCGCGCATGACCCGGATCGATGACGCCTACAGCCTGTTCATCGTGCGCGAGGCGCGCGCGGCGGCGACGGCGCGACTTATCAACCAACAGTTGTTCGAACTCAATTACTGGGTCTATCGCCTCATCGCGGAGACCGAGGAGCCGCAGATCAAGGCCGCCGACCGGGGCTTCGACGCCGTGCTGCCCCGGCTGCGGAAGGCCCTCGCGGATCTGCGTGAGGAGGCGCCGAGCTTCGCCGAGCGCGTCCAGGCGCAGGCTGCCCGCGTCGAGACGTTCGTGACGGCCGTCGAGGAGGTGCGCCGCCTCGGCGCGCATAATCGGGACGCGGATGCCCTGGGCATGGTGCACAGCGCCATCGACCCGACCTTCTCCGGCGTGGTGCGGGATGCCGTCAAGCTGAGGCAGGACATCGCCGATTACATGGAGAGGGGCTCGAACGACCTCACCGCGCAGACCAACGCCACGCGCCGCAGCCTGATGGCGTTCAGCGCGCTCGGCGTGGTGGTCGGCATCGTGGCGGCGATGCTGATGGCGGTGTTCGGCATCACGCGTCCGCTGGGCCGCCTCGTCGCGGTGCTGCAGCGGATCGCGGCGGGTGAGGTGAACGCGGCGATCCCGGAGGCCGGCCGCGGCGACGAGATCGGCGCGGTCGGCAGGGCGGTCGAGGGCATCAGGGCCATGGTCGCCCGCAAGGCCGCCGAGGAGGCCGAGGTCAAGCGGCGCGCCGACGCGGCTGCGGCGGCCGAACGCCGGCGCACGATGATCGAGCTGGCCGACCGCTTCGAGCGGGCGGTGGGCGGCATCGTGGGCCTGGTCTCGTCCTCGGCGACCGAGCTGCAGGCGACCGCTCAGCAGATGACGGCCACCGCGACGGAGACGGCGAGCCAGTCCAGCACGGTGGCGGCCGCGGCGGAGGAGGCCGCCTCCAACGTCGGCACGGTGGCGAGCGCGGCCGAGGAGCTCGGCGCCTCCGTGCAGGAGATCGGCCGCCGGGTCAGCGGCTCGGCCACCCTGGCGCAGCACGCGGTGGCGGAGGCGGACAAGACCACCGCGCTCGTCCAGGCGCTGCAATCCACCTCGGGCAGGATCGGCGACATGGTGGGCCTGATCTCGGGCATCGCCGGCCAGACCAACCTGCTGGCGCTCAACGCGACGATCGAGGCGGCGCGGGCCGGCGCGGCGGGCCGCGGCTTCGCGGTGGTCGCCGCCGAGGTGAAGGCGCTGGCCGAGCAGACCGCCAAGGCGACGGAGGAGATTGCGCGTCAGATCGGCGAGGTGCAGGGCGTGACCGGGCAGGCGGTCGGCGCCATCGGGTCGATCACCGGCCGGATCCGGGAGGTCAACGCGGTCTCGGCGAGCATCGCGGCGGCGGTCGAGCAGCAGGGTGCGGCCACGCAGGAGATCGTGCGCAACGTGGCCCAGGCCTCGACCGGCACGGCCGAGGTGACGCGCACCATCGCGGGCGTGGCCCAGGCCTCCGAGGAGACGGGCGCCGCCGCCGCCCAGGTTCTCGCCTCGGCCTCCGAGCTGTCGCGCCAGTCCGAGCATCTCCGGACCGAGGTCGCCGGCTTCCTCGCGACCGTCCGGGCGGCCTGAGCGGCCGCCCCCCGGGGCCTCGCCGCGCCCCGGGCGTTGCCGTCGCCGGTCGGCGGGGTCTCGCGGCAGGGCTTGGCGGCCCGTCGCGGGGAGCCGCGGTCCAGGATGGTTGCGCGTCCGGCCGGGTCGGAAGCGGCGGTTCAAGCCGCACCCGCTGGATGTCGGCAAATGGCGCATCTACGTTGTTGGCTAAACCGCCCACTCGGGAGCCTTCCTGCCTGGGCTTCAGCTTCACTGCTCACAATTCAATGAAAGCGCGAGGTTCAATGGCAGGACGGCTGATTTGATGCGCTCGTATGGCCAAGTTGGGCCTTGTCGTGCTCCAGCCCTACTGACCCCTTGATCCTAACCCTTTCGCCTCCACAATCTTTGAACGATGGCGATGAGGAGGCCGTGATGTCTGAGCACATCTACAAGGTCATCGAGCTCGTGGGGTCGTCCAAGGTATCGATTGAAGACGCGATCCAGCAGGCCATCGAGCGCGCAAGCCAGACGGTGCGCAACTTGCGATGGTTTGAAGTGCTGGAGACCCGTGGCCAGATCGAAGGCGGTAAGGTGCAGCACTACCAGGTCACGCTGAAGGTCGGCTTCACCATGGAAAAGGCTTGAGTGGTCTGAACCATGACGGGCTCCGAGTGACCCCTTGCGGACCCTCGCCTCTGCCGCATCAAACATCCGCTTCAACGCAGGAAGCGGAAGTTGATCCTCCACCGTTTCGGTGGTTCTTCCGCGCTTTGCGTGGATCAAGCAGCGATGAGGGTGCGGCGACGGAGGAGTGCGAAGCTGGCGCAACCGTACATGGTGCGCTTGAGCATCTTCAGCCGACTGATCTGCCCTTCCGCCTGGGCGTTGCTCCATGACGTCGTCAGCGCCGCTCGAACGGCCGCCCCATCCTGCGCCAAACCAGCCGCGAAGGTCTCTAGAGCGGCACCCGATCACGTTGCAACCGAGTGCAGCTCTCGATCTTTGATCTTGCCGCATGTTCTGCGACGAACCGGCATCCACTTCGTCGGAAAATGCTCTAGCGCAGCGACGCCGCAGTTGCGCGTTTCCAGCAACCATCTGTCGAGTTCGCCGGCGGCATCCGCTGACCGGTCGTTGCCAAGACCGCAGGCGCGCACCAGCAACGTAAACTGCTGCGCCAGATCGGCGACCCGTGCGGCTTCAACGTCCTGCCGGATGCGGGCGAGGTCGGCCGTAGCGCGAGGCGGCAGCGTGGCAACCGGTTGCACCATGATCCAGGCCCGTTGCTTGGGAGAGGCGATTGGCGATGGTGTCACCGCCTCGGTGCTCGTCGAGGCGGGGTAGGGAGGCAATGCTTGCTGAACAGCGTCTCAGTTTAAACTTTTGCGCGGCTCGTGACGGCGCGCGACCGATAAAGCTAACAACGCGACGAAACCAGGAACGAGGTAGCCTCCAAGCTGCAAAGCCGCGTCCGAAGCCACTACGATCGATCTTGATACGCCAGATCGATAAAGCGCTATCGGAATGTCACGCCGGGCCACCACGAAGATCAACCCGATAATTATACCCGCGAGACCGGACGCCAACTTCGTTAACAGAAGGCCGCTCCTGCGCCATATTGCGATAAGCAGGGGAACAGATAAAAAAAACACGGTGTTTGAGCTAAGTTCTTTCATCACTCCCGGCGCGAAAAAATCTATCATCATTCCGGACGCGGCAAACGAAGCTACTGAGAGAGCGATTTTTAGCAAAAACACCATTCTTGTTGCCCTCCGTCCCGCTTCTTGAAGGGCCCACGCTTCGTCGGGATAGGCGCTGCCGAATCAATAAGTGCCATACTCTTGGACGAGTGAAGCATCCTGCCGGGCCGGCCTGGGGGCACCTTGATCCATCTCAACGCCGCCGGTCTCGGGCCCTGTCACGCTGCCCTTGAGGATGCTCCGACCCCGGCCTCAAATCCGGAGTACCCCCCCGTGTACCGCGCAGGCCCTCCAGCACGAGGCGGACCTTCTGCTCGGCCGAGAACTGCCGGCGCGTGGCGCGGCGGATGTCCTTGATCACCGTCCCTGCCGGCTTCCGCGCTGGTCCGGATGTATTTCATCTTCGCCTCTGGCGGATACAGTGTCGCCGCCATCTTCACTCGTGAAGGCCCTCAAGCCGTCTCACGGGTGCGGACGGCAGACGCTCCCAACCGCCTAGGGGTCCGTGCTCGTGTTCATGATGTCGGTGTGGGAATAGGAGAAATCGCGGAGGGACACTCAATGTGGCTTCTCAGCTCCGTTCTGCTCTGGCTGGTATTCATGTTAGGCCCCGCTGGGTCCGAGATCCTCTACGCGCGTCCTGACGGAGATCAGTCCACCTCCGGATATCTCTGGGCGGGCGAGATTATTACGGACAGTGTTCCCCTACAGGACGCCGTCGCCGCGGCAAGGGCAGCGGCAGGTTCTCGGCCGCTCGAGATCCGTCTCCTTCGCCGCTCCGGCCTCGAAGAGACGCAATACTCGCTCAATCTTGGAAAAACAGGCTTGGCTATCCGGTGGCGCGGCACCGAAGCCAACAGACTTACCATTCGAGGTCAGGTCGATAGGTCAGGAGGCACTCCCCGCGCGCTCACAACAATCGTCGGGCAGCGCTCGCTCCGAGAGATTCTCTGCAAGCCGCACGATGTCGACCTGTGCTCCGGCCCACCGCCGGATGGTCCGAAGCCGGACGGGCCGACAGGGAAGCGGCAGGACCTCCTCGAATACCTGTCTCGGGAGCTGGAGCCGGAGGCCGGAGTAACGATGCCTGACATCCGCCTTCGGCTGGACTGCGTTCTCCTCTGGGAGGCCGCCTTCGTCGACCTCCGGGACCTCGGGTTCCGCGAATGCTGGCTCGCGGCCGTCGCTGCCTATGCCTCATCGAATATCGGCTTACATGGATCGCTGATTGATGGAGGGTCCTACGCCTTTGCTGCCATCGCAAGGAAAGGCCACCCGGAGACCGCACACACTTTCGAGATCACTGGGAACGTATGGCGGCAGAGTCCGGCGAGCTATCGTCCGTCCAAACGCGCCTGCGACATCCGCAATGATTGGTCCTGTCCGGTCAGCGCCTGGTCCGACATACCCTGGGCCGTGGTTCACCACTACTTCTGGAGCCCGCTGAACGGAGCACTCTTCGTCGCCAAGGACATCCTGGGCAATGTGCGAATCGCCGACAACCGGGTGACCGACGCCTATAATGGCGTTCGCGTCAGGCTCAGTGAGGTGTGCCTCGAGAACCCGAACTGCCGGGAAATCGCGAATGCCGGTTTCGAGATCACCGGCAACAGGTTCGAGAACATCAGGGACAATGCCGTCGAGCCGGAGAGCCAAGCTACGTATTGGATCGTCAAGCACAACACCATCATAAACAATTACGCCCCGATCTCGACGGACGGGGTTGCAGGCCACGATGTCTTTGTCTTTGGAAACGTCTTCGCCCTTGATGATGCGCCTGGATCAAAATGCACGAACGATGGTTGGGTGGGCAGCAGGCAGTTCCGGCCCATCCTGGGGGCACGGGGGCGCTGGAGTGCCGACATGGCCGAAGGTGACGATGCGAGCTGCTCGACGCACATGCTGGGTACCGTCATCAAGATGGGGACGTATGACGATCTGCCGGACGGACCCGTCCTGGACCGCCTCTTCTTCTTCAACAACAGCGTGAGAACCAGAAGTCCCCTCTTCCGCGGGAGCCCGGGGCCGCCGATCACGAGCTACAACAATCTGGTCGAATTCATCGGGTGCGGAGCGAACGGCCCTCGCGCATGCCGGCAGGCGGACTACGACGACCCGTCCTGTGCCGGACAAGACGTGTGGACGCGCGATGGTCAGTCCATTTTCGCCAAGTGCTTTGCGGTTGAAGGACGGCCCGATCGGCACTTCTGGCACCTGATGCGTTTCAACGCCTACAACCGCGCGCCTGGTCCGGAGCTTGATGCGATCGATCGGGACCGCGTCGCAATCCCGGCGGGTGGCACCCTCGGGAATGCTGGCTGCGGCTTAGCGTACGCGGATGGCGATCTCACGTGTCTCGACTCCCCTGGGCCCATTGGCGCCGTGCTGCCGGACGGCCATCGCTTCGACCTCGCTCTTCCGTTCCGCTTTCCTTTCACCAAGGTGCTTCTTTTCCTGAACGGGATCGCAGCGCCGAAATAGCGGTCAGGCGTCGGTCGGCACCTGCGATGCACGGAGCAGAGCGCCCTGCGTCTACACTCCGCCGTCGCATCATTGGCGAACCGGGATCGCGAGGCGGTTTGGGACGGCTGTCCGGGAGGGGGGATGATGGCTATGTCAATGCGGAGCACTGCCGTCGCGGTGACCTTCATATCCTTCCTGACTGGAGCGCGCGCAATGGCCGAGGATGGACTTGTCACGCTGAGGAGTGCCTTCGGACCGGCCGAGACGATGGCCCGACTTGAGGCAGCGGTGAAGGCCAGGGGGATGATCGTCTTCGCCCATATCGACCACGCGGCCGCCGCGACCGGCGCTGGCATGGCTCTTCGTCCCACCGATCTGTTGATCTTCGGCGCGGCCAAGGGAGGCACGCCGCTGATGCAGTCCATGCAGACGATCGGGATAGACCTTCCGCTCAAGGCTCTGGTCTGGCAGGATGAGACCGGGACGACGTTCCTCACGTACAATGAACCTGCGTACTTGGCCCGCCGCCACGGGCTTGGCGCTTCCGTGGACGCGGTCGTTGGCGCGATGTCGAGCGCGCTGGAGGAGATCGCGACGTCGACCACATCCGATTGAAGGGCCGTCACGCGCTTCCGGTCTCGCCTGGGAGGTCTTCCCGACTGGAGCGGCATCAGGCGCGACGAGAGGGCGGTGAACCGCACCGAGCGCCGTGCCTGCACCGGAGGCGGCCCTCTCAGGGCGCGCGGTTCCAGGGTGCGCGGAGGTCTCGCGGCCGCGGTGCGCACGCCCGCCTCTTGGTGCGCCCATCCCCGATGCACTCTCGCCGATGAGTGTCGACATCACGTGCGTCCCACGGCGCCGCGTGACCGCATCGCCTCTACCCGGAAGATCGTGGCGCGTTGCGGAGAGGATGCGCGGGTGCCTCGTCGATGTCCTGGCCGTACGAGCGGTCAGCCCGCCAGCCGGTCGAGCAGGTGATCGAGCAGCGCTCGCAGCCGCCCGAGCCGCCTCAGATCGCGGTGGTAGCCCACGAACGTGTCGCGGCACGGCGGCGCCTCGCCCAAGTCGAGCGCGACGAGACCGGGAGTGGCGTCACCGAGCGGGCGCGGCAGGACAGCGACGCCCGCTCCTTCTCGGCACAGCTGCGCCTGGACCTCGCGGTTGTTGCTGCGGAACGCGACTCGCGCATTCGGCAGCATTCGCCGGAGCCACACCGCGTCGGGCATCTCAGCGAACGCCGCGTCCATCGTGATGGTCCGCGTGCCGGAGCCGTCCCCCGCAACCGGCAGTGTCGTGCCGCGTGCTCCGTAGACCCCGTAGCGGACCGTCAGCAGGCGGCGCGAGATCACCTCGGGCTCGTCGAACCGGGTGATTCGGAACACGAGGTCAGCTTCCCGCCGCGGGAGGCTGTAGAGCCGCGCATCCGTCAGCAACTCGATCTCCACGTCCGGGTGGTGGTGCCCGAACGTGGCCAGGGCCGGTGCCAGCAAGGTTCTGCCGAACCAATCCGACGATGACAAGCGAAGCGAACCCGCGAGCGTCCCGGGCCGACCGGCGAGTTGCCGCTCGATGGCGAGCGCCTCCTCCTCCATGCGCTCGGCATGGGCGAGCAGAACCTCGCCCTCGTCGGTCAGCACGAACCCGTCCGCCGTGCGCTGGAACAAGGCATGACCGATCGCGGCTTCGAGCGCGCGAAGGCGCCGGCCCATGGTGGGCTGAGTGCTCCCGACCGCGCGGGCGCCCGCACCGAGCGTGCCGGCCCGGGCGATCGCGAGGAAGATCCGCAAGTCGCTCCACTCGATCACGGTCGCGATCAGCCATACAATTGCGTCTGAGCAGCGTGCAGTATCGTTCGTTCCCATTCGCCTGTGAATGCTCGATCGTCGACTCATCACAGGAGATCGCCATGAGCTCACCCGCCACCATGAGAGCAGCCGTGGTCGAGAGCCACGGGGCGCCGTTCCGCATCGCCACGATCAGCCGGCCCGAGCCCGGCCCGGGCCAAGTCCTGGTGCGTGTCGCGGCCAGTGGCGTGAACCCGCTGGACCTCAAGATCCACGCGGGGACGGCCGCGCATGCGCGTCATCCCCTGCCGGCCATCCTCGGCCTCGACATGGCGGGGACGGTCGAGGCGGTCGGGCCGGGTGTGTCCGGCATGCGGGTCGGGGACGAGGTCTACGGCATGACGGGCGGCGTCGGTGGCCACCAGGGCTCGCTGGCCGAGTACCAGGTGGCGGATGCGAACCTTCTCGCCCCAAAGCCCGCGAACCTGAGCATGCGCGAGGCCGCGTCCCTGCCGCTCGTCGCGATCACGGCCTGGGAAGGTCTCGTCGATCGGGCCCGTGTCGGCTCCGGTCAGCTTGTCTTGGTGCACGGGGGTGCCGGCGGGGTCGGGCAGGCCGCCGTGCAGATCGCGCGGGCGTTCGGGGCGGAGGTGTTCGCGACCGGATCCGGCGTGAATCGGTCAGTGATCACGCGGCTGGGCGCGACCTTCATCGATTACCGAAGCGAGACCGTTGCCGACTACGTCGAACGACACACGGCCGGAAGAGGGTTCGATCTGGTTTACGACACCGTGGGTGGCGCGACGCTCGACGCATCCTTCGAGGCGGTCCGGCGCTTCGGCCACGTGGTCAGCGCGCTGGGCTGGGGCAAACACGCCCTGGCGCCCCTTTCCTTCAAAGCCGGCACCTACTCGGGGGTTTTCACGCTTCTGCCGCTGCTCACGGGGGAGGGCCGAGCGCAGCACGGTGAGATCTTGCGCGCGGTGACACAGTTCGTCGAGGCCGGCCGGATTTCCCCTCGTCTCGACGCCCATGTCTTCGAATTTGACATGATCGACGCGGCGTACCGCGCGGTTGCGACGGGTGCCTCGAACGGCAAGGTCGTGGTGAGCATGGATCGTGCTGCCCCGCTCGGCCCTCGGTGAGCACGCAGAACTGACTTCTCGTGGCGCATAGCCGAACCAACCGAGCGCGAACTTCTGACCCGAAGCGGCCCCTCGCGGCCAATATCCGGAGTGTCCGGTTACGAAGGTTTTCCCGACATTTGATTTCCTGACGAGGTTCCCCGCGACTGACCGCTGCGGGGGCTCTGGCGTCAAGCGCGTCAGCGTCGGACGACCGTCAGCGGCTGTGCGTATGCCCCACGGCGGACGCCAGTTCCGGAACAAAGATGTGCGGCACATGTGCGACTGAGGTGGCAATCCCTCTCGTGACCAGCAGCCGAACAACCGTAAGCACGCACCTCATACCTGGAGCACATCGTTGATTGCATTGTGCGCCGCACCATCGCACAAAACTCGTGCACAGCCGCGATGGCGTTGCGGCGGTGCATACCCTCCATGGGCGTGTCCTCCCTAGATTTCGGGCTGTCCGCGAGGGCGGCCCTTTTTGACTCGCTCAGGAACGCGCTCAAAATCAGAAATTGCTTATTTATCAGATTGTTACAGCATGTACCGAGCCAGGCTGGCTACGTCCATGCACTGGTCGGCCAGCATGTCATAACCCACCGCCCCGTCGTCCTGAGCGCATCGTCGCCTCTGCCTTTATCTCTTTTGGACTAATCCGAAAGGTCGAGTTGCGCGTCATTGTGCACTGCACCATTTTTATTGCACCGTACAAGAAGGCGGTGAGTACCACCGTGGAGAAGCGTCATGGCAAGCCAGAACCCCATCGAGATCCCTGCCCAGCTGCGCGACTTCGCCGAGAAGAGCGTGTCGCAGGTCCAGCAGGCCGTCACCGCCTTCTTCCAGAACACCCGCAGGGCGAACGAGACCGTCCAGTCCTCGTTCAAGAACGCCCAGCTCCCGGTCAGCGTGGCTTACACCCGCAGCCTCGATTTCGCTGAGCAGAACGCCAACGCTGCCTTCGAGGCCACCCAGAAGGTCGTCCGCGCCCGCGGTCTGCAAGAGGCCGGCAAGATCCAGGCGGAGTACGTCCGCGCTCAGCTCGAGGCTTTCCAGGTCCAGGCCAAGGAACTCTATTCCGTCGCTAAGGCTGCGTAACCTGATTTGATTAGCCGGAGCCCGCGCTATTTCAGACGCGCGGGCCGGCCCTGACGAGAGGGAGCGGTAACATGGCAGCGCGACGCGGGAGGCGTTCACCGGAAGTGCAACGGAGAAGCCCCATGAACGAGGTCATGGCCGCTGACGCGCCGATCCTCAATGCTGGGGACGGGCAGGCTGTCCTCCCGCAGGGCAATGGCGACCAGAGTGGCGATCAGACGTTGCTTGAGTCTGTCCCTGCCAATGAGCCCGAGCCGTTGTCCCCACTGGAAGGGGCCAATGAGGACCTCGTGCCGGATGACGCCCGACTTGATGGTGATGAACCTGCAAGTACGCTTGAGAGTGCCACACCTGAGCCGGAACCGGTCGCGGTTTACGCGGCTGCAGTAAGCGCGCCAGAGATTTCGGATGAGCTCACCACATCAGGATCGGCAGCGAGCGAGCACGCTGGTGCTGATGCCAGCGCTTTTGCTGAACCATCAACTGCTCGGGCGAGCACATACTCGACGGCTGCTCGATTGCTAGAGAAGATCAGCGCGCAGCATAGCATCTGGGTGTCGTACGTACAGGACGAGCTGGGAGCTAAGCTCGCGTACGGCCGCGTTCTCGCGAAGTCTCAGACGCCCGTTGATATAATGCTGGCGACGAACGCTGAGTGCAGTCGTTCATTTGTTGCGGCAAACAATCTGATGACTGCGTTCATATTGGAAAGCTTAAGGGCTTCTTGAGCGACATGTGTCGTTAGGCTGATTACGGAATCGTGGCGTCAAGCTACTGCAAAAGAGGCATATCATGAAGCCGTCCGTTAGAGCGCTCATCAAGTGTCGCGTGCTGCGCGATCTGGATTGCGCGCTGACCTACCGCAATCTAGAGAGAGTGGCGATCTTGCTTGGACGTCAACTCTGGCTCGATGAGTACGGCTCCGCTGCAGCATAGTGGCTCACCACACAAGCTGGGTAGGCCGACGTTAGCTGATCGAGTGGCAAGCCGTTCGTGAGAGTTGCCGGTACGCTCAGATTCTCGAGCGGTTCGTACGACGCGCACACTGAGCGCTGCATGATCGCGGCACACTCAGCTGGGAAACGGTCCGTCTTGACCTCACCGATGAGCGGCTACTCCCCGGCGAGACTCGGCCAGCTGCATCGGAGCCCGGGCTTCCAAAAGGCGCTGGCATCACACGAACTCAACACGGGTCTGACTAAGCGCCAGCTTTCTAGGAGGCACCTGCGGAGTAACCTGCACAACCCGTTCTCACCTCGTCGGAAGGAGGCGCTCACACTCCGCCTGCCGCTCGTCTCGACGCTCCTGATGCTGATTGGGGCGGCGATCGCGATCGTCGGCATTGCCCTGGCCGGGTAAGAGCTGTTTGCAGCTTGGCTGCCGGCGAACTCACCCGTGATAAGGTGAACCCCATTTTACCTGTCCACGCCCATCTCGCGCTCCACTGCCGCGCTCGATCTTAGGGCATGACACGCCGCCGACGTTTCGGCCTTCAAACTTGGGAGTACGATTTATGTCTACAATTCAGGCCGTGATTCCTGTCGTGTTCCATCTGTTTGCAGTTTTAATCATGACTGCTGCCACTTTTATGGCTATGGCGTGGCAATCATGGCCGCAGGATCATAAAAATTCTTTTCATGTGGGCGTTGAATCAGTCTAAGCTCGGCCGCGGCCAATCCAATGGGCGCTCGTCAGGGGTGCCTCGAGAAAGCGGGCGTGAGGGATGGGCTGGTGGGGTTTCCCGCGGCAGTGTCACGGGAACTGGAACGCGCGGTCGCAGGATCGGCCTGTCGAGGCGTGTCTCAGAGCCGGACTCGAAAGTTCACGTCAGGTAGCAGTACCTTGCGAGCCGTCGTGACATCGGCGTGATGCTGGCAATGAGAGCCCTGGCGGCGCAGCTCGCGGTGGTTCTCTCCCAACCCTTGGCGAGACCCTGGCCACGGCCAAGCCAGGCGAATGTTCGTTCAACATCTCGAGCTCTTGTGCCTGGACCTGTCGGCAGCCCCGGATACGTGCCGGTGTATCTGCCCGACAACAATCGTTAATCGCCCTGCTCAGTCCCGCCAGCGGCATGATTGCGGTACCAGCGATCCGCGCCGTTGTGAAACGGAAGGAACATGTTGCGTGTGAAGTTGGCCGGAACGGTTTCGGTCGCAGCGGGATGCGTGCCGATCAGCTCATCCTGATGTGAAAACACGGCATCCAAGATCGCATATACAAGATTGTCGGGCAGATCCATCCGACCCACGGCAAAATTGAAAAGCCCAACGGTCTGATATGGGGTCGGAAGCGAGGCATAGATCCCC
This sequence comes from Methylobacterium sp. CB376, assembly GCF_029714205.1. Lineage (NCBI taxonomy): Bacteria > Pseudomonadati > Pseudomonadota > Alphaproteobacteria > Hyphomicrobiales > Methylobacteriaceae > Methylobacterium > Methylobacterium sp. CB376. Next base: position 1,414,283 of record NZ_CP121648.1, on the reverse strand, counting down.
GGCGGTACAGTCGACAGTTGCAGCTCGGGGTGCGTCAAGCGGAGGACAGCGATTTGCTGAGTAGTGACGTGAAGGAAACGCAGCTTGCCGTTTGTTTCAAGATCGAGAAAGGACGGGAACGGAACACCGGCCGCGACCGCGAGAGCATCAAGCGCTCCTGTGCGAAGTTGCTGAGCGAGATCGGCCCAGTCTCCATAGATCAAGGGAGCCTCGATCTTAAGCGCCTTCAACATCTCGGGCATGTAGGTGGCCGTAGTGCCCCCTTGCGGGCCGGAACCAATGCGCTTTCCAGCGAGATCAGCAACCGACTGAATGATTGACCCGTGCATCACGACCAACTGGAACGGAGTGTCATACATGGGAAACAACGCGCGCATCTCGCGGAACGGCTTGCCTTGGCTCCCCGCGCCTGTTCCGTTCCAAGCCTGCAAGGCGACCCCGAGCGTCGCGAAAGCCAACTGGATCTCGCCCTTCTCCAGAAGAGCAATGTTCTGAACAGGGCCCTCTGTCGCCCGTGCGGAAACAGGTATGCCAAGTTCGCGGGTCAGGATCTTTGCCAAACCCTCGCCATAAGTAAAGTACGTTCCGCCCGGCGATGCCGTCCCAATGACCAGAGTGGCAGGCCAATTGGGATCAGCAGGAAAAGCTACCCCCGTAGAAAGGAGCATAGCAGCCAGAACACAGACGAGCCGGCATATGTGTCGCATAAGATCCTCCGCTACCTCTACTCTGACAGTTGGCTTTGTTTTGCGGCCACCGATAGACGTGTGATGCGCGCTGCGTTGAGTCGCGCAAAATATTCTCCGGCGTGGTGCGAAGAGCGGGTCAGCGGCGTCGCCGAAACAAGCAGGAAGCCCTTGGCGTAGGCCGTGGTCTCGTAGGCCCGGAACTCGTCGGGCGGCACGAAGCGCATCACCGGATGGTGCTTCTTCGTCGGCTGCAGGTACTGGCCGATGGTCAGGAAATCGACATCGGCCGAGCGCAGGTCATCCATGAGCTGAAGCACCTCGTTGCGCTCTTCGCCGAGGCCGACCATTATGCCAGACTTGGTGAAGATCGTCGGGTCGAGTTCCTTCACGCGCTGGAGCAGGCGGATGGAGTGGAAGTAGCGCGCCCCGGGCCGCACGGTCAGATATTTGGACGGCACCGTTTCGAGGTTGTGATTGAACACGTCGGGCCGGGCCGCGGCCACGACCTCCAGGGCTTCTGTTTTTCGCAGGAAGTCCGGCGTCAGCACCTCGATCGTGGTCTCAGGCGAGCGGGCACGGATCGCCCGGATGACTTGGGCGAAGTGCCCCGCGCCGCCGTCCGGCAGATCGTCCCGGTCCACCGACGTGATGACGACGTGGGCGAGCCCGAGCTTTTCCACCGCTTGGGCGACGCTGTCAGCCTCGTGCGGATCAAGCGCGCCGGGCAGGCCGGTCTTGACGTTGCAGAAGGCGCACGCACGGGTGCAGGTGTCCCCCGAGATCATCAAGGTGGCGTGCTTCTTCTCCCAGCACTCGCCGATATTGGGACAGCCCGCCTCCTCGCATACCGTCACGAGCTTGTTCTCGCGCACGATGCGGTTCGTCTCGGCCCATTTGGGCGAACCCGGCGCCCGCACCCGGATCCAGTCGGGCTTACGCTGGACGGGCTGGTCGGGCCGATGCGCCTTCTCAGGGTGGCGCGGGCGGATGTCCGTGTTGAGGAGATCGAGAACGACGGCCATGAGACTCCTTGCGTGCTCTGAAGCAACCGCGGCCTTGTTCCTGACGATCTACTTGTTGTAATCTTCAAGAACAAGCTGATGCTTTTGAATTTTGCCGTACCGCGTCTAAGACACTGACCCACCCTCCGCGCGAGTGAGGCTGCGGTTCGATGCGGGCCGGCGGTGCGGCTGTCTCCCGCTATCCGTACCCACCGCCCGCGATCTCCTTTGCGACTTTGCCACGGAACACGTAGTATGCATAAGCCGTGTATGCGAAGGTGATCGGCAAAGCGAAGGCATAGCCGATCAGGGCGAACATTTGCGAGTCCACCGTATTCGCAGCCTGCCAGATCGTTATGGAAGGCGGCACGATGTAGGGGAACAAGCTGATGACCAACCCCAGGAACCCGAGCAGGAACATCACAATGGAGAGTAAGAACGGCGCGGTATGATGACCGTCGTTGACCGACCGATAAATCATATATGCAACGAACGCCGTCAACAGTGGAACCGGGACCAGAGCGAGGATGCTGGGCCAAGAGAACCAGCGTGCTTCGATCTGCCGGCCAAGAAACGGCACCCAGGCGCTCACGATCGCCATCATGACGATTGTGGCGACGAGGAATTGCTCAGATTTACGCCGGGCCCAGATCTCTAAGGCACCCGTGGTCTTCATCACACACCACGTCGCGCCCAAGAGGCCATAACCGCAGACGAGGCCGACTCCGGTCGCTAGACTGAACGGGGTCAGCCAGTCCCAGGTGCCGCCAGCGAACTGCCGTCCGCCTACCTCGAAGCCCTGCACGAATGCGCCGAGCACGATCCCTTGCGCAAAGGTCGCCAGCAGGGAGCCGTAGTGGAAGGCGTAGTCCCAGATACGCTTGGATGTATCCGCCTTGAAGCGGAACTCGAAGGCGATGCCCCGGAAGACCAAAGCGATCAGCATAATCAGCATCGGAATGTAGAGCGCCGGCATCAGGATCGCATAGGCGACCGAGAAGACGCAGAACAGGCCGGCGCCGCCAAGGATCAGCCAAGTTTCGTTGCCATCCCAGATCGGCGCGACCGAGAACATCATCCGGTCGCGCCAATTGTCGTTCTCGGCCCTGGTGAACATGATACCGATGCCGAGATCGAAGCCGTCGACCACCACGTACATGGTGATCGCGACCCCAAGGATCACCGCCCAGAGCAGGGGCAGCCAAAAGGCCCAGCCGACATATTCCGTTCCGAAGCCGAACATGTGGGCTCTCCTTATTCGGCGGGTTGGGGAGCTTTGCGCCTTGGTCCTCCGTCGAGTCTCTCGTCGGGTAGCGACAACGGCCGCTTCGGCTTCTTGGCCAGGCTCTCGGCTCCCGGGATCTCCTCGACTGGATCAGGTCCTTTCCGCAGGAGCTTGGCGAGGTAGTAGCTCCCGCAGCCGAACACGATCGAGTAGACGATGAGGAAAGTCATAAGCGAGATGGTGACCGCACCCGTCGTAACCGGCGATACGGCATCGGCCGTGCGCAATTGCCCATACACGAGGTAGGGCTGCCGGCCGATCTCGGCGGTGAACCAGCCGAGCAGAACGGCGCCGAAGCCCGAGGGCGTCATCATCATTGCTGCGTTGAGGAACAGCCGGTCGGTGAAGAGCCCCCCTTTCCAGCGCAGGTAGAGATGCCACAGGCTCAGGCCCAGCATGGCAAATCCGATGGCAAGCATGCCCCGGAAGACAAAAAATACCGGCAGCACGGGTGGGCGCTGATCCGGCGGCACGTCTTTCAGGCCGGGTACCTCGCCGCCGAACTCATGGGTCAGGATGTAGCTGCCGATCTTCGGGATGCTGATCTCGTAATGGTTAGTCTCGGCGTTCTGGTCGGGGATCGCGAACAATCGCAGCGGCATGTTGGCCCGCCGCTCCCAGTTGCCCTCGATCGCTGCCAGCTTGGTCGGTTGATACTTGAGAACACCCAGGCCGTGCATATCGCCGACGAAGATCTGGATCGGCGTCACGATCGTGGCAAACCAAAGCGCCATCGAGAGCGCGCGGCGCGCGCCCGCGAGCTTGGCCTCGGGCGCATCATGCGGGTGGCGCAACAGCATCCAAGCCGACATGCCCGCAACTGCGAACGCCGTGGTGAGATAGCACCCCATGACCATATGGGCGTAGCGCAGCGGGAACGATGGGTTGAAGATAATCTTCCACCAGTCAACCGGCAGGGCGAGGCCGTTCTCGACGCGAAAGCCGTCGGGCGTCTGCATCCAGGAGTTTGCCGACAGGATCCAGAAGGCCGAGATCAGAGTTCCGAGGGCCACCATGCAGGTTGCGAAGAAGTGCAGCCGGTCGCCGACGCGATCCCAGCCGAACAGCATGATGCCTAGAAACCCCGCCTCCAGGCAGAAGGCGGTGATCACCTCGTAGGCGATCAAGGGACCTAAGATGTTGCCGGTGAACTCGGAATAGCGCGACCAGTTGGTGCCAAGCTGGTAGCTCATCACGATGCCGGAGACGACGCCGAGACCGAAGGAGACCGCGAAGACCTTCACCCAGAACTTGTAGAGATTTTTGTACTGAGGGTTGCCGGTGCGCAGCCACTCGAACTCCAGCCGGGCGAGCCAGCTTGCGAGACCGATGGTGAAGGCCGGGAAGATGATGTGAAAGGAGATGGTGAACGCGAACTGGATGCGTGAGAGGACGAGCGCGTCGAAGTTCATGATCATTTTCTACCTCCGCCATCACCGCTCACCCGACCCAGGGGCTCCCGGGTTCGTATCGTCACCTGGTTTCATCGTTGACCCCCTTGGCGTCTGGGCGCCGACATCGCTGCGTACCTTGGAAGCATGGCTCACTCTTCTCTCCTCGGCAGCTAGGCTCATTCGTCTTCACACGTCGATCACTCCGCACATTCAAGCGCCTGGAATGCGCTCGCGGCGGAGTCCGGCCGCATCAAGTCCCTCAGCGCCTAACCCCTCACCTGCAATAGATTAGCTTGTAAGCGCGGCGATATCAGATCGTCAGCTTGCCTTCCTCTTGGCAAGAGCAGCTCGCGCGCAAATGCGAACGGTACAAAATTGATCCTCGGCGTCAGCGGTCTGACCCGCACCATACTTTATGATCAAGGTTCAGCTGATACCTGCGCAACTTACCATAAAGCGGTTTCTTTGGAATACCAAGTGCTTGACTTGCCGTGGCGACACAGCCATTTTGCCTTTTGAGTTCGTCTTGGATAAGACTTCTCTCAAATTGGTCAACGTGGTCCGTTAACGAGTTCTTTATGTTTGGACTTCCCAGACTTCCGACTCTTTCGGCTCCATTCATGCCTAGTACAAAGCGGCTCGCGACATTGGAAAGCTCGCGAACATTGCCAGGCCAGGAATGGGCTAGAAGCTGCCGCACAAATCCGGCCGATGGCACAGGTGCTTCACGGCCGAAACGAAGGGCAGAGAGTAGCGTCAAATGCTCAAATAGAAGCGGTATATCTTCACGTCGTTCTCGAAGAGGCGGAAGATCAATCGGGACAACGTTGAGTCGGTAGTACAAATCCGAACGGAACCGATTTTGCTCGCTGAGAGAAAGAAGGTCATCTTTTGTGGCCGCTACGACACGGCAATTGACAGGCACTTGTGCGTTTGATCCAAGGCGCTCAAGGGTCTGTTCTTGTAAAACACGAAGAAGTTTTACTTGCAAATTGCACGGCATGCTTTCTATCTCGTCGAGAAAAAGAGTGCCGTTGTGCGCGTGCTCAATTTTACCTACCCGACGCTTCGCAGCCCCGGTAAATGCCCCAGCTTCGTGCCCAAACATTTCGCTTTCAAACAGCTGCTCCGGCAACCCTCCACAATTCAGCGCAACAAAATGGCCGCTGCTGCTGCTACCCTGTTCATGCAGGCAGCGGGCGACCAGTTCTTTTCCGGTTCCGGTCTCACCATTGATAAGCACGCTCGCCTGAGTGGCTGCGACGTCACTGATGATCCGCCGAACCTTCTCGATCCCTGGGGACTGGCCGATCAGAACGGCCTCGACCGCTTGCCGAACGAGCTTTTTCTGAAGGTGGGCAACTTGCAGAGTCAGGTTGCGATTCTCAACCGCACGCCGCACAACGCCGACGAGTTGCTCCGAAGCGAACGGTTTCGTGATAAAATCGTAAGCGCCGTCCCGCATCGCCTGGACCGCCATGGAGATGTCACCATGGCCGGTGATCACGATCACCGGCAGCTTGGGATCCAAGTCACGGAGGTGTTTCAGGAGTTGCAGACCATCCATTCCGGGAAGCTTGACATCCGTAACCACGACCCCAGCGAAACCGCCGGGAAGATGGCTTCGAACCCATTCTGCCGATCCGAAGGATCGCACATCGAAGCCAGCCAGATCGAGCGCCTGTTCGATCCCAGCGCGGACCGCGGGGTCGTCCTCGATAACAATCACCTTGATGGCGTCAGCCATGATGCGCCTCCGGAGGTGCAAGGGGCAGATCAAGAATGAACTCGGCTCCGCCCTCTGGCCGATCATGGGCATGAATGGTTCCACCCATTGCAGCCACGATATCGGCTGAAATAGCGAGTCCGAGCCCAAGGCCGGATCCAGCTTCTTTTGTGGTAAAAAAGGGCTCGAACAGGTGAGGCATCACGGAGTCGGATATTCCCGGTCCGTTGTCGTGGACGCAAATAGCACCTCGATCTTGATGACGGCTTACGCTTACAACGATCTCGGGATGATGGACGTTCGCAACGGCGTCGACGGCGTTGCTGAAAAGATTGATGATTACCTGTTCTAGGCGGTTAGGGTCGCACTTTAAGATGACATCTTCAGACGGAATTTTCGTCACAATATTGATTTCTTTCAATTTCATTGAGCGATCGACAATCAATAAAGCATTCGAAATCGACTGTCTGGCAGAAACAATGCCTGTAATCGGCTCCGATTTCCGCGCGACTCTTTTCCAGTGCGCAACAATTTGCCCCATATGCTCAGACAGCTCGGATATCTTCGAAAGATTGGCTGTCGCCGCCTGAAGTCGGTTTCGCTCAAGGAGTACCTTCGCGTTGTCGGACAGGGTCCGTACAGCCGTGAGCGGCTGGTTCAACTCATGCGCAATGCCGGCGGACATCTGCCCGAGAGCGGCCAGCTTCTCAGCATGCACAAGTCCAGCCTGCGCTTCGCGGAGTACAACTTCGGTTCTATTGCGCTCCACGATCTCTCGGTGGAGCTGCTGATTGGTTTGGACGAGATCGGCAGTACGATCCGCCACATCCTGCTCGAGTCTGTCGTGCGCGACCTGCAGCGCTTCCTTCGCAGTGGCAGCCGCATTGAGCGCGCGCCAGCGTTGATGAAGATAAAGTGTTAGAAAGATCGCCGCTCCGATTGCAAGACCACATGCGATGGCAACGCTAAGGGCAAACCGCCTTTGAGGCTCAAGGTCGGAGAACAACAAGATGCGCCAACCCGCAGAATCAACCGACCGTATCTGTTCCAGAAACTTCCTGCTGGACGATCCGGAGTACCGATCCGGCATATCCTCATTAAATCTTATAATAGGAGCGGATCCGGTAGACCGAACTACAACCAATTCAAGCGGCTTCAAACCTGCACCGTCGTACTGCCGGGAAGCGCGAATTTGCTCCAGGGCCGGAGGATCGAGAGATTTAGTGGTCTTATACTTCCAAGAGTTTCGTGACGAGAGAAAGATGATGCCGTTCTTGTCGGCAACCGCTACAATCTCGCGACTCTTCGTACGACCCTCCTCCCACGCGCCCTCAAGCTGTTCTATGCTGATCTTGAGCGCCATCACACCAAGTAGACGGCCGTCGTGGATAATCGGGCTGGACCTAAAATAGCCAGGAATGCCGCTGGTGGTCCCTATTCCATAGAAACGGCCGTGGGCGGACTTCAGAGCTTCCAGGAAATACGGCCTATAATCCAATTTTACACCAACGAAACTGATATCGTCATTCCAATTGCTCGATGCGAGAGTGACTCCCTGATGATCTAATATATAGACGGCCGATGAGCGAGCACTTTCATTCACATCCTGAAGGTACTCGTTCACTTTTTTGCGAAGTTCTTGGTCGTCTGGATTTTGCAACATTGCGGTCACATTGGCGTTCAGCGCAATTACTGTCGGGAGATAATCGTAGCGCCCCAGCTCGCCGTTGAGACTCTGAACGTAAATATCCAGCCTTCGCTCTCCCTCTGCCTGCAATTGCCGAATAGCGGAGCGCTCGACTCCGTCCTTAACGCCAAATACAATTGTCGCTGAGAGAATACAGATTGCGGCCCACGCGAGAACTCTCGTGTACAAGCCTTTGGCAAGACGTGATCTCATAAAGCCTCCTCGGGAGGCTGTAGGGCGACGAGTACCAGCCGGCGAGGGAGGACGTCGCCGGCTGGATTTCCGTTCAATGTGACGCAGCCTATCTCAAACGCCATAGGAAATTGAAACCCCAGTTTCGCAAGCCCTAGCAAATGCCGCGAACCGCCCCGGAGTCTTTTGTTACGTCATGTACTGGCCACCATTGATGGCCAGCGTGGATCCGGTGATGAAGCCGCCGTCCTCGCCAGCCAGAAACACCACCGCCCGCGCGATCTCCTCCGGCTGGCCCAGCCGTCCTACGGGGATCTGCGGGATGATCTTGCTCTTCAGGATCTCCGGATCGATCGCCTGCACCATTTCCGTTCCAATGTAGCCCGGGCAGATGGCATTCACCGTGATTCCCTTGCTCGCGTTCTCCTGCGCCAGCGCCTTCACGAAGCCGATGTCCCCTGCCTTTGCAGCCGAATAGTTTACCTGCCCCGCTTGGCCCTTCTGCCCGTTAATGGACGAGATCACGATCACCCGCCCCCAGCCGCGCGTGCGCATGCCCTCGATCACCGGCCGGGTCATGTTGAACAAGGAGTCCAGGTTGGTGCGCATGACCGCCGACCACTGCTCGCGGCTCATCTTGTGGAAGAAGCCGTCCCGCGTGATGCCGGCGTTGTTCACCAGGACGTCCACTGGGCCAGCCTCGCTTTCGACCTGCTTCACGCCGGCTGAGCAAGCATCGTAGTCGCCCACGTCCCACTTGAACACCGGGATGCCGGTTTCGGACTTGAAGCGCTGAGCGGCTTCGTCATTTCCGGCGTAGCTGGCCGCCACCGTGAAGCCATTCTCTTTCAGCGCCTTTGAGATCGCTGCCCCGATCCCACGGCTCCCGCCCGTCACCAATGCGACCCGCGCCATAGCGTTTCCTCCTTTGTTCCCAATGAGCTTCGTCGGTCAGTGCCGATCGGCGGCTTAGACAGGGCGAGCCGCCGATCATCCGCTGGTCGTCCGATGATCAGCGTTCCACGCACATGGCGACGCCCATGCCGCCGCCGATGCAGAGGGTGGCGAGCCCCTTCTTGGCGTCGCGCTTCTGCATCTCGTGCAGCAGGGTCACCAGCACGCGGGCGCCCGAGGCGCCGATCGGGTGGCCGATCGCGATGGCGCCGCCGTTCACGTTGACCTTGGAATCGTCGAAGCCGAGTTCCTTGTTCACCGCCAGCGCCTGGGCCGCGAAGGCCTCGTTCGCCTCGATCAGGTCGACGTCCTGCGGCTTCCAGCCGGCCTTCTCCAGGGCCTTGCGGGAGGCCGGGATCGGCCCGGTGCCCATGACGGCGGGATCGACGCCGGCCGTCGCCCAGGAGGCGATGCGGGCCAGCGGCTTCAGGCCCCGCTTCGCGGCCTCGGCGGCCGACATCAGCACGATGGCGGCGGCGCCGTCGTTGATGCCCGAGGCGTTGCCGGCCGTGACCGTGCCCTCCTTGGAGAAGGCCGGGCGCAGCTTGGCCATCGCCTCGACGGTCGCGCCCTCGCGGATGTACTCGTCGGCATCGACGACCACCTCGCCCTTGCGGGTCTTGATGGTCACCGGGACGATCTCGTCCTTGAAGCGGCCCGCCTTCCTGGCGGCCTCGGCCTTGTTCTGCGAGCGGGTCGCGAAGGCGTCCTGCTCCTCGCGGGTGAGCTGCCAGCGCTGGGCGACGTTCTCGGCGGTGTTGCCCATGTGGTAGCCGTTGAAGGCGTCCAGCAGGCCGTCCTTCAGCATCGTGTCGACGAGGGCGAGGTCGCCCATCTTCTGGCCGCCGCGCAGGTGCTGGGCGTGCGGGGCCATCGACATCGATTCCTGGCCGCCCGCCACGATGACGGTGGCGTCGCCGTTGGCGATCTGCTGCAGGCCGACCGCGACGGTGCGCAGGCCCGATCCGCAGAGCTGGTTGAGACCCCAGGCCGTCGCCTCCTGCGGGATGCCGGCGGCCATCGCCGCCTGGCGGGCCGGGTTCTGGCCCGCGCCCGCGGTGAGCACCTGCCCGAAGATGACCTCGTCCACGTCCTCGGGCGACACCTTGGCGCGCTCCAGCGCCGCCTTGATCGCAATGGCGCCGAGTTCGTGCGCCGGCAGGCTCGCGAAGGAGCCGTTGAAAGCGCCAACGGGCGTGCGCACGGCTGAAACGATAACGACATCGCTCATGAGTGTCTCCTCTGGTTTGCCTGTCCCCGTGCCTCACACAGTTCCAATTCTGACGTCGCGCACGGGCACTCGCTCGTAGACGACGTGACCGTGGCGGACAGCAACAGCTGCACCGAAGCGGTGACCGCCGAGACGCGGATCGGGCGGAGGGCTTGGCCCGGGCATCAGAAACTCCCCTTGCTAATGCAGTTTCACGCGAGGTTCGGTGCGGCGCGTCAGTCTACGAGCAACGGTGTCGAGCATAACTCGCCACCAGCCGTGCAGGGCCGTCTGGTGCATCTTGTACAACGATCGATACATCAGGCGGGCGAAGTAGCCTTCAATGAACAATCCTCGACCTCTGACGAAGCCCATCAGGTTCCCCACTGTGCTGTACTCGCCGAGCGATACAAGCGACCCGAAGTCCCGATAGCGGAACGGATCAAGCGGCCTTCCGGTGAGCCGACGGCGTATCTGCGCGACGACATGACTTGCTTGCTGATGCGCGGCTTGAGCACGAGGGGGAACCGGCTTGTTATCGCTCGGACTGATCAGGAAGGCGCAGTCTCCAATGGCAAAGATGTTTTGATCGCTCGTGGTCTGCAGGGTCGGCGTCACCACGAGTTGATTGTTTCGACTCGTCTCGAGGCCGTCGATATTCTTCAGGAAGTCCGGGGCCTTGACCCCGGCCGCCCAGACCACAAGTTCGGAGGGGATGAAGTCGCCATCCGCCAAGGCGACCCCGTCGGGTCGGACCTGAACGACCCGCGCGCTCGTGCGCACGTCGATACCGAGGCCCTCCAAGAGCTGAGCCGCCCCCTTGGCGACCCGGGCCGGTACAGCGGGCAGAATACGCTCGGCCGCTTCGACGAGCGTGATCTTGAGATCTCTGTCGGGATCGATACGGTCGAGACCGTAGGCCACAACTTGGCGGGTCGTGCGGTGCAGTTCTGCGGCAAGTTCCGTGCCCGTCGCTCCCGCTCCGATGATGGTGACGTGCAACTGCCCGGGCCGCACTGGCTCGGGCTGTGCATGAGCCCGGATGAAGCGGTTCACGAGCCTCTGGTGGAAGCGGACGGCCTGCTCCTGCGTATCGAGCGAGATCGCGAACTCATTGACGCCGGGCGTGCCGAAATCATTGCCGGTGCTGCCGACGGCAATCACGAGAGTATCGTACGGAACAGCGCGCGCCGGCGTGACTTCCTGGCCCTCTGCATCGTAGCTGGCCGCCAGATAAATCTCACGGTCCGCCCGATTGAGGCCAGTCATCTCGCCGATACGGTAGCGAAAATGATGATCAGAAGCTTGCGCCAAATAGTCGACCGCGTCACGACCGACGTCCATTGTGCCAGCTGCCACCTCATGCAGGTGAGGCTTCCAGATATGGGTCCGGTTGCGCTCGACGAGGGTAATCTGCGCCTGCTTGCCTCTTCCTAAGGTGTCGCCCAGCTTAGTGGCCAACTCGAGACCTGCCGCCCCTCCCCCTACAATCACGATGTGATGGAGAGACGGGTCAGGAATCCAGATCCGGGCGGGCCTGCTTGTGCCGGTAGGCTCCCTGGCTGTGGACGAGGAGATTGGCAGGTCCGGAGTCGCCAAGCTCTGTTGGCTACCCTCAGCGCCACCGTTCCGATCCGCATCCAGGGGCCCTGCCACGGTCTCCCGGTTGGCGAGTGTGTCAGGGGTAACCTGTTCAGCGGGTCCGCCCATCGTAGTGGTCCCGAGTGATGGACCGCTCTCTGAAGGTGACATCAGTCGACCTCCGCCCGTCCTGGGTTGCTAAGCGGCCGGGATGTGCCCGGCCACGATGGTCTCGGTGGACCTCGTCCACTCAACCGGTTGTTACCGCCACCTCGACGTCGGATGGGTCGACGTCTCGGCTCAGTGCCGCGGCGAGTTTGTTGCGGTCGAGCTCACCCTCCCACCAAGCCACCACAACGGTGGCCACGCCATTGCCAGTGAAGTTCACCAGAGCGCGGCACTCGCTCATGAACTTGTCGATGCCGAGAAGGATGGCCATGCCCGGCACCAACGCCGGGTTGACGGTCGCCAGCGTCGCCGCGAGCGTGATGAAACCCGCGCCCGAGATGCCGCTGGCACCTTTCGAGGTCAGAAGAGCGACCAGCAGAATGGTTCCCTGTTGGCCCCAGGTGAGGTCGAAGCCCATCGCTTGCGCTATAAAGAGCGAGGCTAGGGTCATGTAGATGTTGGTGCCGTCGAGGTTGAACGAATAGCCTGTCGGAACCACAAGGCCGACAACCGACTTCGAGCAACCGAGCCGTTCAAGCTTTTCCATGAGAGCAGGCAATGCGCTCTCGGACGAACTTGTTCCCAGCACGAGTAGAAGTTCATCCTTAAGATATCCGATAAATTTGAAGATGTTGAATCCTGCGAGCCGTGCAATGATGCCGAGCACCCCGAAGACGAATATAGCGGACGTGATGTAGAAGACGGCGATCAGACCGAACAGATTACCGAGCGCTTGGGGCCCGAACCGTCCGATTGTGTAGGCCATGGCGCCGAAAGCCCCGAGCGGCGCAGCCTTCATCACGATCGCGATCACCCCGAAAATAGCGTGAGCAGCATCATCGATGAAGCTGCGAATCGTGGCGCCGCGCTCGCCGAGGATCAGCAGTGAGAAGCCGAACAGGATGGAAAACAGCAGAACCTGCAGGATGTCGCCCGCAGCAAACGCCCCGACCACGCTGTCGGGGATGATGTGCAAGATGAAATCGACGGGCTTCTGCTCGCCGGCTTTCTTGGCGTAGACGGCGACGGCAGCGGCGTCAGCTGCTCCGCCGGAGAACCCGGCCCCCGGCCTGGCGACATTGCCGACGATCAAACCCACGATAAGGGCGAAGGTTGAAACAACTTCAAAGTAGATGAGTGCCTTAAGGCCGACACGCCCCACCTTCTTGGCATCCTGAATGTGGGAGATGCCTGAGACGATAGTACAGAAGATGATCGGCGCAATGACCATTTTGATCAGTTTGATGAAGCCGTCACCCATTCCTTTGATCCAGTCGCTCTTGGCGTAGTCGGGCGAGAGCCATCCGAACAGGATGCCAAGAACAATCGCGATCAGAACTTGGACATAGAGCAGTTTGTACCAGGGTTTTTGGCTCACTCTGGTCGGGGCGGTCGCACCCGCTGCAATGGTCGCCATGAGCTCCTCCTCAATTCTTTTTGCCAAGCTATGCGGCAGCGACTGCTGTCACCGCGGTCATGTTCACGATACCGCGCACGGTGACTGTTGGCGTGAGAATATGGACCGGCTTGGCGGCCCCCAGCAGGATCGGCCCGACCGAGATGCCCTGCCCAGCCACCACCTTGAGGGCGTTGAACGTGATGTTCGCGGCGTCCAGGTTCGGCATGATGAGCAGGTTCGCTTGTGCCGTCAGGCCCGCGTCCGGGAAGGTGCGCCTGAGGATCGGGAGGCTCAGGGCGGCGTCCGCGTGCATTTCGCCCTCAACCTCGAGGTCAGGCGCACGCTCGGCAATGAGCTCGAGCGCATCCCGCATTTTGCGGGCCGAGGGATCATCGGCGGTGCCGAAACTGGAGTGCGAGAGCAGCGCCGCGCGCGGCGTTTGCCCGAAGCGGCGCATCTCGGCGGCCGCGAGCACCGTCATCGCGGCGATTTCTTCTGCCGTCGGATCGAGATGGATGTACGGATCGCAGATGAAGACCGTGTGCCGCGGCAGTTGGAGGAGGCCCATGGCAGCAAAGCCCTGAGCGCCCTCTCTCAAGCCGATGACGCGTTCCACGACGCTCAGATGCGCAGCGTAAGACCCGGACAGCCCGCAGAGCAGACCATCAGCCTTACCCATCCTCACCAGCATCGCGCCTATGAGCGAGCCGTTGCGGCGCATCTCGGCAGCGGCGGTAGCGTGTGACAGGCCGCGCCGCCGACCTAGTTTATAGTAGGCTTCGGCGGCCTCAGCGACGAAACCTTCGTCGTCGATACTGGCGACCTCAAGGTCCCGGCCGATCTGGACCCGCAAACCGAGGTCTTGCAGCTTGGCACTGATCGTCTCCGGGCGTCCGACCAGGATTGGTTTACCCAATCGTTCGTCGACCACCACTTGCACGGCCCGCAGCACGCGGTCGTCCTCGCCCTCGGCGTAGACGATGCGCCGCGGATCGCCCTCCGCCGCTGCCGCGAAGACGGGCTGCATGACCGTGCCAGACGTATAGACGAAGCTCTGGAGCGAGCGCCGGTAACGTTCGATGTCCGCGAAAGGCCGCGTGGCCACGCCGCTATCGATCGCTGCCTGCGCCACCGCCGGGGCGACGCGCAGAATTAACCGGGGATCGAACGGCCGCGGGATCAGATAGTCGGGCCCGAAGCGTAGATCCTGTGTGCCATAGGCTGCGCTGACCATGTCCGACTGCTCGGCTTGCGCCAGTTCCGCGATGGCACGCACGGCGGCCAGCTTCATCTCCTCGTTGATTGCGGTCGCACCGACATCGAGCGCACCGCGGAAGATGAACGGGAAGCAGAGAACGTTATTGACTTGGTTCGGGTAATCGGATCGTCCGGTCGCGATGATGGCGTCGGACCTTACCGCCTTGGCAGCTTCGGGCCGGATCTCCGGATCCGGATTGGCGAGCGCCAGGATGAGCGGACGGCTCGCCATCGTCTTGACCATGTCTGGCTTGAGTACACCAGCCATGGAGACGCCAAGAAAAATATCGGCCGCTTCGACCGCATCCGCGAGGGTGCGGGCCGAGGTCTCACGCGCGTAAGCCGCCTTTTGTTCGTCGAGCGACCCCAGCCGCTCGTTCGTCAGAACTCCCCGGCTGTCCGTGACCAGAATATTCTCTTTCCTTGCGCCCAGCCCGACCAGGAGATTGAGGCAGGCGATCGCTGCCGCGCCCGCGCCGGAACAGACAACCTTCACATCCTCGATCCGTTTGCCGACCACCTTCAGGCCGTTGAGCACGGCCGCGGCAGCAACGATCGCGGTGCCATGTTGGTCGTCGTGGAAAACCGGGATCTTCATGCGCTCGCGCAGCCGAGTCTCGATCACGAAGCACTCAGGCGCCTTGATATCCTCGAGATTAATACCGCCGAACGTTGGCTCCAGGCTGGCGATAATATCGACAAGCCTGTCGACGTCGGTTTCGTCGATCTCGATGTCGAAGACGTCAATGCCGGCGAATTTTTTGAAAAGGCAGCCCTTGCCTTCCATCACCGGCTTGCCGGCGAGCGCCCCGATGTTGCCGAGACCGAGCACCGCGGTGCCGTTGGAGATGACCGCCACCAGGTTGCCGCGCGAGGTTAGGCTCGACGCCTCGGCTGGGTCGCGCTTGATCGCCATGCAGGCGGCCGCGACGCCGGGCGAGTAGGCCAACGCCAGGTCGCGCTGGGTGGTCATGTCTTTCGTGGGCAGGACCGAGATTTTTCCAGGTGTCGGGAATCGATGGTAATCCAGGGCGGCACGGGTCAGGACATCGTCGGTGCCTGCCTCGTCGTTAGCCTCGCCGGGCGTTCTGAGGTTCATCTCTTCGCTCACTGGCGTCTCCTCGCGACTGGGCGCTTTTGCGCCTGTTCTGTCTAGCTCCAGGCGATCGGGTTGCGGGCGGCTGGAGCTCTACTGGAAATCTGTCTAGATCGACGGTCACACGATATCCGCAGATTGGTCTATCTAGTTTTCCGCAGTCAATTAATGCGTCGGTACGGTCGATAGAGTGGCGCCCACATTTTGTTTCGGATTTTCTGATACATATCGCCAGCGTCCATCGCTTCGGTCAGGCCGTCATTCCGCGCCTGCAGGGCGACTGCTTGTGCTACCCGCAGCGACACGTCCCGCAAGTCCGAGACATTTGGCAGTAAATTGGCGTTAGGATTGAGTCGCGCTGGCGAGATGTCCGCCAGAGCACGTGCGGCGGCCATCAGCATGGCGTCCGAGACTCGCCGCGCCCGGACGGCGATGGCGCCGAGTCCGATGCCAGGGAAGACATAGGAGTTGTTGGTCTGATCCACCCGGACGTACATTCCGTTTTTAAGAAGCGCTGGGAACGGGCTGCCCGTGCCGATCACCGCTCGGCCCTCAGTCCAGGCCATGAGGTCGGCGGGCGTCGCCTCGGCCCGCGATGTCGGATTGGACAACGGGAAGATAACCGGCCGTTTCACTGACGCCGCCATGGCTCGCACCACGTTCTCGGGGAAGGCCCCTGGCTGGCCCGACACGCCGATCAGCACAGTGGGCTTGGCGTTGTGTACCACGTCGCTAAGCCCGATCCGGCTCTCGTTCTCCAGGACCCAATCCGCCACCGCGTCGCGAGGTTGTATGAAGCGCTCCTGGAACGGCAGGAGGTCCGGCATGCCCTCGACCAAGAGACCGTCGCGGTCGATCAGGTAGAAGCGCCGGCGCGCCTCCACCTCTGTGAGGCCGTCCTCGATCATAGCGCGTAAAAGCAGCGAACTGATGCCGGTCCCAGCCCCGCCCGCGCCTACGACGGCGACCCGCTGCTCCCGCATTGGCAGGCCCGTGACGTTCACGGCCGCCAGCAGAGCGCCGGCGGCAACAACCGCCGTGCCCTGGATATCATCATTGAAAGTGCAGAGCCGGTCGCGGTAGCGCTCCAACAGCCGGGTCGCGTTGTCGCGTGCAAAGTCCTCCCACTGCAGCAGGACGTGTGGCCAGCGCTCCGTCACCGCTGAGACGAATGCTTCGATGAAGTCGTCGTACGGCTGGCCGCGCAGGCGCTCGTGACGCCAGCCGATGTAGAGCGGATCGGACAGGCGCTCAGGGTTGTTGGTGCCAACGTCGAGGAAGATTGGCAGTGTGGTTGCAGGGTGGAGGCCGCCGCAACCAGTGTAGAGCGACAGCTTCCCGATCGAGATCCCCATGCCACCCGCGCCTTGGTCACCGAGACCGAGGATGCGCTCTCCGTCCGTGACCACGATCGCCTCAACACTGTCGAACCGCGGATGAGCTAGGATGCGGGCGATACGCTGCTGGTGGGGGATGCTCAGGAACAGGCCTCGCGGCTTGCGGAACGCCTGGCTGAAGTGCTGGCAGCCGAGGCCGACTGTGGGCGTATAAACGATGGGCAACAGCTCTTCGAAGTGGCGCACCAGGAGAGCGTAGAACAGCACCTCGTTGGTGTCCTGCAAACCGCGCAGGAAGACGTAGCGCTCGAAGTCGTTCGGCAGCTGACGCATTGCCTGATAGCGTCGCGCAACCTGCTCGCCGAGGGTCGCAACCGTCGGCGGGAGAAGCCCGTGCAGCTCGAAAAGATCGCGTTCCTCCTCCGTAAAGGCGGTACCCTTGTTTAGCAGTGGATCGTTGAGGAGACTGTAGCCGCTGCTAGCGGTCTCGACATAAGAGCCAACTGAGGATCCTAGATCATGCTCCGCACTCACTAAAATCTCTCCTTCTTTTTCCAAGGAGCGGGCCGAAGTTTATCTGGACAGGGCTTTATTCCGGCTGCCTCTTAGCTTGACTTTGGCCATCTCCCACGCCGTAGCCGGAGGTGTCACCCTACACGCTTCATTACGGTAACCTGCCATGCAGCGCCGGGCCTCTATTCGAGAACCGGTCGCCTGCACGGCCGCTCCCGTTCCGCGCCGAGATGCCAGTCGGAAATCAGCCAAAGTCGAGCTTAGTGAGTCTTCTTTTTTGGCATGTAGAGGTCGGTGATGCTGCCCTCGAAGGCCTCCGCCGCCATGCCGACCGTCTCGGACAGGGTCGGGTGCGGGTGGATGGTCAGCCCGATGTCGCTCGCATCCGCCCCCATCTCGATCGCGAGCGCGGCTTCGGCGATCAGGTCGCCCGCGGACGGCCCGACGATGCCGCAGCCGACGATGCGGTCGGTCGCCTCGTCGAACAGCACCTTGGTCAGGCCCTCGTCGCGCCCCAGCGACAGCGAGCGCCCGCTCGCCGCCCACGGGAACACGCCCTTGCCGACCTTGAGCCCCTTGGCCTTGGCCTCGTTCTCGGTCAGCCCGACCCAGGCCACCTCCGGGTCGGTGTAGGCCACCGACGGGATCACCTTCGCGTCGAAGAACGAGTTCTTGCCCGCCGCCGTCTCGGCCGCGACCTTGCCCTCGTGCGTCGCCTTGTGGGCCAGCATCGGCTGGCCGACCACGTCGCCGATGGCGAAGATGTGCGGCACGTTGGTGCGCATCTGCTTGTCGGCCGGGACGAAGCCCCGCTCGTCCACGATCACGCCCGCGGCCTCCGCGCCGATGAGTTTGCCGTTGGGCCGGCGCCCCACCGCCACCAGGATCTTGTCGAAGGTGTCGTGGGCCGGCGCCGAGCCGCCCTCGAAGGAGACCTTCAGCCCCTCGGGCAGAGCCTCGACGGCCGTGACCTTGGCCTTGAGGTGGATCGCCTCATACTGCTTGGAGATCCGCTTCATCAGCGGGGTGACGATGTCCTTGTCGGCCCCCGGGATGATCTGGTCCATCAGCTCGACGATGGTCACCTTGGACCCGAGCGCGTGGTAGACGGTGGCCATCTCCAGCCCGATGATGCCGCCGCCGATGACGAGCAGGCGCTGGGGGATGCCGTCGAGTTCGAGCGCCCCCGTGGAATCGATCACCCGCGGGTCGTCATGCGGGATGAAGGGCAGCTTCACCGGCTCGGAGCCCGCCGCGATGATCGCCTGCTCGAAGCCGATCACCCGGGTCTGGCCCTCATGCTCGACCGCGATCTGGTGCGGGCTGACGAAGCGGGCGGTGCCGGTGACGACCGTGACCTTGCGCTGCTTGGCGAGGCCCCCGAGGCCGCCGGTGAGGCGCTTGACGACGCCGTCCTTCCAGCCCCGGAGCTTGTCGATGTCGATCTGCGGGCTCGCGAAGCTGATGCCGTGCGCCGCCATGCCGTGGCTCTCGTCGATCACCTTGGCGGCGTGGAGCAGGGCCTTCGAGGGGATGCAGCCGACGTTGAGGCACACGCCGCCCAGCGAGGCCCAGCGCTCGACCAGCACCACCTTCTTGCCGAGGTCGGCGGCCCGGAAGGCCGCCGTGTAGCCGCCCGGTCCGGCGCCGAGCACCAGCACCTCGGCGCGCATCTCCTCGCCCGAGACGGGCGCGGCGGCCTGGGGCGCGGGGGGCGTCGCGCCGTTGCCGCCGCCCCTCGCCGAGGAGCCATAGCCGGCTTGCCCCTCGCCGGGCGCGTGGGCGGGCGGCCCGCCCGCGGGCGCCGCCGCGCCCGCCCCGGCCGCCTCGGTCATCAGCAGGATCAGGTCGCCCTGCGAGACCTTGTCGCCCGGCTTGACCTTGATCTCCGCCACCGTGCCGGAGACCGGCGAGGGCACGTCCATCGTCGCCTTGTCGGATTCGAGCACGATCAGGGTGTCGTCCACCCCGATCGTGTCGCCCGGCTTCACCACCACCTCGATGACTGGGACGTCCTTGAAGTCCCCGATGTCGGGCAGGCGGACCTCGTTGCTGCTCATGCGCCGCGTCTCCTCAGATCGCGAGCCGCCGCACGTCCTCCAGGACGTGGGCGAGGTGGCGGGTGAAGCGGGCCGCGAGCGCCCCGTCGATGACGCGGTGGTCGTAGGAGACCGAGAGCGGCAGCATCAGGCGCGGCTTGAACTCCGACCCGTCCCAGACCGGCGCCATCCTGGAGCGCACGACGCCGAGGATCGCCACCTCGGGCGCGTTGACGAGCGGCGTGAAGGCGGTGCCGCCGATGCCGCCGAGGGATGAGATCGTGAAGCTCGCCCCCTGCATGTCGGAGCCGGCGAGCTTGCCGTCGCGCGCCTTCTTCGACAGGGAGCCGAGTTCCTGGCTGATCTCCTGGATGCCCTTGCGGTCGGCATCCTTGACCACCGGCACCACGAGCCCGTCCGGCGTGTCGACCGCCACCCCGACGTTGTAGTAGCGCTTGAGGATCAGCGCCTCCTTGTCGGGCGACAGCGAGGCGTTGAACTCCGGGTGCTGGCGCAGGGCCGAGACGGCGGCCTTGATCAGGAAGGCCAGCAGCGTGACGCGGTAGCCCTTGTCCTTGGCGGCCTTGTCGAGGTCCTTGCGGTAGGCTTCGGTCTCGGTGATGTCGGCCTCGTCCTGGTGGGTGACGAGGGGCACGTTGAGCCAGGCCCGGTGCAGGTGCGGCCCCGAGATCTTCTTGATCCGGGCGAGCGGCCGGGTCTCGGTGGGGCCGAACTTCGAGAAGTCGACGGCCGGGATCTCCGGGATGCCCATGCCGCCCGAGGCCATCACGGCGCCGCCCGCGGCGGGCGCCGCCGCGCCGGTGAGGTGGCCCTTCACGTCCTCCTTGGTGATGCGGCCCTTCTCGCCGGTGCCCTTGATGGTGTTGAGGTCGACCCCGAGTTCGCGCGCGAGGCGGCGTACGGCGGGGCTGGCATGGACCTGCGAGAAGTCCGGGATCGCCGAGGCCGCCCGCGGGGCGGGGGCGGAGGCGGGCGCGAGGGCCGGCTCCTGCTTGGGCATCAGAGCGGCCGTATCGGCCGCCGGCGCGGCGCCGTTGCCCTTCGGCTCACTGCGCGGCGCAGCCGAGGCCTCATCTCCGCCCCTGAGCAGCAGGATCGGGTGCCCCTCCGAGACCTTGTCGCCGATCTTGATCAAGAGCTTCTCGACGACGCCGGCGGAGGGCGCGGGCACCTCCATCGTCGCCTTGTCGGACTCGAGCGAGATCAGCGGGTCGTCAGGTCCGATCGTGTCGCCCTCCTTCACGTGCACCTCGATGATCGGCACGTCCTTGAAATCCCCGATGTCCGGGATCTTGACCTCAGTCGCCACGGCGTTTCTCCCGTTCCGTCATGTCGCTTGGCTAGACGTTGGATTTGAAGGTCAGGGTGGGATCCCTCTCCCGGGCGGGAGAGGGGCAGGGCATCGTCGATCCCGCGCGAGGAACCAGCCGGTCGGCACCAACCCGAGAGTTCGGCAGGAACCCGGAACCGCCCCGCTGCCGGGATGGCGCCAAGCGCCACATCCTGACCGGCACGGGGCGCTCCACCCCGGAGCCTCGCCCCGCCCCCTCCCACACCGGAGAGGCTTCCCGCCGGGTCCTAGACCGTCCAGGGCGCGGGCTTGCCGGGGTCGATGCCGTACTTGGCGATGGCCTCCACCACCTTCGCGGTCGGGACCCGTTTGTCCTCCGCGAGGCTCTTGAGCGCCGCCACGGCGACCCAGCGCCGGTCGACCTCGAAGAAGTCGCGCAGGCGTACCCGGTAGTCCGAGCGCCCGAACCCGTCCGTGCCGAGCACCTTGTAGCGGGCGGGCACGAAGGGGCGGATCTGGTCGGCGAACAGCCGCATGTAGTCGCTCGCCGCGATCACCGGGCCGGAGCGGCCCGACAGGCAGGTCTCGACGTAGGATTTGCGCGGGGTCTCGGTCGGGTGGAGCATGTTCCAGCGCTCCACCGCCATGGCGTCGCGCGCCAGCTCCGTGAAGCTCGGGCAGGACCAGATGTCGGCCACGATGCCGAAATCCTTCTCCAGGAGTTCGGCCCCGGCGATGACCTCGCGCAGGATCGTGCCCGAGCCCAGGAGCTGCACCCGCGGGCCCTTCCCCTTGCCCTCGCGGAACAGGTACATCCCCTTGATGATGCCCTCCTGCGCTCCGTCCGGCATGCCCGGATGCTCGTAGTTCTCGTTCATCACGGTGATGTAGTAGAAGACGTCCTCCTGCTCGCCGTACATCCGGCGCAGACCGTCCTGCACGATCACCGCCACCTCGTACGAGAAGGTCGGGTCGTAGGAGACGCAGTTCGGGATCGTGGCCGAGAACAGGTGGCTGTGGCCGTCCTCGTGCTGCAGCCCCTCGCCGTTGAGCGTGGTGCGCCCGGCCGTGCCGCCGATCAGGAAGCCGCGCGCCCGCAGGTCGCCCGCCGCCCAGGCCAGGTCGCCGACCCGCTGGAAGCCGAACATCGAGTAGTAGATGTAGAACGGGATCGTCGGCGCGTTCGAGTGCGAGTAGGAGGTCGCCGCCGCGATCCAGGACGACATCGCCCCGGCCTCGTTGATGCCCTCCTGCAGCATCTGCCCGTTCTTGTCCTCCTTGTAGTACATCAGCTGGTTGGCATCCTCGGGCCGGTAGAGCTGGCCGACCTGGCTGAAGATGCCGAACTGGCGGAACATGCCCTCCATGCCGAAGGTGCGGCTCTCGTCGGGCACGATCGGCACGATGCGCTTGCCGATCTCCTTGTCGCGCAGGAGCGTGTTGAGCACCCGCACGAAGGCCATGGTGGTGGAGATCTCCCGGCCCGCCGTCTCCTTGAGCTGGGCCGAGAAGGCCGAGAGCGGAGGCACCTCCAGGCTCTGCGACTTCTGCCGCCGCGCCGGCAGCGGCCCGCCGAGGGCTTGGCGCCGCGCCATCAGGTAGCGGTGCTCGGGGCTCCCGTCGGGGAAGCGGATGAACGGGATCTCGGTGAGCTTGTCGTCGGTGAGGTCGATCTGGAAGCGGTCGCGGAACTGCCGGAGGACCGCCTCGCCCATCTTCTTCTGCTGGTGGGTGATGTTCTGGGCCTCGCCGGCCTCGCCCATGCCGTAGCCCTTGACGGTCTTGGCGAGGATGACGGTGGGCTGGCCCTTGTGGTTCACCGCGGCGTGGTAGGCCGCGTAGACCTTGCTGGGGTCGTGGCCGCCGCGGGTCAGCCGCCAGATGTCGTCGTCGCTCCAGTCGGCGACCAGCGCCTTGGTCTCCGGATAGCGGCCGAAGAAGTGCTCGCGGATGTAGGCGCCGTTCTTCGACTTGAAGTCCTGGTACTCGCCGTCGACGCACTCGGTCATCAGGCGGGCCAGCATGCCCGATGTGTCGCGGGCGAGCAGCGCGTCCCACCCTGAGCCCCACAGCACCTTGATGACGTTCCAGCCCGCGCCGCGGAAATTGGCCTCCAGCTCCTGGACGATCTTGCCGTTGCCGCGCACCGGCCCGTCGAGGCGCTGCAGGTTGCAGTTGATCACGAAGACGAGGTTGTCGAGTTTCTCCCGCGCGGCGAGGGAGATCGCGCCGAGGGACTCGGGCTCGTCCATCTCGCCGTCGCCCATGAAGGCCCAGACCTTGCGACGGTCGGTGTCGGCGAGGCCGCGATGGTGCAGGTAGCGGAGATACCGCGCCTGGTAGATCGCCATCAGCGGCCCGAGGCCCATCGAGACGGTCGGGAATTGCCAGAAATCCGGCATCAGCCAGGGATGCGGATAGGAGGACAGGCCCTTGCCGGAGACCTCCTGGCGGAAGGAGAGCAACTGCTCCTCCGTGATCCGGCCCTCCAGGAAGGCGCGGGCGTAGATGCCCGGCGAGCAATGACCCTGGACGTAGATCAGGTCGCCGCCGTGGCCGTCGCTCGCCCCGCGCCAGAAATGCATGAAGCCGGTGTCGTAGAGCGTCGCGGCGGACTGGAAGCTCGCGATGTGGCCGCCCAGCTCCGAGGAATCCTTGTTGTTGCGCAGGATGATCGCGATGGCGTTCCAGCGGATCGCCGAGCGGATGCGGTGCTCGATGGCGCGGTCGCCCGGGTGCTTGGCCTGCGCCTCGAGGGGAATCGTGTTCAGGTAGGCGGTGTTGGCGGAGTAGGGGACGGGAGCGCCCTTCTTGCGGGCCTCCTCGATCACCTGCTCGATCAGGAAGTGCGCCCGGTCAGGACCCTCGACCTCCAGGACGCCATCCAGGGAGTCGAGCCATTCGCGGGTTTCGATCGGATCGGGATCGCGTGTGGAATCCAACGTCACCTCCCTGGCGCTGCCCCGGTAAGGCGTGAGGCGCGCTTATTGTGTGGCTATTTCAGCAGGTGCCGTGCCAAGTAGGCTCGCGTAGAAATAAGATTGCGCGCTGAGACACTTAAACGGGTGTGGATCTGTGCGCCGGCAGGAGCTGAGTGCGAAAATCCAGAATTTGGCTCCGGATTTTGGCTGGACTTTCAGACAGTGCGGGACAGCTCTGCCGGCCTGGGTGGCTTACTGGCCGGTTGCTAACCCGGATCATTCATGTGGGGTGACGGGCATGGTGCAAGCCGCTGATAGGCCATAGATTTCGGCTGCGACACTCGAATCCAGCCGCTCGCGGAGACCATGCCCGCCAAGGTCGATGATACCCCGTCGCAGACTTCGACATCATGTCCGGCAGCACGAAGGCCTTGGACGGCCGAGCCGCGCAGCGCGGCGGCATAACTACCCGGAAGGGGATGGCAGTCGATCGGCAGAACCCGCATGCGAGCCGTTCAACTCTCAGGGTGAGCCCCGGTTCTGACTTCCGCGCGGCGGCTCAACCAGTCAGTCAAGCCGAGGTCTCTTTCACGCCCCCAAGCAAAAGCAAAAACGGCAGCAAGCATCCATGTATTTATCACTGGGATCCGGCTCTAGACTCAATCGCAAAGAGAGGGGCAGACAAGCATTTGCGCTGATCCCGCTGGAATGGGCAGGACTTCGAAGAGCCTTATCGGCCTCCGCGACTGTGCCCGCAGGCGCCGATCAGCGCAAGTTAGCATTTCCCTTGTACTCATGGAAAAGCATAGTAAATGGTAGGACACATGCTGCTAAAATGAGAGGCTTGTCGATGAAATTAACTGCCAAAGCACCCGCTATGGCCCCCAATAAGTACCCAAACCACGCTAGAGCGAATATGGCGCTTTCGCGTTTCACTTGCTTGCCCGGAGAGGGCCACATCCAAGACACAAGTTCTTCGCCAATCTTTTGGAGATTTCCCGTAATAAACACATGATTCAGGGTGACGCCTCCAAAACGGTTAGCAGCCGAGTTCTGAATCCCCATTCCGATTGCAAGAAGCAATGCTCCCCAGAATTTATCTGTAAGACTGCTAAAAATCAGCAAGCCACTTGTGACCAATAGCGCTCGAAAAACTTCCAGACCTGCTCGTACTATGATTCGGCCGAATACAACTCCAAACAAGAACATGGCTATAATGGCAGCATGAAATGCAGCTTCCCTATATTTGCCCGTCGCAATTTCCATTCCCATAAAAATCGTATTGCCGGTCATTAGTCCCGCAAAAGCATTCAGATGCAAATACCCAACGGTATCTGCGTATCCGGCGATGAGCGCCAGCGCCGTTGCACGGAGCATAGGACTACCTCACAATAAGAACGCAAATGGAATGTTCGTGGATAGAGGAAAGCCATGCTCGTCCTCTAAACGGTGCCAGGCAGCTGATCGAGCCGCTTGGCCGAATTTGGTTAACGCCGGCGACAGCCAAACCGCGTCGGTCCCGCCTGCTGAACGGGGAGTCATGCGCACCACCGCCTTAGGTTCCAGCACGACCGCCTCCACTTGCCAATTCAACATCGCGCAACCTGCTTCGGTCGAAGACCATCGATCAAGTTCAGCATGCGGCGGAACAGGTCACGCGGCACCGCCACTTCGGCCAAATGGAACACCGTGTAGCGCGAGTGGGCGATCACCTTCGCGCCGACCTTCCCCAGTCGCTTGAAGCGCAGGCTCAGATCTTTACTCCCATAGAGCCGGCAAACCCTCTTGTGGCTTATCCGCCAGCTCTCCCGGCGCAGGAGGATGTGGATCCAGAAGGAGCCGTAGCGCACCCAGCTCTTGGCCAGATTGCAGATGCGCATCCGCAGCGGTGCCTGATCAAGCTTGGTCGAGCGGCAGCGGATGCCCGACCGGCCGCTGCCGAGCGCGCCGCAGCTGCGCCGCTCACTCACTGGGATCACGTCTGATCCTGTTCTGGCACGGGGGTGCTCCTCGGTGAGACGAGCCCGGCCGCGCTGGATGCCGGGCGATTTGCAGCGAAGCCGTCGCGAGGATCAGGACTTCCAGGTTGCATACTCGGCCTTACGCGAATTGGTGGGAGCGCCAAAGGGGCAATCGCCGATTTCGAAAAGTCCGCTGTCGGGTGCCGAGCGACCATTCCGGCGGTACCGGTCGAAGGTCTGGAAGTGGCGCATCTCGGAACCCTGGCGCCAAACAGATTGCGATCACGGGTGCGAGCCGCGCCGCCTTCGCATCGGCTCGGAGATGTCCAGCGGCCCAACCGGCCGCAGTTTGCAAAGCAGAGGACGCCCCCAGGTTCGCAGCCGTCACCTGCGATGAACGCGCTAGCGTTCCGGCCGGCCCGGACCGCGGATTGAAGCCACGCGAGACGCCGTCACTTCGTGCTTGACGGGCCTCCCAAGTCCGGAATACCGATTGGTATACCGCGTTTGATTCCGGTCTGAGAACTCCTCGCCCCCGCCGACGAAGGGGCTGCGGCCGGAGCCCGACATGCGCCGCCCCCGTCGTCCAAGCTGAGACAAGCATGGCGGCGATCCGCCCCATCCACGGGCGGCTGCCTTAGAAAAATAAGTCGAGCCGGAGGAATGCCCGTGACGAAGGAGTCCATGACCGCGCTGTCCAGGCGCCGGGTGCTGTCCGGGATGGCCGCGGTTCCGCTGGTATCGATCGGCGCGACGCGCGGCAGGGCCGCCGAGTTCGTCTGGAAATACGCGACCGGCCAGGATCCGACGCATCCGGTCAACCTGCGCGCCGCCGAGGCGATCGCGCGGATCCGCGAGGCGACGGGCGGCCGCGTCGAGATCAGCCTCTTCCCGGCCAACCAGCTCGGCTCGGACACCGACCTGATCTCGCAGGTCCGTAACGGCAGCGTCGAGATCCTCAACATCTCGGCGTCGGTCCTGGCGACGCTGGTCCCATCGTGCGGGATGCTCAACACGGGCTTCGCGTTTCCCGACTACGACCACGTCTGGAAGGCGATGGACGGCGCCTTCGGCGATCTCGTCCGCGCGCAGATTGCGAAATCCGGCCTGTTCGTCACGGAGAAGATCTGGAACAACGGGTTCAGACAGATCAGCTCCTCGACCCGCAAGATCGACAGCCCGGACAGCATCAAGGGCTTCAAGATCCGGGTGCCGGTCGCGCCGATGCTGACCTCGCTGTTCCAATCGCTCGGCGCCAGCCCGACGCCGATCAATTTCAACGAGGTTTATTCCGCCCTGCAGACGAAGATCGTCGAGGGACAGGAGAACGCGCTTCCGCTGATCTATACGACGAAGCTCTACGAGGTGCAGACCAGCATCTCGATGACGGATCACGTCTGGGACGGATTCTGGGTCGTCGGCAACCGCCGCGCCTTCGCGGGCATGCCCGCGGACCTGCGCGACATTGTCGTCAACGAGATCAACAAATCGGCGATCGAGCAACGGCAAGACGTCGTGAAGCTCAGCGACAGCCTGCGCGGCGACCTTCGAGCCAAGGGCATCACGTTCGTTGACGTCGATCGCGCGGCCTTCCGCGACACGTTGCGCAAGAGCGGCTTCTACAAGAACTGGCAGGCCAAATTCGGGGACGAACTGTGGAATAAGCTGCAGGACGTCGTCGGTCCTCTCTGATGCGGCGTCTTACGGCGCGATCTGCCGCGGACAAGGAGATCGGCGCATGTCGCAGATGATGGCGGTCTACGAACAACTCCGGGATGCCATCCTCTCGCTGGAGATGGCCCCGGGGCAGCGGTTCAGCGAACGGTCCCTGGAGACCCGGTTCAGCGGTTCGCGCACCCCCATCCGCGCCGCCCTGGCGCGCCTGGAGACCGACGGGCTCGTCGCCCGGGAGGACCGGAGCTGGATCGTGACGCCGATCTCGCTCGATGAGCTCGAACAGGCCATCGAGTTCCGGCAGGTGATCGAGGTCGAGGTGGTGAAGCTCGCCTGCCGTCGTGCGCAGCAGGCCGACATCGCGGTCATCGAGGAGATCCTCGCGTCCTGCCGGGAGGACGAGTCCCGTGCGGCGTGGCACCGCGTCGGCTCCGACTTCCACGTCGAGCTGGCGCGGCTGACGAACAACGGCTTCTACATCCGCGCCGTCGAGGACCTGATGATCCGCCTGTCGCGGGCGCGGTGGCTCGAGGTCTGGACGGTGGAGGGCCGCGATCGGTCGTGGGACGAGCACCACGCCATCCTGCACTTCATCCGGGAGGGCCGCGTCGAGCAGGCGGTCGCCGCGATCACGAACCACATCGAGGGCGTGCGGTCGCGCAACATCGGCAGCCGGCTCACGGACGGGCCCTCTCATCAGGTCCGCGGCTTTGCAGTGGTCGGAAAGGCATCATGACCCAGACCCCGAACCCCGGCGCCCTGGCCGGGATCCGCGTCGTCGAGGTGGGCTCGTTCATCGCCGGCCCCTTCTGCGGGCAGCTGCTCGCTGATCTCGGTGCCGACGTCGTGAAGGTCGAGCCGCCGCAATCCGGCGACGTGATGCGCCAGTGGGGTGCGGTCCAGCTCGACGGCAAGTCGCTGTGGTGGCCGGTCATCGCCCGCAACAAGCGCAGCCTGACGCTCGACCTGCGCACCGGGCGGGGTCAGGAGATCGCGCGCGCGCTGATCGCGGAAGCCGACATCCTGGTCGAGAACTTCCGCCCCGGCACGCTGGAGAAGTGGGGGCTCGGCCCGGACGATCTGTGGACGACCAATCCCGGCCTGATCGTCGCCCGGGTCTCCGGCTTCGGGCAGACGGGCCCCTACAGCCGCGACGCCGGCTTCGGCGCGATCGCCGAGGCGATGGGCGGGCTGCGCACGCTCGCCGGCTTCCCAGACCGGCCCCCGCCCCGCGCCGGCCTATCGATCGGCGACTCGCTGGCGGGCGCCTTCGCGGCCCTCGGCACGCTGGCCGCGCTCGAAGCCCGCCGGCGGACCGGCAAGGGGCAGGTGGTGGATGTCGGCATCACCGACGCCGTGCTGGCGGTCCAGGAGAGCGTCCTGTCGGAGTACAGCGCGACGGGCGCGCTGCGCGAGCGGACCGGGACGCGGCTGCCGGGCATCGCACCCTCCAACCTCTACCCGACGCGTGACGGGCAGTGGGCGATCATCGGGGCGAACGGGGACGCGATCTTCAAGCGTCTCGCGCAGGCCATGGGCGCGTCCGAACTGGCCGCCGACCCGCGCTACACGACGCACCGCGCCCGTGGCACCCACCAGCAGGAGTTGGACGACCGCGTCGCGGCCTGGACGCGGACGCTGCCGCTCGCGGAACTCCTCGCCGTCCTCAAGCGCGCCGCCGTGCCGGCTGGCCCGCTCAACGACGCCGCCGGCATCGTGCAGGACGCCCACTTCCGCGAGCGTGGCGCCGTCGTGGAGGTCGAGTCCGAGGAGTATGGGCGCCTCACGATGCAGGGCGTGACCCCGCGGCTCTCCGAGACCCCGGGTGCCGTGCAGTGGGCTGGTCCGCCGCTCGGGCACCACACGCGCGAGGTCCTGTCCGAACGGCTCGGCCTGAGTGCCGCCGACATCGCCCAACTCAAAGCCGACGGCGTGATCTGATCCCGCCGCGCTGCCACCGCCAGCCCCATCCAGACGGAAGCACGCCCGTGTCAGACATCGCGATCTTCACTGCCATCCAGAGGCTGGTGCATGGCTGCGGCGCCCTGAACCAGCTCGCTGACGAGGTCGACCGCTTCGGCCGGCGCAGGATCCTGCTGGTCACGGATCCGGGCTTGGTGAAGGCAGGCATCGCCGGACGCGCGCTCGACCTGCTGCAGGGACGCGACGTCGAGGTCTTCTCGGACGTCGAGCCGGATCCCAGCATTGAGACGGTGGTCGCCTGCGCCGACCGCGTGCGCACGCAGAAATGCGACCTGATCGTTGGCCTGGGCGGCGGCAGCGCCATCGACACCGCCAAGTGTGCATCGGTCATGGCCACCAACCCGGGCGCCGTCGAGGATTACCTCGGCATCGACAAGGTCACGTCGCCGGGCGTCCCGAAGATCATCGTCCCGACAACCGCCGGCACGGGCAGCGAGGTGACGAACGTCGCCGTGCTCAGCCTGAAGGCGCAGCACACCAAGAAGGGCATCGTCAGCCGCTACCTGCTCGCCGACACGGCCCTGCTCGATCCTGAGCTGACGCTCGGGCTCCCGGCCGCGGTGACGGCCGCGACCGGCATGGATGCCCTGACCCACGCGATCGAAGCCTACGTCTCGCGCTTCGCCCAGCCGATGACCGACGACTTCGCACTCAGGGCGATCCGCTTGATCGGCGAGAACCTGCGGACGGCCGTTCACAACGGCCAGAACATCCGGGCGCGCGAGGCGATGCTGACGGCGAGCCTCTACGCCGGCTACGCCTTCGGCAGCGCCGCGACCGGGATGGTGCACGGCCTAGCGATGCCGCTCGGCGGGCAGTTCAACATCCCGCACGGCATCGCCAACGCCGTGCTGCTGCCCCACGTGATGCGCTGGAACCTCGTCGCGGCCCTGCCGCGCTATTGCGACGTCGCGGCGGCCCTCGGCGAGACGGTCGCCCACCTCCCGGTCCGCGAGGGCGCCGAGCGGGCGGTCGCGACGGTTGAGGCCCTGTCGCGCGACGTCGGCATCCCGGCGCATCTCGACGATCTCGCCGTGCCGCGCAGCGCCATGGAGGCGCTCGCCCGCGATGGCATGACGAATGTCCGCCAGGTCCGTCCGAACCCGCGCGACGTCACCTACGAGGGGCTGATGGACATCCTCGGCCGCGCCTTCCGGCCGGAGGCCTGACGACGATGCGGCTGCCTGCCTTCGCCCACATCACTGAGGTCGGCCCCCGCGACGGCCTCCAGAACGAAGCCCGCTTCATGCCGACCGAGGACAAGGTCAGGCTGATCGAGCAGCTGGCGGCGTCCGGCCTCGGCGAGATCGAGGTGACCTCGTTCACCCATCCGTCGTGGATCCCGAACCTCGCCGACGCCGAGGAGGTCGTGCGGGCGACCCGTCACCTGCCGGTCGGCGCCTTCGCGCTCATCCCCAACGCGCGCGGCATGGAGCGGGCGCAGCGCGCCGGCATCAAGGGCATGACCTTCGTCTTCTCGGCGACGGACAGCCACAACAGACGCAACCTCAACCGTTCGACCGAGGAATCGCTCGTCGAGATCCTCGACCTGCACGCGGCCGCGGGAGCGGACGGGCTGCGGCGGCGGATCTCGCTGTCGACGGTGTTCGGGTGCCCCTTCGAGGGCGCGGTGCCGGATGAGCGCATCCACGCCATCGTGGCCCGGCTGGTCGCGGGCGGGTGCGAGCGGATCGGCCTGTGCGACACGATCGGCATCGCCGATCCGGTGCAGGTCGACCGGCTGTCGCGGGGGCTGATCGCGCGCTTCCCCGGCATCGTGTTCGAGCTTCACCTGCACAACACGCGCGGCTGCGCGCTGGCCAACGTCCTGGCCGGGCTGCAGGCCGGCATCGTCCACTTCGATACCGCCATCGGCGGGCTCGGCGGCTGTCCCTACGCGCCCGGCGCGACCGGCAACGCCGCGACCGAGGACGTCGTGTCCATGCTGGAGGCGATGGGCGTCCGCACCGGGATCGACCAGGCGGCCCTCCTGGCGAGTGACCGCCACCTCGCGCAGTGGCGTGGCGCGCCCCTCGACAGCGCGGTCTGGCGCGTCGCCCAGCGCTGCTCCTCCGCCGAGACTGCACCCTGAGCTTTGGCCGACATCCGCGCTCCCGCCCTTCCGGCTGCGGGGTGACCCTCACGACTGTTCCGCTCGCGGCCGATGTCCCCGACGTTACCGCGACGGCGCGGATATCGACCGTGACGAGGCCGGCGTGATCGCGCGCCTCGCGACGGTTCGGGACGATTATCCGGGCCGCATCCGGCCTCGACCAACCGCCGGATGCGAGGCCCGTCTGCGCACCGCCCCCAAGACGCCCAGAGCTCAACCTGCGGCCTCGTCGCCCGCACCGGCGAGGCGGCGCAATCTGGGCCAGGGGACGATCGCGCCGGGTGCCTCGTGGCTGCTATCCGGTGGCGCGCAGGGTTCGTCGTTAGTGAGGGCGGGCGGCCCCGTTCGACCGCTGCGACTGATCGGCAAAGGCGGAAGCTGGCCAGCGACGACTAAGGCTAGGGTCAAAACCAATCAGCTTAGCCATGCAAGGGGCTGCTCTCGACCCTACCAGACCCCCGGAATGCACTCTCATAACCGCCGCTGCTGACCCCAAGCGGACATTTGAACCGCTGGCGACCAAGGTCTGGATGGGGTGGAGGCTGTGTGAAAACGCAAAGGCGGCAGGAGGATCTTCCCTCGATAACCCTGGGCAGCGCCGGAATAGGCACCCAGTTGGCATCTCGGCCGCCATCCAGGATGCTCGGATAACGGCTGTGTAGAAGATTATTCTCCGATTTCGGAGCGCGCCTGAGTTTTCACACGGCCTCGGTGGAGAGCCGCCATTGGCCCGTTGCCCGAAAGCCGACATTCGGCTTTTCTCCCATTCCTGCCATCCAGCTGACCCAAGCGGCATCTCCAAATCGGCCATTCGCCGACTGGACATTATGGATCCTGCCCTCCCTTGGCTGGGATCGCCCATCGCTGGCCACGCAGGTTCGGCAGCGAGGTCTCGTAGTCGCGCAACAGGGCCGCTGCCTCGGCGGTGTCACACCCGGCCTTGCTGAGGCCGATGATGATCGCAGTCAGCGCCGTGACCTGTGTCTCGGCCTCCACGATGCGGCGGTCCAGCGCCTCAAGGATCTCGTCCTGCCTCTGCGATGGCCTACCGGAGCGAGGAGATCGAAGCTCGCGGCTCGGCGGGCTCCTAAGGAATGGACCGGATGTACTCGCGCTGCGCCGCCGGAAGAATGGGGCAACCATTCCAGAGGAAGTTCGATGGAGACACTTGCCACAATAACCGTGATGGATCCCGCCGGATCCGGAGTCGCTCAGGTACCACCGCAGGTGTCTCCGGCGCCGGAAGCGGACAGCCCCGTCTGTGCGCTGGCGCGTAAGCTCGATGGCTTTGCCCCGCTCTCGGTGCAGGATCGAGCGGCGCTTGAAGGCCTGACCGGCTATGTCCGGCCGGTCGAGCGGCACACCGTCATTGTGGAGCAGGACAGCGTGGCCAATCACGCGCTCATCGTCTTCGCCGGGTTCGCGAGCCGTGACAAGCGACGTGCGTCCGGCCGCCGCCAGATTGTGGCTTATCTCGTCCCCGGCGATCTGTGCGACCGCGGTGTCCTCCACAACTACCCGCTCGACCACACGATCGAGACCCTCACGCACTGCCTCGTCGCCAAGGTTCCGCGCGTGGCTTACTTCGACCTGCTCGGCCGGCATCCCCGCATCGCGCTCGCGCTCCAGTACGCGAGGCTCGCCGAAGAGGCGACGGCGCACGAGTGGGTGGCCAATGTCAGCCGCTCGGGCACTGAGCGAATGGCGCATCTCCTGTGCGAACTGCTGGAGCGCCTGGGATCAATCGGCCAAGTCTCGGATGGTCAGTATGATCTGCCGTTGACCCAGGTGGATCTGGCCGACACACTTGGCCTGTCGTACGTGCACGTCAACCGCGTGCTGCAAGCCCTACGACGCGACGGGCTGATCTCGCTGCGGGGACCGCGCCTGCAGATACTCGCGCCGCAGCGGCTGCGTCAGCTCGCGGAGTTCGAGGCCGGGTATCTCTAGCGAACGCCGGCTGTCTCGAGGCCCATAACGGCCCGCTTCCTACGCGGGCGCTGGGCTGCGACCTAGTCGCCGTCCTGAACGGTGGGACGCACGCCAGCTGCGGTCGCGATGAGAACGGCCTCGGGTAGGGTGTGGGCGCCGAGCGCCTCCATGACCCGAGCCCGGTGGATCTCCACCGTGCGCGGGCTCAGGCCCAGCGTGCGGGCGATGGTCTTGTTGGTCCCGCCCGCGAGCAAACCCTCCAGCACCGCGCGCTCGCGCGCGGAAAGCGCCGCAGTCCGGGCACGGGCCTCCTCGCCCTGGCGCGCCCGATCAGCCTCGGCGTGGATCTCGGCGAGCGCCGTTCTAACCGCGAACAGCAGCACCTCCGGTGTCCAGGGGGCTTCGAGGAAATCGACCGCTCCCGCCTTCATGGCGCGGACCCCGAAGCCGACGTCGCCCCCGCTCGCGCCGACCGCCAGCACGGGCAGGTGCGCACGTGCCGCCTTCAGCGCGCTTGTGGTCACCAGGCCGCTCGCCTCCTCGAGGTCGAGCACGACGCAGCCCGGCATCAGCGAGCCAGCAATCTTGAGGAGGGCCTGACCGCTCGCAAAGGTCTGCACCTCGTACCCGGCGGCTTGCAGGGCACCAACAAGGCTACTCCGGGCGTCGTCCCCAACCGCGACCACGTAGGCGCGCAGGCCGGTGTCGGTGGTGACGTCCTGCGCGATCCCGCCCGCTGACCGGCTCCGTCCGTCAATGCCCGGGATCGGGAAGAAGGTGTCGCGGATGCGGCGCACCGCGTGGTCTGAGGCGCGCTGGATGCGATACTCCAACACGACTGTCTCGCCGCCGCCGACCCGCTCCAGCGCCTGCGCGGCGGCGTCGCGGTCCTCCGGGTGAAGGCTGGCGAGCCAACTCGCGAGGTCCGGCATGTCCTCGGCGGACATGCCCCAGACCTGCGCGAAGGCCGGGCTGAGATAATTGAGTTGTCCGCTCTCCAGGTCGGCGAGCCAGAGAACGTTCGCCGAATGCTCGGCGAAGCGCTGGAAGCGCTCCTCGGTCAAGCGCAAGGCACTCACCTTCTGCAGGCGGTCGATCACCGGCCCCAGGATGATGGCGTAGGTGCGCAGGAACTCGGTATCCTCTTTGCCGAATTCGCGCGGTTCGGTCGCGTCCACCTGCAGCAGGCCGTAAGCCTTCCAGCCGGGCACGAAGATCGGCACGTTGGCGAATGCGATGACTCCGGCCTCCTTCATGAACGCGGGGACATCAAAGCGCTCCTCCTTGCGGATGTCCTGCGTGATGGTGGGCCTGCCTTCCTTGATCGCGAAGGTCTCGGAGGAGCGCTCTCTCATGGGTAGGCGCAGCCGACCAACGATGCCCGGATCCCAGCCGACGCCAGCCCGCACGAGCAAGCTTTGCCCGTCCCCTTGGATCTCTAGGATCTTGGCGCGGGTGATGCCGCAAGCCTCGGCGACGAGACGGCAGGCTTCAGCCAGCACCTCGTCGAGGTTCTCGCTGCGCAGGACGAACTCGCCGAAATCGGCCAGCACCTGCTGGCGCTTCATCATCTGCTCTTGGCTGGGCATTGGAGTTCCCCGGCGCTGAGCGATCAGGCGCTTGTCAGCGAAGAACCGTGGCTCGGACCCTGCGCAGCACCTCAATAACTGGTGTACGCGCGAGCCAGGGCTGGGTCCAAGCCCGTTCCAATAGGGCTTGATGAATGGAACAGCCATGCTGGAACATGGCCGTCCTCGGCCAGCCCCGGTGGTTCAGGGCCGATCAGACCGCCGGTAAGCAGACCTTCCGAACGCCCGAGAAGGGTCGGAAGCGGCCCTTCAGATCTCGGCAGCTCAATGTCGGCTCCTGGCGCGCAGCGGCCCTAGCCCACACTACGCCTAGGCTTAGGTTGCAGTCGGGTCAGGGCGCGAACAATTGCCGTAGTGCTCGGACGTCCTCAAGATTTTCGAGGTCGTTGATACGCGCAATCAGGTCGTCCGCGCGCGATACCCCAAGCACCGGCACGATCAGGTCGCGAACCTTCGCGTTAACCCGCTCCGTGCTCAGGGGGTTCTCCTTCGTTCCCGGCGGAAACTTCGTGAAGTGCTCGAGCCTGCGCCCGTCGGCAAGGATCACCTCGACCCGCGCGCTGCGCGGAGCCTCCCGTGTCATCAGGCCGGGATCGCCCACCACCTCGACCTTCTCCCGCACGGACTGGATGGATGGCTCCTGCATCAGCCTCGGATCATGGCTGTCGGCGAAGGAGACGGCCCCCTTCACGAGCGCCAACGCGACGAGGTGCTGACAGTTCACGTCTGGCATGGCGCTGTGCCCGACGATGCCGACCGCGTCGGTCGGCAGATGCACCACGACCCGTCGCACATCGGTGGCCCGCAGGCCGTGGCGCTCGCGCAAGGTCAAAACCGCGTCGAGCGGCGACTGGATCGGGTACCCGACCGAGAAGGTCTTGATCGCGGTCTCGGTGACGAAGAAGCGGCTCCCGAGCCCCTCCAGCATCGCCTCGGGCTTTGGGTCGCTTGAGAGCGCGATGAACAGGTTGTGCGTCCCGTCGAGGACGTCAGCGACACCGGTCAGGCCGGCTTGAACCATGGAGACGGCAGTGACGCCGTTGCGGGCGCCCATGCCGGCGAAGTCGAACGCCTTCTCGATGTGGTCCTCGTCCTTCACCCAGCTCCACAGGCCCGAGACCTGCTGGGCCGCGTAGGACAGCGCGAAGCGCGTGCTCCGCTCGTCGAGGCGGGCGAGTGTGGCGGCCGCCCCGAGCGCACCGAAGGTCGAGCTCGTGCCCTCTGCGCTACGGTGGGAGCCGCGCACAAGGTCTGGCCCGAGCGCCAGCAGCAGCCGGCAGCAGAGATCGTAGCCGAGCGCCACGGCGCGGATCATCTCCAGGCCGGAGCGGCCCTCCTTCTCGGCCATCGCGAGAGCTGCGGGCACGGTCGCGGAGCCCGGATGCGCCTTGGTGACCGGCTCGAAGTCGTCCGTCTCGTCCGCGTGGGCACACATGGCGTTGGCGAGCGCCGCGTTGATCGCGGTCGTGCGCAGGTCGGAGGCGACGACGGTGGCCTGATCGGTGCCGCTGAGGCCGCGCACATAGGCCGTCGCCAACTCGCCAGGCCGCATGCGAGCGCCGGAGATCATGGCGCCGAAGGTGTCAAGGATGCGGTGCTTGCAGGCCTGCACGACCTCGGGCGGCAAAGGCCGGTCCCGCGCCTCGACCATGTAGCGGGCGAGCTGTCCGGTGACCTCGCCACCGGCCGCGGCCACCCGCACGGGACTGGCGGCTGCGGCTAGGAGGCTGCCCGTCACTTGCAGGAACTTGCGTCGATCCGTGCCATGTCCTGAAGCGGTCTGGGACATCTCCTGCTCCTCCCCGAGCTCTGTCGTGTGGTGGGCGGCTCCTACACGTCGGTGTGTACGAGATGGGGCGGTACCGCTCTGCCGGCATCCGGCCAGGCTCGACCTGGCGGCCGTCGGTGGGACCTGGATCGCCGTGTAGGTCGGCGCCGGCGGTCTGCGAGGGGAGCAGCGCCGCGCAGAAGGCGATGCCACCGGCGCACAGGGCACAGGTACTCATCGCGGTGCCCAGCCGCCCGGTTGAAGCTTCCCCAGTTCGCGATGCTGAGAAACGCCTGGAGCCCCAGGAAGTGGGCCCTCTCCATCGTGCCCTGCCGGCCTGTGCCCGCAGGCGTCGCTGATCCACCGAAGTGGCACGCTTGCGGTCGGGCGAGAAGCCTTTCTGCGAGGGATTGATGGACTGAGTTCAGATGGGCGAGATGATCTCCGCCCTTCTTCGCTCTGTCCTGTGTGGCACCACCAGATAGGCGCTCACGGACGCGATCCGCTAGACCAATCTCGCGGTGCGTCACGTACAGCCGGCGCGCGAATGGCGCCCGTGGTGCGTGAGGCGGAGGGCGAGCGCGAGTTGGCGGATTATGCGCTGGGGCTTCCCGCCGCCCCCGAAGCTCGGCACCCAGCCCGTCACAAACGTCCGCAACGTGATCTCGTCCTACTGGCGGCCATGGTTCAAGCGCGCGTTCCGCTGCCTCGTGTCGGCCTCCTTCAGCGAGTACGCCGAGACCAAGCCCCGCAAGACGCCGGCGACCGAGATGCATTATTTTGCGGCCTTCTACCAGCCGCAATCAGGGCGGCTGAACCGAAGCCCCGCCTACCGCAGGAAAGGCCCTCGACCGGGAGCGGCGTTGTCACGCCTGATTGGCGAAAATCGCCGGCTGCTTACCACGCGCTTACCAGCGTCTCATCCTGGTAAGCGCCCGGTCGCTTAGTTTTCACTAAATGCTTGAGTTTGATGGCGCGCCCGAAAGGATTCGAACCTCTGACCCCCAGATTCGTAGATTGGGGCAGGGCGCTGAAAATGCAGAGTTTCTCTGCAAACTGAGCGACGATCTGCCCTTTAAGGATCAAGGGGTTAGCACCCGGGTTGCAAACCTGGACCCGCACTCATCTCTCTCCGAAAAGAGCAACGCCGCCCCGGGAGTCCAGGCCCGGAGCGGCGCTAATTCAGAGGCTTCCTTCAGCAGAAGCGGAACAGAGCATAAGCAGGCTCGTATCGCCCTGACAAGCCGCCCGGTGGTCGTCGTCGACCGCGAAGGCATGGTCTGCGGCGTCTTCAGCCGGCCGAGCGAGGCCCGCGCCTACCTGATGGAGGCGCGGCGATGATCCCACAGCGTCTTGCCACAATCCCGAAGGGGCGACGCGAAGCGTTCGTCGTCGAGCTCCGCCCCTTCCACGGAAAGCCGATGGTGGAGGTCCGCCTCCACCGCTCCGGCGGGCGCGGGATGGCGCCGACAGCGAGCGGCATCGTCGTGCGGCCGGATCTCCTCGCCGCGCTCGCGGAGGTCCTGCTGGCCGCCAAGGCCGCCGTCGAGGCCGAGGGTCTGATACCGGATGCGGGAGGTGCGTCGTGAGTGCACCTCACCTCATCATCGAGAGCGTCACCACCCGCGACTGCGTGGTGGAACACTCGGACGGCTCGTGGGTCACGCTCCCCCGGCCACCCCGCGGCGTGGGCTGGGTCATCGCCGACAGCAGCCGCGAGCGCCACACGACCTGGCGCCGGATCCGCCTCGCCCCCTGCACGTCCCTGAACGCCCTTCAGAGGGGGATCCCGTGAGCCGTCCGTCCTCCGACGAGAGCTATGCCCAGGCCGCCCTCGACCGCGAGTGCGAGGGCTTGGCCGCGACCCGCTCGGGGCGCAACAATCAGCTGAACCTGGCGGCCTTCAACATCGGGCAGCTAGTCGGCGCCGGCAAACTCGACCGGAACTCGGCCGAGCGCTGCCTGTTCGAGGCCGCAACGGCAAACGGCTACGTTCAGAAGGACGGCGCCGCTGCGGCCCGAGCCACGATCCGGAGCGGTCTGAGCAAGGGTGAGCTCGAACCCCGCACCACCCCTGCGCCGGCCGGCCCGCGTCCCAACGGTCACGCGAACGGCGCGGTCGCGCCGGCAGCACGTCACGGCTCGGCGGGCCCGTTCCCGGACTGGACCCCTCCCGACGCTAAGAGCAAGCCGCATTTCTTCGCGATCGGTCGCGACGCCATCGACCCGCTACGGGACGAGCTGCGCCGCCACATCTACCGGCGCGAGGGCTCGCCGGTCCGGATCAAGGTGAAGCTCACAAGCGGCGAGTTCCGCGACTTCTACCGCGTCAGGCGGCCCTCAGACGGCGAAGTCGGCTGGCAGGGCCGCAAGCCCGCCGGCTACCAGCCGGTGCCCTACACCGGCCCTGCCGGCGCGCTGGATCCTTTCGATCCGGAACACCGCGCCGAGCCGCTCCTGTGGCCGGAGGGAGAGCGCGACGTCGACACGCTCGCTGCGGTGGGCCTCCTCGCCTTCACCTTCGGCGGCTCGAACGACGTTCCGGACGCGGCCCGCGCCCTCGTCGCAGGGCGGGACCTCGTTGTGCTCGCCGACAATGACGAGCCGGGACGGGCCTGCGAGGAGCGTAAGATCGCGCTCGCCTCCGGCGCGGCGGCCCGCCTGCAGCTGATCAGGTTCCCGGAAATCGGCGTCGGCGAGGACGTCACAGACTGGCTCAACGGTTACGGGGGTACCGCCGCGGCTCTCCTCGACCGCGCGGAGCCAGCTCCGCAGCCACTTCCGTGGGCAAGGACTGCGGAAGCCTCACCCGCGCCGCTACGCGCCACACCGTTCCGCTGGCGGGACCCCGCAAGCATCCCGCCGCGCGAGTGGCTGTACGGGCGTCACCTCATCAGGAAGTTCACCAGCGCGACCTTCGCGCTGGGCGGGCTCGGGAAGTCCTCGCTGGTGATCGTGGAAGCGCTCGCGATGGCGACCGGCAGGCCGCTTCTCGGCATCAAGCCGGCGGGGCGCCTGCGGGTGTGGTTGTGGAACGGCGAGGACCCTCTGGAGGAGCTGGAGCGCCGCGTTCTCGCGGCGTGCCTGCACTACAGCATCAGCGAGGTTGACCTTGACGGATGGCTGTTCCTCGACAGCGGCCGCGACAGCGGGATCATCCTCGCGACCACGAGCAAGACCGGCACGACCGTGGCGGCGCCGGCATTTGACCAGCTTGAGGCGACGATCCGCGAGAACCGGATCGACGTCGTCATCCTCGACCCCTTCGTCTCGACGCACGCGGTCTCAGAGAACGACAACTCCGCCATCGACCTGATCGCTCAGGGCATCAACCGCGTCGCTGGCCGCACCAACTGCGCCTTCGAGCTGGTGCATCACGTCCGCAAGGGCCAGGCCGGCGGGGCCGAGTACACCGTCGAGGACGGGCGCGGCGCGAGCGCCCTGAAAGACAAGACCCGGGCGGCCCGCGTGCTCAACGCCATGTCGAAGGACGAGGTCGAGCGTGCCGGCGTCGAAGAGTCGTGGCGCTACTTCAAGGTCACTACCGGAAAGGCCAATCTCGCGCCGCGCGATGAGAAGGCCACGTGGTACCGCACCGCTTCGGTGGATCTCGGAAACGCTACGCAGGAGCGCCCGAGCGATCACATTGGCGTGGTGACAGCGTGGGAGTGGCCGGATGCCTTCAACGGCGTGAACGTCGATGATCTTCGCAGGGCCCAGGCTGCCGTGGCCAAGGGCCAGTGGCGGGCAGACGTCCAGGCGAAGAACTGGGTCGGACACCCGATCGCGGAGGCCCTGGGCCTCAATCCGGACGACAAGCGGGATCGCGATCGCATCAAAGCGCTGCTGCGCACATGGATCCGCATGCGCATGTTCGTCGTGGTCCAGGGCCGCGACGAGAAGAGCAAGCCGCGGCCCTTCATCGAGGTTGGCGAGGCTGCCTCGGATTGAGCCTCCACCTCCACCTGCCACACGTCTCCGCCACCACCACCCCACCCCCTATAAAGGGGTGGTGGTGGAGACGTGACAGTGGCCACGTTCGCCACCTTTCTCCACCCACCTTGCAAGGTGGAGAATCCGGGGCTGGACGCAGCGGAAATTCCGGGCAGCTGTCCGGATGTCAGAGGGCTAGAGATCGTTAGCGGTTCGCCGGTCGCACGGATGGCGTCAGGACCGTACACGGTGGCTGATCGTTGAGGGGCTTTCGAGGCCGCTCAAGGTAGGGCTGCTCTCTCAGCGATGTGGGCGAGGTGAGACGGGAATAGCGCCGTTCACAGACTTCGCCCAGGCAGATAAATCCACCCCGATCACACCACATCGACTGCGGCACGGCGCACATGATAGCTTCAGGACTTGCCAACCGCCGAATTAGAACTTGCGAGGAAGCGCTCGGTCCCGTACAAACAAACAAGACGTTCGTTATGCGAGTTTATATGCCATGGCCTCGGGCAAGCACGTCTCGTATCTCAGGGTCTCGACGGCGAAGCAGGGTGCGTCCGGTCTCGGCTTGGAGGCGCAGCGCGAAGCCGTGCTCGGCTACCTGAACGGCGGACACTGGACCCTCGTGGCCGAGTACGTGGAAATCGAGAGCGGAAAGCGGAACGACCGCCCGCAGCTCGCCGCCGCCTTGGCGCACGCGAGGGCCATCGGCGCCCGTCTGGTGATCGCGAAGCTTGATCGCCTCAGCCGTGACGC
The DNA here is from genome assembly GCF_029714205.1 of Methylobacterium sp. CB376. Classification (NCBI taxonomy): domain Bacteria; kingdom Pseudomonadati; phylum Pseudomonadota; class Alphaproteobacteria; order Hyphomicrobiales; family Methylobacteriaceae; genus Methylobacterium; species Methylobacterium sp. CB376. The sequence continues at coordinate 1,372,807 of NZ_CP121648.1, read as the reverse complement.
CCACTTCCTCCTCGGCCTCGACAAGGCCGGCGTCGACTTCGTGGCTGCAGACCTGCCGACTGCCAACCGGCTCACCGTCGGCATCATGGCGATGGTGGCGGAGGAGGAGCGCCGCGCGATCTCCGCCCGCACCAAGGCCGCTCTGGCCGCCGCCAAGGCCCGGGGCGTGCGGCTCGGCAGTCGGACGGGCGGTGCCCACCTCCGCGGCCTGGGGAACGCCGCTGCGGTCGCGGCCGGGCGGGAGAATGCCGAAAGGCGCGCCGCTGACCTGGGCCCGATCATCGCCGCGATCCGCGAGGCTGGCCACGACAGCCTGGGGGCTATCGCCCGCGAGCTGAACGCCCGCGGCATCCTCACCGCCCGCGGCGGTACGTGGCACGCCTCGACGGTGCGCAACCTCCTCGCCCGGCTCGATGCCTGACCCTTGATGCCGGAAACGCCCAGCATCCTACCGGTGGCCCTGCCGCTGGCGGGGCGGATTGCTGGTGTACCGGGTGTTGGACGGCGCTGCCGGCGAGGGGAGCGCGGAGCCCGTCGCGGCCAGGCCGGCATTGTAGGCGCGCGTTCGCTCGGCATCCTCGTTCATGAAGCGGTACATCTCCCACTTCGTGGTGCCCTCGCTGAACATGCCCGACGGCGCCTTGTAGCTGTAGCGCTCCTTGGCCGATTGAGCTGAGGCAGCGGAGGCCGCGAGCGTCATCACGCCCGCCAAGAGCAGGATCGACTTCGTCATAGCTCCACTCGTCTTATCGTGCGGCCGGTTGCGCATTGAGCGCCTGCCACGACGGTCCAGATAGACTCGCAACCTAATTGGTAATGTGCGCCAACGCACATTTTGAGGTCCATATTGCGAAATCTGCCCTCTTTGCCGCTCATCTATATTTGCAGATCATAGCTGATCCGCGCCGAGAGCATGGTGACACTGTGGTGACAGCAGGATTTTCTACTGCGAAAGCTATGTGTAGAAGCTTTTCGCGCGCGCTAGCCGGCACGGGTTGCAACCGCGCCGCTTCTCAGCGATTGTCTACCAGTCGGACCCAGTCCGTCACGCCTATGGGCCGCCACCGCGGCAGCAGGCACCTCCTCTCCGGACGTGCAGCAAGGCGTGACTGGTGTGCCCCGCTCCATCCCCCTCACCCCCGCCCCCGCATCCTGGCGCCGCGCGACCGGTTCGGCCCGTGGATGCACAACCTGCACCCGGCCGAGCAGCGTGCCCGCCTTCGGGTGATGAGGGCGATCGCGCAGCTGCACTGCGGTCTGCGCGCCGCCGACCTCTGCAGCCTCCTCGCCCAGGCCGAGTTCGACCCGGGCGCGCTGGCGCCGGCCCTCGAGGCCCTCGACCGCCTCGCCCCGGTCGACCGCCGGCGCGTGCTGGCGAGCTACGCGAGGCTCGACCGGCCCTGAGTGCCGCACCCGATCCCTTTCGCTCCGCCACCGGGGCTCACGACAGCGGCGAGGATCCCTTGAGGGCGCCGCGGCCCGTCCGACAACGGGAACCCGGGCTCCCGCCCTCGCTGCTCCGCGCATTGCGTGGGCGAACGGGTCAAGCCCGGGAAGGCCGCACCCCTTTCACGAGACCACGGCCATGATGCCCACCAATCGCCCCGCCGCGACCCGCAACGCGCTCTCGAACGGCTCGCGGGTTCACATCCGCCACATCGACGGCCGCACCGAGGAGGGCCGCCGCCTCGCGGACCTGATCCACGACCTCACCGAGGAGCGCGGCGGGCCGAAGGCGGTCACCATCGTCCAGCAGCAGGCCATCCGGCGCTACGCGCAGCTCGCGGTGGAGTGCGAGTCGATGGAGGCCGACCGCGCGGCCGGGAAGTCGATCGACGCCGAGGCCTACGGCCAGCTCGCCGACCGCATGGACCGCCAGGCCCGCCGCATGGGCCCGCCCACATCCGAGGCCCGGCCCCTCAGCCCCCGCGAGCGCGCCCTCGCCCGGAGGCACGCGCAGTGAGGCGCCTGCTCAGCATGCGCGAAGCCCTAGAGGACCCCAACGTCTTCGGGGCCATCCTCCCGGGCGAGTCCTGGGCCGCGTGGCGCGTGCTGCTGATCGCGAGCCAAGGCGAGCCCCTGACGGCCGCCGAGCGCGCGATCTACGCCGCCCTCACCGGCCGCGAGAACGAGCCCGGGGCGCCCGTGGAGGAGGTCTGGGCCATCATCGGCCGCCGCGGCGGGAAAACCCGCGCCATGGCCGTCCTGGCGGCCTATTTCGCCGTCCTGTGCGACTGGGACGACGTGTTGGCGCCGGGCGAGCGCGGCTCCCTCCCGCTGATCGCGGCTTCGACCTATCAGGCCGGCAAGGCGCTCTCCTACATCCGGGGCATCTTCGACCACGTCGAGGGCTTCGCGGGGCACGTCACCGGGCAGACGGCCGACACGCTCTCGCTCGACACCGGCGTGGACATCGAGGTCCGCCCGGCGAGCTTCCGCACCTCGCGCGGCGGCACTCTCGTGGCGGCCCTCTGCGACGAGGTCGCGTTCTGGCGCGTCGAGGGCTCGGCCAACCCGGACCGCGAGATCCTGGCGGCGCTCCGGCCCGGCCTCGCCACCACCGGCGGGCCGCTCTGCATCATCTCCTCGCCCTACGCCAAGCGCGGCGAGCTCTACGGCGCCTTCCGGCGCGACTTCGGCCCCGAGGGCGACCCGGCGGTGCTGGTGGCGAAGGCGCCGAGCCGGACGATGAACCCGACGCTCGCCGAGAGCGTGGTAGCCCGCGCCTACGCCCGGGACGCCGCGGCCGCGCGGGCGGAGTACGGCGCCGAGTTCCGCGACGACGTCGAGGACTTCATTTCGATCGAAACAGTCGAGGCCTGCACCGTCCCGGCCAGCGAGAACCTGCCGGTCGAGCGCGTCCGCTATCACGCCTTCGTCGACCCAGCCGGCGGCTCGGGGAAGGACTCGATGACGCTCGCGATCGCCCACCAGGCGGACGGGATCGTCGTGCTCGATCGGGTCATGGAGCGGGTCCCGCCCTTCTCGCCGCAGGCCGTGGTGGCCGAGTTCGCCGCGGTGCTGAAGGCCTACCGCATCACCGCCGTGACGGGCGACCGCTGGGGCGGCGAGTGGCCGCGCGAGGCCTTCCGCGACCACGGCATCGGCTACGAGCTCGCCGACATGCCGAAGTCCGAGATCTACCAGGCCGCGCTGCCGCTTCTCACGAGTCGCACCGCCCAGCTCCTCGACCTGCCGAAGCTGAAGGCGCAGCTCACCGCCCTCGAGCGCCGCACGGCCCGCGGCGGCCGCGACAGGATCGACCATCCGCCCGGCGAGCACGACGACGTGGCGAACGCGGTGGCGGGCGTGCTGATCCGGGCCCAGGTCCGGCGCAGGTACGGCATGATGGACGTCATCGGCGGCGGAGCCGAGGCCGACAGGCCGGCCTTCCGGGTGGGCGCGCTCCTAGACCATCTCAGGAGGCACGGATGAGCGCGCCCCGTATCCTGATCCCCTGGGACCCGGCTGAGGCCATTTCTATCGGCGAAGCGGCCTTCCTAGCGCACTGCTCGGCGAGCACGGTCCGCGGCTGGTGCGCCTGCCACCACGTCGGCCGCTGCATCGCGGGCGGCGCCTGGAAAGTGTCCGCGCCGGCCTTCCTGATGCTCCTCGACGACGACCACGACGCGCTCGCGGCCTACCTCACGGGTGACCGCACCTCGCCCGCAGTCACCGCCTACTTCGTGCGCGCCGGACTGCCGTTATCCCCTGCAGAATCTCCAAAGATCGCAAAGCCGCCAGTTCGGGCCGTAGCCGGATAGACATTGGCCCGCATCCGGTCAGGTTGCGCAAGCCCAGACGGCGGGATGCGCTATGCGAATTCTGACACTCGACGAGCGGCGGGCGCAGCTGCGGGCGCTGCTTCCGAAGCTGGCGGATGCCGAGATCGACGCGCTCATCGGAGCCGGCGCGCTGCAGAACGGCGCGGCGCTCCGCATCCCGCTCATGTTCGCCGACAGCGCCCGCCCGCCCGGCCCGCTCACGAAGGATGGTGCGATGACCCTCACCGACAGCCTCGCCCAGGTGCCCGACGAGTTCAGGCAGAAGTACATGTATGTCAGCGGCATGCTGGCGTCGGACAACGCCGCCGTCATGGAGGACGCGGCCTGGCAGGCCGACGCGCTCGTGGCCCGGATGCGCACGCTGGACCAGATTGGACGTGGGTCCGGCGTCACGACGGACAGTGGCGAGAAGACCGCGCTCGCCCACCTCGCGGAACACCTCAGCGGCGAGGCGGTGGCCGCGCGCCACACCGCGGCGCAGCGCCGTGCGGGGGCGGCCCGATGAGCGGCCTCAACGACCGCATCGCCGCGGCAGTCTCCGGCACCGCCCTGTCCTCCGGCGAGGTCGCGAACCTCATCGTGGAGGCCGGCCGCGCCACCGTGGCGCTGAAGGCGGAGCACGTCCAGGCCGAGAGGCGGGCTCTCGACCCGCGCCTGTCGGGCGATGACGTGGAGCAGGCCCGCGCCGACATGGACCGCCTCGCCTTCGCCGGCCGGTGCCTCGCGACCGGCATCGAGGCGCTGAAGCCCGTCCTGGATCGCGCCCAGCGCCGCAAGGACGAGGAGCGCCGCCGGGAGGACTACGCCGCGGCGAGGGAGAAGCGGGACGCCGCCGCGACGCTCCTGCGCGAGCGCTACCCGGCGCTGGCAGGCGACATCGCCGGTCTCCTGCGGGAGGTCACCGAGGCCGAGCACGCGGTCGAGGCGGTGAACCGCCGGTTGCCGCAGGGCGCGGTGGCGCTGGTGCTGCCCGAGTTCGAAGTCCGCGGCGTCAGCCCGAGCGGCACCCACGCGGCCGGGGTCGTGTGGCTGCTCGCCCAGAGGGTCGTGCTCCCGGCGCTCGAAGGGCGCGACGCGGCGATGGGGCTCAACATCTGGGATCGGAGTCGCGGCTGAAGCTGCGGACCGATCAGCAGGGGGAAATGCTAGTGGTGCTAATCTGACGCTCTGATGTCCGCAGTCAACTACCGGGACGAGCGAGATCGTTCGCTCTGAGGAGCGGCGCAGTGAGGATGTACGCGCATGGGTGGAGACGGGACCGATGGACGTCGGTGATCAAGCTCTGATGCGCGGGTTGGCTACCGCAGTCCCGAGTGTGCGTCCGGAGCTGTCCCGATCTTACAGCGGGCGTCGGCCTCACGGCCGGCCACAAAGCGTCTGACGGGCGTTCTCCTGCCGTGGTCCCGCCCCCGCCGATGCGCGAGGAAGCGTCCCGCTTGGTGGCCGCCTCAGGCGACCCGCGCCTCCCGGGCGACCGACCACATGAAGCCGACGAGTTCGCGGGCGATCGCCGTGCAGACCACCGTCGCCTTCTTGCCGCGCCCGATCAGCGCCCGGTAACGAGCCGTGAGGCGGGTCTGGGCCTTCCAGGCGATCTCGCGCACCCGTGGCGTCGCGGCTTCCATCCGGTAGAGCTTCTTTGCTCCGACCTTCGGCGGGTGACGGTAGGTCCAGGCGCTCTCCACCAGCATGTGCCGCACGCGCCCATTGCCGGCCTTGGTGATCCCGCCGCGCCGGACCGTGTCGCCGGTGGACCGCTCGCTCGGTACGAGGCCGAGATATCCCATGAGCTGACGCGGACTCTCGAAGCGGCTGATGTCGCCGACCTCGGTCGCGAAGGTGACAGCGACGATGAGGTCGATGCCGCGCAGGGTCTGCAACGCCCGCACGACCGGACCGAGCGACCAGGTGGGCACGAACTCAGCGATGGCCGCCTCGATACGCGCCACGCGCTCCTTGGCGATCCGCACCGCCTCGACCAGCTCCTGCAGCGCGATCTGGTGGGCGGGATGGTCGAAGCGCTGCTCCTGCAGCCAGCAAAGATAGCGCATCGTCCAGCCCTTCTTGCGGGGATAGACGCGCCCGTGCTTGAGCATGAAGGCACTGACCTGCTGGCGATGCACGCGCAGGCTCTCGACGGCAGCGGCCCGGGCGCGCACGAGATCGCGCATCGCCTCATGGCCTTCGTCGGGCACCCAGACGGCCGTGAGCTCGCCGGCGCGCAGGAGCTTGGCGAGCGCCACCGCATCGCGGCGGTTGGTCTTGACCCGGTCGCCGGGCTTCCTGGGGATCAGAGAGGGCGCCACGACGGAGCAGGAGTGGCCGAGTTCGGTGATGAGGCGGTGGAGACCGTAGCCCGTCGGCCCCGCCTCGTAGCAGAAGTGCAGGCGCTCGTGCTGGCCTGCCAGGCGCCTCACCAGCCGGCGCATGCTCTCGGGCGAGGCGTCGACCTCACCCAGGTAGCGGACCTCGCCTCCACGCTCGCCATCAGCAACGGCGACGGCATTGCGCATCTTGGACACGTCGATCCCGACGAAAACCTCGGTAGCATGGCCCACGGCTCGTCCTCCTGCGATGAGGATCGGCTCGGCCGCGCCGAGCAACCCTCGAAGGCGCAGTGTAGGGCGAGCCACCCCGGCTCGGCGGACATACGGTCTTAGTACCAGCCACGAGGGGCTGCTTCCGACCCCATCCGGACCTTCACACTGCGATAGCCTGACCTGCGCTCCTGACCCATTGCAGACTTTCGACATCACGCTTCCGAAGGTCTGCTTCAAGTTGCGAAGCGGACGTGGCGCCGATTGCGGCAAAACCGGCATGCTCGCACTTGTTGAGCTCGGGCTCAAAGTTCCGCTTTGAGCGCCAAAGTTCCGCAGCCACCGAGCCCGAACTGACGCGATGCCGCTTCCGAAGGGGAGCGGCATCGCGCATTTGGATCGTCGTTCAAGGCCGTTTGGCGCTCAGTGCCGCAGTGCGCAGCGAGCAACCACGGGCCCCGTCGCTGTGCGGCCTACGCCGGGACCCGACCGTCTGGAGTGTAGCGGTCGACCGCCTGTGGGAGCTCCCTGGAAAGCCTGGACAGCAGCTCCTCGCGAGAAAGCCCCGTGCGTTGCGTTAAGGTCGCCAACACGTCCGGGCCGATGGCCTGCTCCAGGTGATGCGGGGCGATCTCCTGGTTCGGGCCCTGGTTGACCCAGGACTGGGCGGCCGCTCCGTGCCCGGCCTGGTGGAAGCGCTCCAGCATCTCGCCCAGACCGCTATTCAGGAACCCGCCGGGCGCTACGCTCCGCTGGTTGCCCAGCAGGCCGCCGAGAAGGCCGCCCAAACCGCCACCGGAGCCGCCGGGCGCGGCCGCGGGGCCCGTGGGCGCGGGAGCGGCCTGACCAGCGCCTCCGAGCAGTTCCGAGAGTTTGTCCCGGTTCTGGTACCCGGCCAAGGCCAGCAGGCCCAGGAGCGCCGTCATCGAGGGGTAGCCATCGCTCATCGTTCATCTCCGGCTTGCGGCGGTGGGGCCGGGCCCGTCCGCCTCGGGTTCGAACTCAGCAAACGCACTTGTGCGCCGAGCCGATGCAGACGGAAAGCCTCGCCGGCTCCCTGTCCTCCGTCCCAGGATCATACGTCCTCGGTTGTCGATCCACGCCCTGATATCAACGGCCCGGTCGGCCGCCTGCGGGAGCTCATGGAAGAGCCTGGACAGCAGCTCCTCGCGGGAGGACGCCGTACGCATTGTCAGGGTGACGAGTAGGAGCCAACGAAGGCGGCGTCGACCTCGTGCAGGCGAACGTGGGAACCGGGCTCGACGAGTAACTTCTTCGTCAGATCCATGCTCCGTCTTCCCAGGAATTGGCCGGCAGGCTATCCCGCCCCTAGGAATCCACGGCGCTCGGTGCAACCATTTTGGCCAAGTAACTGTAACAGGGCCAGCACGCGCCCGCGGGGCGCATTATGGGGGGGTCGGTGGCAAGCGGCCGACGGACTCAATTCCGGGAGGCTTCGATGGAGCGTTCCGAGAGAAGCGGCCTCGCGAGGCTTTTGCTCCGGTATCCCGACCGACGGGAGACGCTTCGCGGCAAGGCCGCCGAAGACGCCAATTTCCGCGACCTGTGCGAAGCCTACGAGGCGGCCTGCGAGGCGACGGACTACTGGGCGAAATCGACCGAGCCGGTCGGGCCCGAGCGGGCGGAGGAGTACCGGCAGCTCGCGGGTGCCATCGAGGAAGACATCCTGCGCAACTTAGGATAGAACGTTAACCTATGCGTAGCCTTCCCGGCTCATCAGGGGTCGCTCGAGCACCGTAATCGGGCAAGATCCACCTAGGTTCTAACGCGGTCTGCGGAGGATCCGATGGATGCTGATTATTCCTCGGCTAACTCGAACGAGCCGTCGCCGGAGCTCGAACGGGTATTTCGCGAACTCCTGGCAGCCGAAGGCTTGCGGTTGTCTGAGCGCAACCGTCGCTTCCTCTCGTTCGTGGTCGCCGAGGCACTGGCCGGGCGCGGCGGGCGCGTCAAAGCCTACACCATCGGGGTGGACGTCTTCGGCCGGGGTCCGGATTTCGACCCCGGCAAGGATCCCATCGTCCGGATCGAGGCGACCCGGATCAGGTCGGCCCTCGCCGCCTATTACGATGGCCCCGGCACCCATGACCCGGTTCGGCTGGTCCTGCGGCCGGGGTCGTACATACCGGTCTGCGAGGCGGCCCGGCTGCCACCGGCACCCTCGGCCGCCACTTCCGCCTGTCACCCACTGCCCCACGCCACAGAAGAAGACCTAGCCACCCATGGTCGAATGGCCCTGGTGGTCACGCACCGGAGCGACCGACGCGACCGGTGTGCGATGGCCAAGGGGGACATCTTCCTCCAGGCCATCGTCAGGGCCCTCGCCGGGAGGAGGTTCCGCGTCTTCGTGAAACCTCCTCCCGAGCACAGGGCCGCCGCTCATGCCATCAGGAAACTGCTCTCGCAGCCCGAGGCGGTCCTCGCGCTCGACGTCTCCGTGCACGGGATCGCGGAAGGGTGCCGATACTCGTGGTCGGTCAGCGACCCGCGGAGCGGCGAGGTGAAGGCGTCCGGTGCCGTCGACGGGATGGAGGACGCCGTCCCTGAGGGAGCACGCATCGATGCGCTCGCGGACGCCGTCGCGCAAAGCGTGACGGACGTGGTCGCCTGAGAGCCGCTCGAACCGTCGCAAGCCTCGCGGTGACGTCTCCCAGCGCAGCCGGCAAGGTGTCCGCGGGCAGTTACAGTTACAGGCTTCAGGGGCATCCGCGCGCGTGCGACCGTCACGCATCATGTCCATGCCGTTCATCGACATCTTCGCCTGGATCGTCCTGCTGGTCGTGGTGGCGACGCTCATCGCGACGTTCGTCGCGCTCGGCGTCATGCCCGGCCGCATCGCGCGCAGACGCGGGCATCCTTGGGCGCAGGCCGTGACCGTCGGCAGCTGGGCCACCCTCGTCTTCGGCTTCGTATTCTGGCCGCTGATCCTGGTCTGGGCCTACGTCGATGCCCCTGCACGGCGGGACGCGGACCGATGATCGTCTTCCTGCTCAACAGCTACATCGCCCTCCTGGTCCTGTTCGTCTGGCTGCGGTTCATCCCGTTCAACCTGTTCTGGAAGCTCTCACCCGCGCTCGTCCTCATCCTCCTGCTCGTCGGGCTGTTCATCCCGATGGGCTGGGGGGCGCCCTCAGGGCCGGCAGCGGTCATCCGCAACTCGGTCCAGATCGTCCCCTCTGTCGCCGGCGAGGTCATTGACGTCCCGGTCAAGGCGAATACCCCGCTCAAGGAAGGCGACGTCCTCTTCCGGATCGATCCGACGCCCTATCAGACGCAGGTCGAAGCCATCGGGGCGCAGCTGAAGCTCGCTGAGACCCGACTGGCCGAGATGTCCCAGCTCCAGAGCCGCGGGACCGGGCGCGCCTTCGACGTCGAGCAGAGACAGGCCGAGGCTGACCAGTTGCGCGCCCAGCTTGAGGGCGCCAAGTGGAACCTCGACAAGACCACCGTGCGGGCCCCGGCCGCCGGCTACGTGACCAACCTGACTCTACGAAAGGGGGCGCGTGTCACCGCGCAGTCGCCGGTGATGGCCTTCATCGATACCGGCGACACCCTCCTCGGCGCGGAGATCCCCCAGATCTACGCGCGCTACATCGAGCCCGGTCAGCCCGTCGAGATCACCTTCAAGACGCTCCCGGGTACCGTCCACTCCGGGCGGGTCGAGGCCGTCCTGCAGGCCATAGCGACGGGGCAGGCGCAGTTTGGGGGTTCCGCGGTGGCGCCGACCGACATCCAGTCCGCGCCGTTCGTGGTTCGCTTCACGCTCGACGACGCTGAGGTGGCCCGCCGCCTGCCGGCCGGCAGCACCGGGACCGCGGCGATCTACACGGACCACGTGCAGCAGGCGCACGTCATCCGGAAGGTCCTGCTCCGGCAGAGCGCGATCCTGAACTACGCCAACCCGTTCTGAGCGAGGCGGCGAATGGGAACCACCCTCACGAGGAAATTGGGCCTGGCGGTGCTGGCGCTGATCACGGCTACCGGCCTGGCCGCGGCCCAGACGGCACCCGTCACCGACAAGGACATCGACGACGCCTACGTCTACCTGCTCGGCCGTGCCCTGGTCATCCGCCAGGAGATGATCGACAGGAGCGGGCCCGACTTCTCCTACAACAGGATTAATTACAATCCCGTGGGATCGGCCGACTTCGTCAACCCGAATTTCGACGTTTCCTATCTCGAAGCTTGGTTCGCGACCGACGACAAGGCGGCGGCGCTGCTGGAGATCCCCGAGGTGAAGGGACGGTACTACACGGCGCAGATCCTCGACGAATGGGGCGAGGTCATCGCCAACATCAACGATCGCACCTTCCCGACGAAGCCCTACGGCACCTTCGCGCTCGTGAAGCCCGGCTCGAACGTGGCCGTCCCGCCCGGCGCTGGGCGGATCGAGCTTCACTCCGGCAAGGCGAAGATGCTCGCCCGCATCGAGATCAAGGGCGACACCGATGGCGCGCTGGCGCTGCAGCGCGCCTTCAAGGTGACGACCCTGGGCACGCCGGAGGCCGCTCCACCACCTCGGCTGCCGATGTTCGGCAACCAGGACCTCGTCGGGGTCGAGATCTTCGACGACGCGGACGCGAAGCTCGCGAGCGCGCTCGACGTGGCTCCCAACTCCGCCGAGATGCAGCAGAAGGTCCGCGCCGTGTCGGCCTACGCGGCGTCGAGCGCGGGAGCCCGCGCCGAGGTCGACGCGAAGCTGCGCGACGTGATCCGCCGTTTCCGGGAAGATGCCCTGACCAAGTCGGCCCCGTACCGCAACCACTGGCTCTGTGGGACGGGCAGCGGCAATTACGGGGGTGACTTCCGGCGGCGCACCGCGGCCAATTACGCCGGGATCTGGGCGAACACCTCGAATGAGGTCGTCTACTTCGTTGCCACCCGGGACGCCGAGGAGAAGCCCCTCGACGGGAGCGGGGGCTACGTCATGCACTTCGCAGCCGACCGATTGCCCGAGGCCGTGGTCGACGCCTACTGGTCCGTGATCCTGGTCGGGGTGCCCGACTACCGGGTCGTGCCCAACCCCCTCAACCGCTTCAACTTCAACAACCTCTCGACGCTGACGAAGGAAGTCGACGGCTCCCTGAAGATCGCGGTCGGGCCGAAGCCGGTCGCCGGCGTTCCGAAGACGAATTGGCTTCCCTCGGCCGAGGGCCGGCCGTTCTCCCTGACGTTCCGTGCCTACGTGCCCAGGGAGGTCGTGAAGCGATGCGAGTGGACGCCGCCGTCTGTCGCGAGGATCGAGGGAGCCCGCCCATGACCCCTAGGCGCCACATCATGACCGCGGCCGCGCTCGCGCTGCTTGCGGCGACGCCGGCCGCGCGCGCCGAAGCCCTCGCGCCGTCGCCTGACTGGGCGGCCGCGCTGCCGCCGGCACCAGACAGCGCGGTCAAGATCACGGAAGCCTATGCCCGCATGGTCGCGCGCGACGCCTACTTCTGGGCCTGGCCGATGGAGAACATCTACAATCGCCGGCAGGCCAACAGCCAGGTTCGTGAGGCTGGATTGATGAACGGCGTGCTGGCGTTCGCGCCCCTGAACGCCATGGCCATGCTGCACGATTACATCGCACCCGAGCAGCGCTGGGTTGCCTGCCCGAACCAGGACGTCGTGTACGGAGCCTCCATCGCGGCGCTCGACGAGACGCCGGTCGTGCTTCAGGTCCCCGATTTCGGGAGCCGCTTCTGGGTCTACCAGGTGGTGGATACCCGCACCGACGGCTTCGCCCAGCTCGGCTCCATGTACGGCACGCGACCGGGCTTCTACCTGCTGGTCGGCCCCAACTGGACGGGCGAGGTCCCGAAGGGGATCGCCAGGGTGTTCCGGGCCAAGACGGGCACGGCGTTCGTGCTGCCTCGCGTCTTCATGGACGACACGCCCGAGGACCGACGGGCCATCCAGTCGGCCATCTCCGGGATCGACGCCTACCCGCTCGCGCAGTTCGACGGGACGATGAAGCGGCACGACTGGCGGCAGCTGCCCAAGTTGGGCTCGCCGGGGGAAGGAGGTGGCTCGGGAGAGACGAAGTGGGTGTTGCCGGAGAAGTTCTTCGACGAGCTGCCGTTGGTGCTGAGGGACGCGCCGCCGCTGCCGGGCGAGGAAGCCCGGTACGCGCAGGTCACCGCCGTCCTCGCCGCTGCTCGACGCGACCCGGCCCTCAAGCAGGCCATGGCCGACGAGGCCTCCAAGGCCGAGAGGGAGATGGTTGACCCGCTCCTCCAGTTTCGCAACTGGGGCGTGCAGCTCAAGGATCACTGGAGCACGACGTCCAACAACGCCGCGTTCGGCGTCGACTACTTCACTCGGACGGCGGCCGCAAAATCGAACATCTTCGTCAACGCACCCAACGAGACAAAGTATTACTACCAAGATCTCGATGTCTCAGGGGCGCGGCTCAACGGCGCCAAACGCTACACGGTGACCTTCGCGAAGGGAGAGACCCCGCCGGTCGACGGCTTCTGGTCGCTGACGCTCTACGACGCGGCGCACTTCTTCGTGCCGAACGCGATCCAGCGCTACTCGCTCGGCACCAAGAACAAGGCCATGAAGTACGGCCCGGACGGCTCGCTCACGGTGTACGTGCAGTCGGAGCCGCCCCCGGAGGCCCAGCGCGACAACTGGTTGCCGGCGCCCAAGGACGGGGACTTCACGCTCTACGTCCGAGCCTACTGGCCGAGGACCGCCGTGGTCGACGGTTCCTGGGTTCCGCCCGCGGTTCAGCGAGCGGATTGACCTCCACTCCGGAGGCGTCCCGGTCCCCACCTTCGTGGCCTTCAGGCGGGCCGATGGCTGGACGCAGGCGCGGCGGGGTTCAACGGCGGCAGGTCCATTCGCTTCGCTCTGATGACCTCCTTCGCCAGATCCCTGCGGACCTTCGGGACGACGTTGCGGAGCTGCCGCCCCGCGTCGGCCGACCAGGAGCCCCCCTCACCGAACAAGGTACGCTCCAGTTCGCCGGCGAGCGGCGCGAGGCGCCGATCATGCCTCGCGTCCCGCCGCACGCCGGAAGGTAGCCGGGCAAGCCATATCGCGAGCGCCCGGTAAGTCGCCGGGGCATCGCCGCTCCGGGCAACCCGGCGCAACTCGGACAGTGCCGTCGCTTCCGTGGTGCCGGCGTCTCGGCCCTGCCGGCGTCGGAGGGCCAATGCGAGACCCAGCAGCAAAGCGATCCCGAGCAACGCTCCGGCGGCCCAAGCCCATGTCCTTCCGCGGCGAGGCGCCGGCTCCGTCGCAGAGGCTGCCTGAGCTACGGCTACCCTGACGCCGGCAAGCGTCACCGCCCGCGCGCGCGCTTCGTCCAGATCCCACCAGGGCTGGACGACGGCCGGCAGGTCGTAGCTGCCCGGCTTCTCGAAGACGTAGGTCACCCGGTCGACACGCGACCCGGTGACGGCGCCGCGGTTCATCCGGTCCTCGGAGCGCGGCGGGTCGACGTAGATCCGGACGCCCTCGGGAGCGGTGAAGGCGAGGTCGGCCATACCCATAGCCGGAACGCCGTCGGCGCTGCGGCGGATCGCGCGCACCAACGCGCCGCCGGGCTTGAGCCGCGCCTGCGCAGGGTCGGGCTCCCAGGTCTGGGTGGCGTCGACCTGTTCCGCGGCGATGACGGGTCCGGATGCGTCGAGCCGCGGAGGCACGGTGACGACGAGGCGCCGCGCCTCGCCCCTTGCCGTTCCCGCTGGGTCACCCGCAGCGTCGAGCAGCGTGACCTCTGCGGCCGGGATCTCGATGGCTCCTCCCCGGCGCGGGAACACGACGAACTCGAACTGTTGCCCGACGTAAGGCTGGCCACCGATCTCGTCGTTCGTGGTGACGCCCTGGGTCTCGAAGCGCAGGACCTGGGCACCCGGAGCGTCGCCGACCCTGACCCGCGGCGGGCGCGGCATGCTGCCGGGGAAGAGCACGTCCACCCGGAGGTGAACCGGTTGGCCCACGACGATGCCTCTTGTCGCGTCGACCTGGGTCCGGACCACGACCTCGGCTGCCTTCGCCGCTGCGGTGCTCGCCCAAGCAACTGCCAACGCGAGGGCAGCGACCAGCCTCCTCATGGTCGTGTCCCCGAGGGCGCCCCGGAATCGGCGCCGGACGCCGTTTGGAGTTGGTAGGCGAACTTCACCCGCAGGAAGTCTGCCGGCCGCGTCTGCACCCGCTTCAGCCAGAGGGCCCGGACCGCCTCGTCCGACATGGGCTTCCCGTCGCCCTCGACCGTGGTGTCCGCGCCGCCCTTCTTGCCCTTGTCGTAGACGACCTCGTCGGGGCTCGACTCGGTGTCCCCGGTCTCGCCTCCCTCCTGGCGCATGCGCTCGGCCCGCAGGCGCGCGATCTCGCGGTTGGCGGCCGCATCCTCCCATCCGGGGCGGAGAGCCAGCGCCCGGTCGTAGCGCCTCACGGCGTCGTCGTACTTGCCGAGAATCACCAGGGCGTTGCCCTGGTCATAGGCGCCCTCCGCCGTGTCGACGCCTCCGAACGCTTGCGCCGCCCCCTTGAAGTCGCCCGCCCGGAACAGAGCCACGCCGCGCCAGACCGGATCGCGGAACGCGGAAGCCGCCTCGCCCGGACGGCCTCGCGCCATCAGGAAGCGCCCGCGCTGGTCCGGCGTGAGCAGGAGGTTCCGCAAGCCGACGTTGTAGGCGGTCGCACCGAGCGCCAGGAACAGGGCCAGTGACACGAGGACGTAGGGGTGCGGTGGCTTGGCGAGGCGGATCATGCCGTCACCCAACCGCGGCGAAACCAGAGAAGCGTGAGGAGGGCGAGGAGCGGCGTCAGCCAATAGCCCGCCTCCCTCCAGTGCTGCCCTTCGCCCGCCACCTCGGCCGCGCGGCCGGTGCGGTCGAGCCGTCGGGCGACCACGTCGACATCGGCCTGATCCACCGTGGTCGCGACGAGGTCCGCATCGAGAGCGCGAGCGACGTCGGCGAGGCGTCCTCGATCCTGGTCCGGCGGCAGCAGCGCGAAAACCGTCGCGGGGTGACCGAGGCGGGAAAGGCCGAGGCCACCGGCCGAGATGGCCGTGGTGTCGGCCATCAGGAGGATCGAGCCGCCGTGGCCGCCTCCCGCGAGGACGCGGTCGGCCAGCGCGGCGGCGCCCGCGATGTCGTCGCCCTCGCGGGGCATGATCTCGGGCGAGAGGGCCTGCGCCAGGTTCAGGACGACGGTGGCGTCCGGCGTCGGCGGTAGGACGAGATGGCTGGAGCCCGAGTAGGCGATGAGGCCGGTGGAAGCGCCCTCGCGCAGCTTGAGCAGGTCGGCCAGCTTCTGGCGCGCCCGGTCGAGGCGGGTCGGCGCCAGGTCCGGGGTCATCATCGTGGGCGCGACCCGAAGGACGACCAACACAGGGGGCTTGGCATCCGCGAAGGGTGACGGCTCGCGCTCCCACACGGGTCCCGCAACAGCGGCCGCGGTGACGAACCAGACGGCGAGGAGCAGCGCGTTCGGCGAGAACCACGACCGGCGCTCCCGCCCAACGAGCAGGTGCCGGAGGAGTTCCGGGTCGATCACGCGCCGCCAGCGCTGGGCCTCGTCCGACCGCCGGCGCTCCAAGTACCAGAGCGCCGCTGCCGGCAGCAGCAGCAGGAGCCAGGCCGGGCGCTCGAAGTGGAAGGCCGCGAGGGCGCTCATCACGAGGTCCTCGCCTTCGACGCCAGCCCGGGCCCGGACAGGGGCGCACGCGACGTGGAGCGGCCCCGTAGAAGCAGGTGAACGGCTTGCGCGAGCAGCGAGACGAGCAGGGCCACCGCGAGCGGGACCCAGTAGACGTCCTTCCGCGGGCGGAACGTGACCGTGTCGATCCGGCGGGTCTCGGTCCCGTCCAGGCGGCCGTAGATACGGGCGAGCTCGTCGCGGTCGAGGGCGCGGAAGAAGCCGCCGCCCGTCGCGGACGCCACGTCCTTCAGTGCCGTCTCGTCGAGCTTGTCCTCGCCGACCGTCGAGGGGTCCCCGATGGCGACCGTGTGGATGACGATGCCCTTGTCCTTGGCGACACCCGCGGCCTCGGTCGGCGGCACCTGGCTGGCCGTGTCGTTGCCGTCGGTGAGGGCGATGATGGTCTTGGCCTTCACCGTGCTCCGGTCGAACAGGGCAATCCCGAGTCCGATGGCGTCGCCTAGGGCCGTGCGAGGGCCCGCCATCCCGACGACCGTATCGCGCAGCATCTCGCGGCAGAGGTCGAGGTCCGTGGTGAACGGCACGAGCGCGAAGGGCGCGTCGCCGAAGACCACGACCCCGGCGCGGTCGCCCTTGCGGCGTGACAGGAAGTCGTCGAGCACGGCCTTCACGGCCGTCAGCCGGTCGACGGTCCTGCCGGACGCGTCGGTGAAATCCTTCGTGTCCATCGACCCGGAGAGGTCCACCAACAGGAGGAGGTCGCGCGTCGGCTGGTCCCGATGGAGCGGCGCCTCGATCCATTGCGGGCGCATCAGGGCGGCGAGCGCGAGAAGCCAGCAGGCGACAAGCGTCGCGAGGCGCGGGAGGCTTCGCGGCGCCACCAGCCCGCCCGCGTGCGGGTTCCGGCCCGTAAGGGCGACTAGCCGGGCGAAGAAGGGGACGCGCAGTCCCGCGTGACATGTCACGTGCGCCGGCAGGAGCCACCACGCCAGGGCCGGCAGGGGAGCCAGAAGGAAAAGCCAGGGATAAGAGAACGTGAGCACGCTTAGCCCGCCCCTGCCTTGGCTGCTGGCCGGTGCTCGGCGACCCAGATGCGGGCCTGCTCGATCAACCTGCGGACGTCGGCAGGCTCCGGACCATGGGCGCCGTAGGCTTCGCAAAGCAGCCTGCGCAACGCGGGCGCATCGAGCCTGCCCCTGCCGCTTCCGGTGAGGAAATCGGCCCACCTCGCACCGCTCAGGGGCGCGACCTGCTCGCGCGGGAAGGCCACCAGCGCCGCCCGCTTCATCACCTCCGAGACGCGCTCGACGGCACGGGCATACGGCTGGGGCGACGCCGCGAGGGCGTCGAGTTCCGCGAGAGCCGCGTGTCGATAGGCATTGGCGCGGTGCCGTCTCCGGACATCCCGCAGGAAAAGGGCCAGCATGGCCGCGAGCCCCGCCAACACGATCCAGGTGCCGGGTGCCGAGGGCCAGAACGACACCGGGGCCGGCACCGCAAGGTCCCGTAGGTTCTCCAGGCTGCCGGGATCCGGGTTCATGGGGCTGTCCCTCCGACGCTGGTGAGACGACGCTCGGCCCTTCTCCCGATCAGCGCCTGCAACTGGGTCGCGACATCCTGGGCGGTCGTGACCGGGAGCACGGGGATGGCTCGCCGGAGCGAGAGCGCGCCCAGGCGCTCCCGCCACTCGGCGCGATCGTCCGAGTAGCGGCTGCGCAGGCTCTTCGAGGAGGAATCGACCTCGACCTGTGCCTCGCCCGAGCTGAACACCGCGGGCCCCACGTCAGGGAGCTCGAGTTCGAGCGGGTCGTGGACATGCACCGTCAGGACATCGTTGTGGGCCGTGAGGCGCGTGACGAGGCGCGCGGTCTCGGCGTCCTCGCCCGCGGCGTCGGTGACGAGGCAGACGAGCCAGTCGTGCGTCGCCAGGCGCTCGGCCCGGCGCAGGGCCTCGTTGAGCTGCCCGTCGGCTCCGGGAGAAGGGGCGCCGGTACCGAGAAGTCCGTTCCGACGCGCGACCTCGGCGATGACCCGGACGGCCCCCGTCTCTCGCCCCTGCGGTCTCACCTCGGTCATGTCGACGTCGCCGAACACGACCGCACCGACCCGGTCGCCGAGCGATGTGACCCGCCAGGCCGCGAGCGCCGCGACTTCGGCCGCGACGACCGACTTCATTGCCCGCCGGCTCCCGAAGAACATCGTGGTGCGCTGGTCCACGAGGAGCAGGACCGGCCGGTCGCGCTCCTCCGAGTAGACGCGGACGTGCGGCGCTCCGAGGCGCGCGGTCGCCAGCCAGTCGACGGTGCGGGTGTCGTCGCCCTCGAAGTAGTGGCGCAGCTCCTCGAAGTTCAGGCCCCGTCCGCGCAGGCGGGAGGCGTGCCGGCCCGAGAGCAGGCTGTGCACGGGCTGCCGCGGCAGGAAGCTGAAGCCCTTGGCCCGATGCCGAAGGCGCAGGAGGGCGTCGAGGCCGACGTAGGCACGCGCTCCGTTCGACGGCTTCCCGTCACCTACCTCACCGCGCCGCTCGATCGACCGCGCCATCGCGTGCCCCTCGTCAGACCGCCACCGCGACCTGCTTGATCACCTCGTCGAGGACCCCGTCGGCCGTCACGCCGTCCGCGCCGGCCTCGTAGCTCAGGGAGACGCGGTGCCTCAGGCAGTCGTGCGCCACAGCCTGGACGTCCTCCGGCGTGGCGTAGTCCCGCCCGCGCAGCCATGCGTTCACGCGCGCGCAGCGGTCGAGGGCGAGCGAGCCGCGCGGGCTCGCCCCGATGGCGACCCACGCCTTCAGCTTGTCCCCGAACTCTCCGGGCCGGCGCGTGGCGGCCACCAGGCCGACCATGTACGCCTCGACGGCATCCTTGGTGACGACGCGGTCGATCTCGGCCCGGGCGTCGAGGATGGTATGCTGCGGGATTTTCGGCGGCTTAGGCGCCGCCGCTCCCGCCGGGGTCTGCTCCGACCGCACGAGGCGGAGCACCCGGACCTCGTCGGCGTCCGACGGATAATCGATCCGGACGTGCATCAGGAACCGGTCCATCTGTGCCTCCGGCAGCGGATAGGTCCCCTCCTGCTCGATGGGGTTCTGGGTGGCGAGCACCATGAACAGGGGCGGCAGGTCGTAGCGCTTGCCGGCCACCGTCACGTGCCGCTCCTCCATCGCCTCCAGCAAGGCGGACTGAACCTTGGCGGGGGCGCGGTTGATCTCGTCGGCCAGCACCAGGTTCCCGAACACCGGGCCCTTGCGGAACTCGAAGTGCCCGTCGTTACGCAGGATCTCGCCGCCGGTGACGTCTGATGGCAGGAGGTCGGGCGTGAACTGGATGCGGCTGAAATCGGATTCCAGGTTCTTCGACAGGCTCTTGATCGCCCGGGTCTTGGCAAGCCCCGGCAGGCCTTCGAGAAGCACGTGGCCGTCGGCGAGGAGCGCGATGACGATGCGCTCGACCACGCGCTCCTGGCCGATGATGTCACAGTTGATGCGCGCCTGCAGGTCGAGGACGGCGGCGCGTGCCGCGGAGCCCGTTCCCACCTCTGCTCGGTCCTGGACGTCCTTCAACATGCCGGTGCGCTCCCCGCGGGAGTTTGGACGAGCGGACGCCCAAGTCAGCCCTGTTACCGTTACAGCCTTGCCAACCGAAGGCGGCCTGCGACCTCAGTCTCGGGCCCAGCCCGGCGCGAGGACGATGCTCAAGGACGTTCCGGTCGACGAGATCACGCACGTCATCGGCCTCGCGACCGCGCCGGCGTTCCTGCTCGGAGCCGTCGCCGGGCTGTTGTCCCTCCTGGTCCTGCGCCTCACCCGCATCGCGGACGTCGTTCGCTCCTTGGTGGCGGACCGCGAGCGAGCCGACGGACGATGGGGGGATGCCACGCTCCGGGACGCGCTCCGGCGGGCATGGCACACGCGGTGGGCCATCACCCTTTGCGTGCACAGCGGCATCGTCACGGGCTGGATGGTCATCCTGACCTTCGTCGACGCCATGTTCGGCTTCCACAACAGCCCCGCCATCGCGGTGCTGTTCATCGCCGCCCTGGCGCTGTTCACGAGCGCCCTGGTCTTCCTTCTCCTGGAAATCCGCCTCTCGGTCGCGGACATCGCGCGCATCGAGCGCGCGCTTCGCGACGGGCGAGCCGAAACCCGTTGAACCCGGCGGCTACCGTCCCCGCGCGGCACGCTCGAACGCGCGGCGCAGCCGCTCGCCGCGGCCCGGCCTCACGCGCAGGTGCGGGACGATCAGCCTGTCGAAGGCGAAGGCGACCTGGTCGTACTCCTCGCCGCAACCCTCGGCCCGCTCCTTCGGCAGGTAGCCCTTGGCCACGAGGTAGCCGAACCGCTTCTCGTTCGATCCGTAGGCCAGGCAGGCGAGGTTGTAGAAGCGCTGCCAGGAGAAGCCGTGGACGTCCGCGAAGCCGCCCTTGTCGACGGGCTCGTCCTTGCCCGTCGTCGCGAAGAAGAAGGCGCTCCCGTTCACCACCGTGCGCGCCTCCTTGCCGCCCAGTTGGAGCAGGGCGAAGGACGCCACCTGATCGGCCGCGTCCTCCTCGCGCCCGAGGATGGGCACGCGGAGGAGGTCGAAGAGCGCGTGCCCGCTCTCGTGCATGAGGATCTGGGCTACGGGACCCACGAGCGCGTCGTGGCGGGAGACCCCAGCAGGCGACCTGGTCTTCGGCGCGACCTCATGGATGCTGGCGACGAGTTCGTAGCAGAGTGTCACGCTCCGGTTCTCGGGGTCGTACCAGGCGTTCAGCTCCCCGGCGCACTCCTTGAGGCGGTACGTCAGCCGGGTCGGTAGCCGGGCCAGCCCGACGATGGCGCCGACACGCTCCAGCACGCGCTTCCGACGCATGGAATCGTAGATCTCGCGGTAGGCCGCCTTCTTCGGTGCCTCGTAGACGACGCGGATGCGGTCCGAGCCCGCGGAGGCTGCGCCGCGTGCTTCTGCAGCTTCGATGGGCAAGACGACGCAGACGGAGGCGAGGGCAAGCGCGCGACCCGACGTGCGGCTCATGGGCGTCCATCCCCCGCTGCCACGTCCACGCGCGCCATCGCGCGGATCGTCGGCCGGTCCTCGGCCGAGACGATCCGTCCGTTCTGCCGGCTCGAGCGATAGACCGGGAGCGCGATCTCGCCGCCCCGCAGGAGGCGGCGCACCCGGACGACCGCGACCTCGTGCACGCCGTCCGGCGCGGTGTGGACATCCGCAATGTGGCCGATGGGGTGGCCATCGGAGGTGTAGACCCACTTTCCCCGTCCGGCTCGGCGCAGGCTCTCCGCGAGGATCTGGTAGTAGGCGTTGTCCCATCCATCGACGCTGGACGGCGGTGCCTGTGCGTGGGCCGCGGAAGCGCTGGCGAGCGGCCCCGTCAGCAGCAGGGACTGGAGCAGCCGCCTCCAGGGCCCGGCGAGCCGGCCCCGAACGCTCATGGGCGGTCTCCCGACCGCCGGATGCAGCGGAACCCGATGTGGCTCGTCGAGGTGTCGACTGGGTGGGGGTGGCGGGCAGCCGGGCGATACCGACGGCAGTAGTTCGGCGCGCAGAGGTGCGAGCCGCCCTTGACCACCCTTCGCGGGATACGGATCCCGGGCTGGCTTGGGTCGAAACTCTCGTCCGCTTGGCCGCCTCTGGGGTTCTGCGGGATGCAGCAGGCCTTCGCCGCGTCGGCAGGGTGCTTCGGGACGTAGAAGTCGGTCGTCCACTCCCAGACGTTGCCGGTCATGTCGAAAAGGCCGTAGCCGTTCGGCGGGAATGCCGTGACCGGCGAGGTGCGCTCATAGCCATCCTCGGCCAGGTTCTGGTGCGGGAAGGCGCCCTGCCAGGTGTTGGCCATGTGCCGGCCGCCGGGCGTGAGTTCGTCGCCCCAGGCGAACTCCGCCCCGTCCAGGCCGCCGCGCGCGGCGTATTCCCACTCGGCCTCGGTCGGCAGCTCTTTGTCCGCCCAGGCCGCGTAGGCTTCGGCGTCGGCGTAGGCGACGTGCACCACGGGATGTTCGTCGAGCCCGGCGATGGAGGAGCCTGGCCCGTAGGGGCGGCGCCAGTGCACACCGAACTTGAAGCGCCACCACGCGCCCCAATCCCGTAGGTTGACCGGCCCCTTCGGCGGCTTGAACACCAGTGAGCCGGCCTGGAGCATGTGGGGCAGCGCGCCGGGGTAGTCGGCGGCGTCGGGTTTCCGCTCGGCCATGGTCACGTAGCCGGTGGCGCGCACGAAGGCGCGGAACTGCGCGTTCGTGACCGGCGTCGGGTCGATCCAGAAGCCGTCGATGCGGACCCGGTGGGCCGGGGCCTCCTCCGGGTAGTGCCGGTTGGAGCCCATGCGGAACGTGCCCCCGGGCAGGAACACCATATCCCGGACCGCGTCCGGAGCGGGGGGGCGGTCGAGAAGGGCCGTATGCGTCATCGGTCGCTCCTTGGCGCAGGCGGGAAGACGGCGTTCCAGTCCCGCTGCATGTCGACGACCGTCCACCCGCGCCGGCCGGCCTCGTCGAGGGCTTTGTCGAGGCGCCCGACGTGGGACTGGCGGTCGTAGGCGAATTCGCGCTCGGCATCGGTGTGATGCACGAGGCCCAGGAAGCGGGGCCCGGCTCCCGCAGCCGTCCATTGCAGCATCTGGTGGTCCCCGTCCGAGTTGCCGAAGGCGAGGACGGGCCGGCGCCCGATGAAGCGGTCGATGCCGGACGGCTTGCTGGGACCGTCGTCGATGAACTCGACCTTGGGCTCCTTCACGAGGACCGGCGTCCCGTCGGGCCTCAACTCGAACTTCGTGACACCGGACGAGCCCACGACCTGCTCGGGTGGGACGCCGTAGGTCCGCTCCGCGAAGACGCGCATGAACTCGACGCCCCCGCCCGAGACGATGAAGGTCTTGAAGCCGTTGGCACGCAGGTAGGCGAGCAGCTCCAGCATCGGCTGGTAGACGAGGCTGTCGTAGGGCCTGCCGAAGCGGGGATGGCGCGCGGTCTTCAGCCAGTCCGCGACGATGCCGTTGAAGGTCTCGGTGGTCATGCCGGCGTGGGTCGCCGCCATGACCTGGAGCAGGCCTCGCTCCCCGGCGGCCGCGACGGCCTTGGGGTCGCCCTCGACGATGCCCTTGAAGGGCTGGGCGTCCTTCCACTCCGGATGCTCGGGCGCGAGCGCCTTCACCCGGTCCAAGGCGAACGCGACTTGGAAGTAGATCGGCTGCTCCGCCCACAGGGTGCCGTCGTTGTCGAACACGGCGACGCGTTCGGCCGGTGCGACGAAGTCCGGGCCGCCCCCGCCGCTGACGCGAGCGACGAAATCGAGGATGGCCCGTTTCGGAGCGCCGTCGTTCCAGGAAGGCAGCGGGCCATCCTGGGATCGGGCCGCTCTCACCCACGGTGGCCCTGCCAGGATGGGGACGGCCGCCGCGGCCGCAAGCATCCCACGGCGGCTGAAGGTACCTGTCCGCGAGGACATCGCCGGTCTCCTGACGCCCTACTGGCTATGCGCCTCTGTCGCACGGCGCATCTTCTCGATGATCTGGTCGATGCTGAAGCTCGCCGCCCGCTGGCGAGGGGGGAATTCGCGGAACGTCGCGAGGAACTTGGCGACTTCCTCCTGGGCGGGAAAGATCAGGTAGGGCTGCGAGACGAACCAGTCGTAGTAGGTGTTCGATGTGATGTCGGCGCGCTCGTAAGGGTCCGCCCGCAGGTCGAACAGCTTCGGCATGCGCAGCGTAGTGAAGGGCTCGGCCCAGATCCGCATCGTGCCCGGGGCACGCTGTTCCTCGAAGACGATTTTCCAGTTCTCGTAGCGCATCGCCACGAGGTCGCCGTCGTCGTTGAAGTAGAAGAACTTGTTGCGGGCGCTACGGTCCTGCTGCCCGGTGAGATACGGAAGCTGGTTGTAGCCGTCCAGGTGAACCTTGAAGGTCTTCGCACCGGCCGTGTGACCCTTCAGGAGCTTGCCCGTGATGTCGGGATCACCTGCGGCCGCCATGAGCGTCGGCACCCAGTCGAGCCCGCTGACCATCTCGTTCGAAACCGATCCGGCCTGGATGTGCCCGGGCCAGCGGATCATGCAGGGCACCCGGAAGGCGCCTTCCCAGTTCGTGTCCTTCTCGCTCCGGAACGGCGTCATCGCGGCGTCCGGCCAGGAGTTCATGTGCGGGCCGTTGTCGGTCGTGTAGAGGACGATGGTGTCGTTCGCGATGCCGAGGTCGTCGAGCTTCTTCAAGAGCTGCCCGATGTGCCCGTCGTGCTCGACCATCCCGTCGGCGTACTCGGTCCGGGCTGTGAGGCCCGGGGGGCTCCGGCGGTCCGCCGCGACGTGGGTGCGGAAGTGCATCCGGGTCGAGTTGAACCAGCAGAAGAACGGCTTGCTGGCCCGAACCTGGCGCTCCATGAAATCCATCGCGGCGGCCGAGGTCTCGTCGTCGATGGTCTCCATCCGCTTCTTGGTGAGCGGGCCCGTGTCCTCGATCTTGCCGTCCGCCGACGCCTTGAGGACGCCGCGGGGACCGAACTTCTTCCGGAACTCGGGATCGCGCGGGTAGGTCCGCTGCTCGGGCTCCTCCTCGGCGTTGAGGTGGTAGAGGTTGCCGAAGAACTCGTCGAAGCCGTGGTTGGTCGGCAGGTACTCGTCCCGGTCGCCGAGGTGGTTCTTGCCGAACTGCCCCGTGGCGTAGCCGAGCGGCTTGAGGAGCTCGGCGAGGGTTGGGTCCTCCTTCTGCAGGCCCACCGTCGCGCCGGGCACGCCGACCTTCGACAGCCCCGTACGCAGGGTCGACTGCCCCGTGATGAAGGACGAGCGGCCGGCCGTGCAGCTCTGCTCGGCATAGTAGTCGGTGAACATCATGCCCTCGCGGGCGATGCGGTCGATGTTGGGGGTGCGGTATCCCATCAGGCCGAAGGTGTAGGCGCTGATGTTCGACTGCCCGATATCGTCGCCGAACATGACCAGGATGTTGACCGGTCGGCCCGAGCCGCCGGTCCTGGCGGGCGCGGGCTGCGGGGACGGCGCGGGCGCCTGTGCCTGGGCGCCCATCGTGGATGCGGCCAGCGCGGTCCCCCCCAGGAGCATCGCGCGGCGGCTGAACGCCCGGCCCGCCTCCTGCTTCACGTCGAGGTCGTTCAGCCGCCGTGTCTCGCTCATGGTCCTCTCCTGAAGGGTCGGTCGCGGTCATGGAGCCCGGGTGCGCGCGGCGCCCGGATCGAGGGTGTCAGGGGTTTCGGCAGCGTTCTCCCGCTCACTCCGCCGGGGCGGGCGGCACCATGCCGGTGACCTGCGCCGACGGCTCCGCGCTGATCCAGTGGTAGAGCATCCCGCCCAACGTCCCCCCGAGCAGCGGTGCGACCCAGAACAGCCAGAGCTGCCCGACGGCCCAGCCTCCGGCGAAAAGGGCGGGGCCCGTGCTGCGGGCCGGGTTCACCGAGAGGTTCGTGACCGGGATGCCGACGAGGTGGACCAGCGTCAGCGCGAAGCCGATTGCGAGGGGCGCGAAGCTGACCGGCGCCTTGCCGTGGGTCGCCCCCATGATGATGAACAGGAACATCATCGTGAGCACCACCTCGGCCATGAGGCAGGAGACCAGGCCGTAATGCCCCGGCGAGTGGTCGCCGTAACCGTTCGCGGCAAATCCCTTCGCCGCGTCGAAGTCGGGCGCGCCGCTCGCGATTGCGTAGAGCAGCGCCGCGGCGGCGATCCCGCCGATGACCTGCGAGACCACGTAAGGGGGGATCTCGCGTGCTGGGAAGCGTCCGCCCGCGGCGAGCCCGCACGTGACCGCCGGGTTGAGATGGCAGCCCGAGATGTGGCCGATGGCGTAGGCCATGGTCACCACGGTCAGGCCGAAGGCCAGCGACACGCCGAGCAGGCCGATGCCGACCTGCGGGAAGGCCGCCGCGACGACGGCGCTGCCGCAGCCGGCGAAGGTGAGCCAGAACGTGCCGATGGCTTCGGCCGCGCACTTGCGGATGTCCATGGAAGCCTCCTCAGGTCAGCGAGGGCAGCGGTCCCAGAAGCCCTTCGTCCGGGACGCGTCGGTGTAGAACCAGCAGTAGCCGGAGGCCGGCGGGGAGCCCGCCCAGGCGGCGGCCGTCGCCGCGCCGACGAAGCCGAGGGCCGCTCCGGCCGCGATGGCGCCACCGGCCGGCCACCATGCGCCGTAGGGACGGTAGACGCCGCCGACCACAACGTTCCGGCGCACCACGACGGCGTTGCGTCTGACGCCACCGCCGTGCCAGCCCGGTCGGACCCTGCCCGCGATGGGGCGCCGGACGCCGCCGCCATGCCAGCCAGGCCTGACCCGGCCCGCGATGGGGCGTCCGATGCCGCCGCCCGCGAAGCCCGGGCGTCCCTACCCACCCCAGAACCCGCCCATCCTGCGCCCTGCGAAACCGCCACGGAAGCCTCCGCCCCTGAAGCCGCCGCCACGGAAGCCGCCGCGGAAGTTGTGCCGGCGCGCGACGGGCACGAGCGTGACGCCCGGCCCGACATCGGTCATCGCGGCGACGGGCAGCGGAGCCGCCTGCGCGGGCTCCAACGGCGCGGGAGCGGCCAATGCGAGGAGAGCCTTGCAATCAATTAAGCCGTTCACCCGCATCTTATGCTGCTCCGCGTTTATTTTAGGGATCTCGGCACGACGGTTCGCCGGCAATATGCCGTTGCAATAATTCAACACCGTTGACAGCAACCAGGAGATGCTCGGGTTTTCTATTTATGTCATCCGGGACCTTCCGTAGCCTGGACTTGGTAGCAACGACGCCGGGGCGAAGAATGCCAACCATGAAAGGGAACGGGGCCACTCTCGCAAGGCCGCTGAGGGCCGTTGCCGCCCTCGCGCTTGCAGCGGCGGTGTACGGCAGCCCTCCCTTCGAGCGGGAGGCGGAGGCCGCCGAGGCCGCGACGGGCGTTTACCTGCTGGGTATCCGAGGTCCCCTGGCGGGCGTCACTCCGCCGCCTGGCTTCTACTTTGAGGATGACTTCTACCACTACTCCGGAGCGCTCGGCGGCGGCCGCGTCTTCCAGTCGGGTGGCGTGGTGGCCGCGAACGTCCGCCAGGACACCAACATCAATCTCGTCACCCCGCTCTGGGTGACGCCGGTCGAGATCTTCGGGGGACAACTCGGCTTCTCGGTCGCGATACCGTTCGGCGAGCCCACCGTGAGCGCGGCGACCCTGCTGTACTCGCCCCGCATCGACCGCGTCGTTGGGGGACGAGTGAGCGACTCGACCTTTAACGCCGGCGACCCCTTTGTGTCCGCCTTCATCGGTTGGCACTCCGGCAACTTCCACTGGAGCTTGAACCTGAGCGGGAACATTCCGGCGGGGGCCTACGAGGTCGGCCAGCTCTCGAACGTGGCCCTGAACCGGCCGGCTATCGACCTCACGGGCGCGCTCACCTACCTCGACCCGGTGGCGGGCTACGAGCTCTCGGTGACGCCCGGCGTAACCTTCAACTTCGAGAATCCGGCGACCCGCTACATCTCGGGCAACGAGTTCCACGTCGAGTGGTCGGCCACGAAGTTCCTGACGAAGGAGTTCACCCTCGGGTTCGTCGGCTTCCACTACCAGCAGTTCACGGACGACAGCGGCCCCGGCAACCGCATCGGGCCGTTCCGCGGCCGGGTGACGGCGCTGGGCGGCATGCTCGGCTACGACTTCAAGGTGGGCCAGACGCCGGTCACGACGCGGGTGAAGGTGCTGCGCGACGTCGAGGTGCAGAACCGGTTCGTCGGCACCACCCTGTTCGTGTCCGTGGCCGTCCCGCTCTGGGTGGCTCCCCCTAAGGCCGCCCCGGAGCCTCGTCCGCTCGTCGCGAAGAATTAGCATCCGGGCCGCTCCGTCGGACCTGGGAAGCGCGGGGCCGCCCCCCTGAGGTGACCCCGCCGGGAGATCCTCCCCGCTCCCGAACCCCGATGTCATCACTGTTACTGTTACAGCGGTGACACCCCCGCGGGCCGGCGCTCTAGTCCCACCGTCCGTCGCGCCTCACGAGGAGCGGCGAGCGGTAGGAGGGGCGCCGGCGCGACCATCCGCTCGGCCAGCCCCGGCTCACGCTGGAGTGCACGCGATGCGAAGCAGGGGATTGGTGGCGCTCTTCGCCCTGGCCTTCGGGGCCTGGCTCGGACTCGGCGCGATGGAGAAGGGCCGGATCGGCGTCGACACCGCCGAGGCCGTGGGGGGCTGCGGGATCGGCTTCCATCGAGGGCCATACGGCGCCTGCCGGCCGAACGTCTACGGTGGCTACTATGGCGCGCCCGGGTACTACGGCGGGGGCGCCGTGTACGGCTACCGCGGCGGCGCCGTCTACGGCTACCGCGGCGGCGCCGTCTACGGGCGGCGGGTCTACGGCGGCCGGGTCTACGGCGGTCGCGGCGTTTACGCGCGCCGGGTGGGTGGCTTCGCAGGCGGGCGAGGCTTCCACGGCGGCGGCTTCCGCGGCGGCCGGTTTCACCGATAGCTGGCTGGATACCTAAACCCTTGTCGAGGGCGACCTCGGGCCGCTCTCCAGGCTCGCCCCGAACCCGAGGATGCTCTCGACGCGAGCCTGACCGTCGGCAGTCGCCTGGAGGAGGACGCTGATCTCGTCGATGCGCGACCTTCAGCGATAGCTCCTTCGGTCCGGCACGGCGGGAAGCGGCGGGCGTCTGACCGAGCCTTGCGCGGGCGGTGACCCGTCCGGCGCCCGGTCCGTCAGGCCCTGATAACTTCGGGTGCAACCTGGATGAGACCGTCGCAGGTCAGGAACGGTTCGGACAGGAGCACGGCGATGTGGTGATCCGGCACGGCCGGTTCCGGCAGCGGCAGCGTGATGTCGTCGTCCGCGAGCGGGATCTCGTCGCCGAAGGTCTCGGCGAAGTCGAAGGCTTGTTCCTCGTTCTCGACGACCTGCACGGCGTGCCGGTGGTTCGGCCCGGTCAGGTCGCACCCGCGTACGACCCGCGCGTGCAGCGTTCCGTCTGCATCCTCCCAGTGGGGTCCAGAGCATCCTCCCAGTGGGGTCCAGAGCACATGCGACCGCTCCTGGGCCTTGAGGACTGTCCAGGCGCCGCGCTCGTCGTGATCGTAGGTGATCTGCGCGAGCATGAAGACGATGTTCATCCAATCCGAAATGGGCAGCCTGGGAGATGGTCGGGGCACAGAGCTAGGCCTTCGCATTCATGTCTGCCCATAGATCAACAGCGGACCTTCAGATATGCGAAGTTGAAGGTCAGCTCGTGGCGCATTCCTGCCCTTAGGGTGTGCTTCCGCCAAGGGTAGAGAAATACCCGCTGCGGACCTCGCGCGCGGACATCAAGCGTCAGATGCGGACCAGTAGCGGACCTCCCTACCCTCGGGCTCGCGGTCGACGGCCGGCCGGCTATTACGGCGGCATCGGCCCTCGACCAGCTGATCAGCGCGTCCGGCCGCGCGGAGAGCGCCGCCGACAAACTCACCCAGTCGTTCAGCAGGGTCGGTGCAGCCGTGAACTAGATGGCGGAGCAGCTCAACGGCCTCCTGCGGAAGAGCGTGATCGTAGCGGTGCCGGTGGAGATGGCGGGGATAGGGCTCAAGTGAGCTCCGCCCTTCGAGGTCGGCTGGGGCGGCGAGCCGCCCTCCTTGCTGCGTGGACGGTGGTACGTACACACGCCAGCAACGCGGCCGAGGCAGCCTGATCCGGTCCAGCGGATCCCCCTCCTCTCCACGCCGGACCGCCGGCCGGCCCTGGGGCTATCCGAGGACCTCGGCGCCGGCTCCACTCCCCCGGCGCTCCGATTGATGGCACGAGAGCCCTGGCGGCCGTACGACGAGGCCCTTGGGGCTCTCTATTTCCAGCGCTTTCGAGTACCTGGTCAGCCTGTTCAAGGGGAAAGTCCAGGCACGGCGCGCCCCGGTTCGAAACGCCGCCAGCCTGAACCGCAGTAGGTCCAAGCTCCTCAGGAGAGGAGGGGTTCAATTGTCGGAGGCTGCATTTTATGGCGCGCGATCATTATGCCGGCTTAATCGATGGCGCGGAGGAGCGCCTGTTTAACGGTGATCTCTGATGCCATTGCCGTGAACAAAATCCCATCCCGCGCCTTTGGATCAGAAGCTCTTAACATGGATCAAGTGGCTCCGCTTGACCGCAGAAGGTGCAAGTGAATGCATGATCAAATCCTCCTCAAGCCCAGACTGGATCGCACGTACACCCTGTTCAGTGGAGGGCGGCCGCTCGTGCATGGATTGGACAAAGTTCAAGCGCTGCGCTTTGCAGAGAGACTCGGCGGAGTCATGGAGCCTTGTCGCGTAAAGCGGCGGAGTGCATATGCTCAGGCGTCTTAGAAGACCGCGTTCAGGGGGACTAATGCCGCATTTCTATTTTCATTTCCGCGACGTGGACCGCGTCGAAAGCGACGACATCGGCATCGAGTGCTCCAGTGTCGAGGAAGCTTATCTCGAGGCGTGTGAGGCAATCCCGGGCGTCTTGGGCGACGTCGTTCAGGCGGGTCGCGATCCGCGCGCATGCGCGTTCGAGATCGCCAATGCTGCGGGCCAGCATCTCATGCAGGTCCCCCTCCTAGAGCCGATCAGGTCAGCAAGGCGCCGTGCAGCGTAGCCGCCGCACTCCCGCCGGTGACATGCCCGGTATGGGCAGCGCAGGCCGAAGCACCGCAGCACTGAACACGCGGGCGTCGTGTCGAACCCGGAGCATGAGGTCGAGCAGCTCGCCTTCGCCAATCGGCACATGGCAGAGGGCGAGGGACGGCTTGGGGCTCAGGAGGCTCTCGTCGCGCAGCCGGCCGACAAGGGCGCCCCGGCGCACCTTGCCGAGGATCTTCTGCGAACGATGGAAGTCTCCCAGGCGCAGACGCTCCGCCACCGTGCGTTCATCGCCGAGATGACCGCGAGGCTGACCGGGCATGCCTGAATGGCCCGCCAGCCCGCCAGCCCGCTCGACCGGAAGCGCGGAGGCGAGCGTCAACCCTGCGGGTCGTGCGTGGTCACGACCTCGCGGCCGTCCCGATCCACGACGCGGTAGTGCGCCCCACCCGGCGGGAGCCCGAGCTCCAGGATGTGCTGCTGGGCGGCCGCGTTCGCCTCGTCGAGGCCCGGGAACTCGCCGGGCAGGCGGTACGTCGGTCGGCCCGCCTCGCTGCCGGGCGCTGGCGGCTCGACCCGGATGATGTCGACGAAGTAGCTCATCACCGGAGGATGCCAGAGGCGGCGAGCTGCGCAAGGCGGGGCGCCCCACCCGCCACCGCGACGGTCACGCAGACCCCGCAGGGGCCCCGGGTCGACATCCAGATGGAAAAGATGCTCGGCGGAAAGATCGCTGACGGCCGCCTGGATGTGATGATGCGCAGGCGCTTCGGTACGAGGGCGACCGGCTGATGGCGGCGACCTATCCCTCCGGGCTGCCGTCGCCGTGGCGGGGGAGCCGGGGGTGCTCAGCAACCGCCTCGCGGCTGGCTTCCTGGTGGGAGAGGTGATCACGAGCTGCCCTCTAGCTCGCCATCGTCTCGACCGCCGCCCGCGCCCGGAGCTGATCCATGACCGGCGCCAGCAGCGGCGGCACCTCCAGGCTGTACTCCTCCAGCAGCAGCCCTGCCGCGACCAGGGCGCTCATGTGCTCGCCCGGCACCGCCACTCCGACCATGTGATCCTTGTAGATGCGATCGGCCAGGAGGTGGGCCAGGCGCGAGACCTCGGCGAGGCGTGGCGGCTGATCCACGACGCTACTCATGGGTCACCGAGATAGAGCATCAGCCGCTTCACGGAGGACACCCGTTGGCACGCTCGAACGCCTGGATTTCAGCAATGGCGGCCCGCTGGCGTACCGACAGCGGCACGTCCGCCTGACTGTCGTACCGGCATCCGGCGTTGCCGAACGTCCTGATCGCTCTCGGCGACTTGAAGCAGTAGCCGCCCTGTTTGAACAGGATGTTGCGCTGGTACCAAGCCTCTTCGCAGGATTGCGCGAAGGCTGGGCCGGAGTGCGCGACCGGGAACAACACGGCTGCTGCGGCCGCAGCGAAAAGACAGCGGCACGTCATTTCGGGTGGTCCTTTGCCTTCATGCCCATCATTCCTCACGCGTGGCCGCTCTGATCCGAGAAAATGCGCCGGGCCTCGGCTCGCAGGACGTCAAGCTCATCCTGGAGGCCGTTGATCTGGCCCTCCAGCTCGTCGAGCGTCACGCACTCTGCGGTCAGGTAGACGACCTCTCCGCTCGGTCCTGACGTGCCAGCAACGGCAATGGACACACGAGCCGGCATCGTGGTCGTGGCAGGCTCGATGTGGAGAGTGACGGTGCCGAGCTGGCGCATGTCAGGACTCCCGATTGGTTTTGCGGAGACGCACGCCGGGGCCGCCATCGACCATCTCGCCAGCCGACAGGAACACGACGGTGGCGGCTTCAAGGACGCCTTCTCGTGAGAATGGCACGCACCCAGCGCCACAAGCGCACGAGAGTGCCCTCAAGGACGGCTTCGACCACCCAGAGGATCTGCTGCCAGCGCGAGGGTGGTACTCGCTTAGGAAGGTGAGTGGGCACCGTCGGTCGCCTCTCACTTCAGGTAGCCCTTGGCTCTGTGGTGCTTGGATGGGCGCATCAGAACTGGGGCTCCGACCTCAGCGCGATTTCGACGAGACGGCGAACAGCCTCCGGCCGCGAAGGCTTGGGATCGGGCTGGTGTCCAATCCAAGCGTCGAGGGCAGCCACAAGGTCCGGCTGAGCGCGGACAACAATTTGCTGCCCTTTGCCCGTGGGGGGCGGGCCGCGACGTTTCTTTGCTAGCACGGTTTCTTGCGACATGGCAAAACCGTGCTAGCACAAAGACGGCCCGACCGGAAGGTGGACACTCCCGGCCAGGCCTGACCACAACCGTCTCCTGGGGATCAGTCATGGCCATCTGGACACCTACCACGCCGGCCCGCGCCGGCGAACGCTCCCGCTCACCCTCCACACAGGTTGGACCGGTCACAGCTGCCATCCGGGCCATGCGCACCGGGGAGCCGGCCCGCGGCCCGATTGTGGTCTTGCGCAAGGCCCTGCAGAGGCGGTTCGCTCCTAAGGATCCCGAGGCGGCGCAATCGTTCGCCGCCCTGTGCACTGAAGAGAGCCTGTGATGAGCACGCTGCAGACTGATCCGATCTTCGTGGCCATCGAGAGCCACCGGCAGGCCTACGCGCAGCACAGTGAGGCCGTCGACGCATACGCCAAGGTCGATCCAGGCCACTCGAGCGAGCGCCGCCTGCAGGCGCTCATTGGCGAGTTCCAGGCGCGGCATGATGTTCTGCTCCGCGCCTTGCTGCCGACGAGGCCGACCTCGACGGCCGGGCTCACCGCCCTCGCGACGTACCTGCCCGACATCGTTCGCCAGGTCGAGGATGGCGCGGCAGACAAGCCGCTGACCGAAGCGGCACTTGAGGCCGTCTGCGCGGCCATTCAGGCCCTCGTGGAGCCCGAGCCGCGGCCCGCGTCCGGCCTGCAGACCTGACCATCCATGAGCTCGTGCGCCTACAGCGCGGGCTCGAGCACAGCGCCGATGCGTGCGCCGCCCAGAGCTTCCACCCGAGGCTGGGCCCGATCGCGGCCGGGATCCTCGATGATGAAGCGCAGCGGCTCGATGACCTGCGCGACATCGTCCTGAAGGCGATCCGTGAGAGCACGCCGTAGACGGATGAGGAGGCGAGGCTTCGAGCCATCGAGCTGGTACGCCACAACGCGGAATGCGGGGACTGGGAGAAGGTGTCGACCATCGCCGTTCAGGCGGCGGCCGATGCTGCTCACGTCCGGTCGGAGTCTTGAGCGGCAGCGATCGAAACGCCGGGGTCAACGCGCCTCCGCAGCGGTATCCCACTTAGCTCACCTTGGCTCGTGCTGGTCCCGCCGCCGCGTCAATGCGGCGGCTCTCGTCTGTCCCCAGCGAACCAGCACCAAAACGGCTCCGATGCCTGCGCAATATCATTGACGCGACCGCATCAATCGTTCAGCATGCTCATCGATAGGATCGCAATCTGCCATGCTCGATGTGCCTCAGTTCCTCTTGGCGGACGCTGCCGCGGTTACCGGCATGGAGTTCAACACGCTCCGCAGCCAGATCTCGCGGGGCGCGGTACCGCTGACCGGCAACGATCAGCCCGCGGAAGGGCGTGGCGGGCGTTACCTGGTGACGCTTCGCACCGTCTATCTCATCGCACTTATCGCAGAGCTGACCAGCTACGGGATGTCTCCGGGCCAAGCGTCGCTGGCCGCCCAGAAATTCACACACTTGGTGATTTTTTACGAAGATCCCGCCAAATCGAGAAAAGCTGGTGAATTATTTCCGGAAGGTTTGACCATACTATTAATTTTTAGTCCACCACCAAGCGTTAAGAACTCGGATCCTAGTAGCACGCTTGGACATGGTGCGTCGACTATTTTGGTCAACATTACCGACGACCGGGATTACATCGATCTCTGCAAGTCGCTACTCAACAAGCGCTCGTCGGCGATATTCGTGAACTGCAACGACATCGTCAGTCGTGTTAACGCAAAAGTGGAAGCTCTACGCTCCCGCCGGCATAAAGAGGCGTAAGATGTCGCGTCGGCCGACCATTACTCAGACCCAGGTCAAGCGCATCCTGAAGGGCGCCACGGAGGCAGGCCTCAAGGTCGGCCGCCTCGAGGTCGATCCCGTGACCGGTCGCCTCAGCCTTACGATAGGGGAGGGGAGCACCTCTACCGACATGACGTTGCGCGAGAAATGGAAGGCCGGCCGTGGTTCGCGCTAACTATCCGGGCACGTTCCCGACCTACAAGACCCTCAAGGACGGCACGCGCCGGACCTACTGGTACCACCGCGCGACCGGCATGCGGCTCGACGGTGAGCCGGGCTCCCGTGAGTTCCTGCTGAGCGTCGCCGAGGCGGAGAAGACGCTAAAGGCGCGACACACGGGCGACAACTTCGACGGCCTCATCCGCGAGTACACGGCCTCCCTAGAATTCACCGACAAGCTCTCCGCCTCCACGCAGCGTGAATATCGGCGCATGCTGGCGAAGGCCGAGAGCGAGTTCGGCGACATGCCGCGCGAGGTCCTGAACGACCCGGCCGTGCGCGGTGACTTTCTGGATTGGCGTGCGAAGGTCGCCCGTGCCTCGGGCGAGCGCGAGGCGGACAACCGCCTCTCCGTCATCTCGGCCATGCTGACCTGGGCACGGGAGAACGGCCGGATCCACGCCAACCACATCCAGGGCTTCAAGCGCCTCTACCACGTCGACCGGTCAGAGATCATCTGGCTACCTGAGCACATCCACGCCTTCATGCGCGTGGCACCGATCGAGTTGCAGCGCGCGCTCATCATGGCGCTTCACACCGGCCAGCGGCAGGGCGACCTGCTGGTGCTGCCCTGGTCCGCATACGACGGCACCGCCATTACGCTCAGGCAGGGCAAGAGCGCCCGCGGCAGGCGCGTGGCGCCCCTCGTCGCCATCCCGTGCACTCAGGCCCTCCGGCTCATGCTGGACGGCATGCAGCGTGTTTCACCGCTGATCCTGACCACCAAGACGGGGAGGGCGCTGCAGAAGCGGTACTTCGCCCGGCTGTGGGAGGAGGCGACGATCGAGGCCGGCCTCGACCGGATCACACTCCCGGGCCTCGCCGAGCCGGTGAGCCTGCACTTCCACGATCTGCGCGGGACAGCGGTGACGATGCTGTCCGAGGCCGGCTGCCAGCCACAGCAGATCGCGACCATCACCGGTCACTCGCTCAAGACCGTGACCGTGATCCTCGACCGCTATCTCGCCCGCACGCGGGCGCTGGCGGACCAAGCGATCTTCAACTGGGAGAACTCGCCACGAACAGAATTTGCAAACCGACTGCAAACCAGCCCTCCGGAGCCGAAAGCCCCGAAAGGAAAAAACCATGCGTAGCAAGAAGTTAGATGGCGCGCCCGAAAGGATTCGAACCTCTGACCCCCAGATTCGTAGTCTGGTGCTCTATCCAGCTGAGCTACGGGCGCCTGGCCGGGAGGCAGCGGCCTCCGTCGGTGGGGGGTGATCTAGAGGGTCCGGATCGGCTTGGCAACCCCTAAATCGCCGGCAAGGGACCGGCGCCGTGGGGCGCCGGCCGGGAGCCGCTCAGAAGCCGGCCTGGGTGACGAAGCGGGTGTTGAGGTAGCCCTCGATCGCCTCCGAGCCGCCCTCGCTGCCGTAGCCCGAATCCTTCACGCCGCCGAAGGGCGTCTCCGGCAGCGCGATGCCGTGGTGGTTGATCGACAGCATGCCGCTCTCGATGCGGGTGGCGAGCTTCTGCGCCGTCTCGGTCGAGCCCGTATAGGCGTAGGCGGCCAGCCCGTAGGGCAGGCGGTTCGCCTCGCCGAAGGCCTCCTCGTCCTCCGAGAAGCGCTGGATCGCCGCGATCGGCCCGAACGGCTCCTCGTTCATGATCCGCGCGTCGAGCGGCACGTCCGTGAACACCGTCGGCTCGAAGAAGTGGCCGCGGTTGCCGAGGCGCTTGCCGCCCGTGCGCAGGCGCGCGCCCTTCGCCTCCGCGTCGGCCACGAAGCCCTCCATCGCCTCGATCCGCCGGCCATGGGCGAGGGGGCCCATCGTCACCCCCTCCTCCAGGCCGTTGCCCACGGTCAGGGCCCGGGCATAGCCGACGAAATCGTCCACGAAGCGGTCGAAGACCGAGTCGTGCACCAGGAAGCGCGTCGGCGCCACGCAGACCTGGCCGGCATTGCGGAACTTGTTGGCGCCGAGCACCTTCACGGCCTTGTCGACATCCGCGTCGCGGAAGACGATCGCCGGCGCGTGGCCGCCGAGCTCCATCGTCGCCCGCTTCATGTGCTGGCCGGCCAGGGCCGCCAGCTGCTTGCCCACCGCCGTCGAGCCCGTGAACGACATCTTCCGGATCACCGGATGCGGGATCAGGTAGGACGAGATCGTCGCCGGGTCGCCGAAGACCAGGCCCAGCACGTCCCCCGGCACGCCCGCGTCGAGGAGCGCCCGGATCAGCTCGGCGCAGCTCGCCGGCGTGTCCTCCGGCCCCTTCAGGATCACCGAGCAGCCGGTGCAGAGGGAGGCCGCGACCTTGCGCACCGCCTGGTTGATCGGGAAGTTCCAGGGCGTGAAGGCCGCCACCGGCCCCACCGGCTCGCGCAGCACGATCTGCATCACGCCCTCGGCCCGGGGCGGGATCACGCGGCCGTAGGCCCGCCGGCCCTCCTCCGCGAACCAGTCCATCGTGTCGGCGCCCGCCATCACCTCGACGCGGGATTCCGCCAGCGGCTTGCCCTGCTCCTGGGTCATGATCCGGGCGATGGCGTCGGCGCGGCTCCGCAGCAGGTCGGCGGCCTTGCGCAGCACCTTGCTGCGCTCGAAGGCCGAGACCTTGCGCCACGCCGAGAACCCCCGCTCGGCAGCGGCGAGCGCGGCGTCGAGATCCTCCCGCGTCGCCACCGCGAGCTGGCCCAGCGTCTCGCCGGTCGCCGGATTCAGGATCGGAAGCGTCTGGCCGGCGCCGCCGCGGCGCCACTCACCGGCGATATGCAGTTGAACATCGGGAAACATCGGGCGGCCACTCCTCAACACCGCGGGGGCAACGGCCCGGATCTAGCGCGTCGGGCCCCGAAAGGCACGCCGCGCCGCACCCGCGGCCACCGCGCCGGGCCGGTCCGCCCCCGCCGCCGTGCCGCAAGGGGAGAGTTGTTGTCAGGGGTGACTGCGCGCAGAAAGTGCAGATCCCGGCGCGTGCCGCCGCTTTACTCTTGGTTAAGCATGCGGATCGTAAGGATCTCTTTACGCTGAGTTGGCGCAGGAGAGGGCGATGCGGGGGAGGGCGAAGGCTTGGCGCGCCGTCCTCGAGATGGCGCTCGCCCTCGGGAGCGGCGGGACTCCGCCGGCGGGCGCCTCCGACTACGGCCTGCGCGGCGCGATCGAGAGCGGCCCGCCCGCCGGCCCGGCCCCGGCGCTGGTGCGGCGGGGCACCGACGTCTTCGTGCGCGGCGCGAGGGAGGCGGCCGCGCCGCTCCCGGAGGGCAACGTCACGCTCAACCTCGTCAACGCCCCGGTGGCGGTGGCGGCGCGGGCGGTGCTCGTGGACGCGCTCGGCTGGAGCTACAGCCTCGACGAGCGCGTCGCCGGCACCGTCACCCTGCAGACGGCGGGGCCGGTCAGCCGCGCGGCCCTGCTCGGCCTGTTCGAGAGCGCGCTCGCGGCGCGCGGCGTCACCCTGCGCCGCCGGGGCAGCCACGTGCAGATCCTCCCCGCGGGCGCCCCGCCGCCGCCCTCCGGGGTGCGCGGCACGCCCGATGCCGCGGGCGAGCCCGGGGCGCAGGTCATCCCCCTGCGCTGGATCTCGGCGGGCGAGATGCAATCCATCCTCGCGGCGGTGGCGCCGCGCGACCTCGTCCTGCGGGCCGACCGCACCCGCAACCTGCTCATCGTCTCCGGCGACCGCGCCCAGATCCAGGCCCTGCGCGAGACGATCGCGGTCTTCGACGTCGACTGGATGCGCGGCCTCTCGGTGGCGATGGTGCCGGTGCGGCGGGCGAATCCCTCGGCGATCGCCCGCGACCTGGCGGAGGTGTTCGGCGGCGAGGCCTCGGGGGCGGGCGCGATGATCCGCTTCCTGCCCAACGAGGCGCTCGGGGCGATCCTGGTGGTGAGCTCGCGCGCCCTCTACCTCGACCGGGCGCGGGAATGGATCGCCCGGCTCGAAGTCGTGGCGGCCGATCGCGAGCGGCAGCTCTTCGTCTACCGCATCCAGAACCGCTCGGCGAAGGAGCTCGCCGCCGTGCTCCAGGGGGTCGTCTCCTCCGACCCGACCATGGCGAGCGCGCCGGGCGCCGCCGCCTACGGTTCCGCGGGCGGCGGGGCGGGCCTGAGCGGCGGCTTCGCCGATGCGGGCGGCTTCGGCGGCTTCGGCGGCGGGGCGGCCGGGACGGGTCCGGCGGGCGCGGGAGGGTTCGGCGGCCCGCCGGGCGGCGCCGGCGCTCCCGCGGGCGGGGGCCGGGGGCAGGCCCGTCCGGCGCCTTCGGCGGCGGATCGCCCGGCGCCTTCGGGGGCCGGCCGCTGCCCTCGGCCCGGGCGGGGCCGGGTCCGGCGTCTCCGGCGCCGGCGGGTTCGGCGGCGGGGCCATGGAGGCGGGCTTCTCGGGCAGCGCCCTCTCCGGCATGGGCGAGGCCGGGGGCTCGGGCGCGGTCTACGGCAGCGGCGCGCGGCGGGGCGGGATCGGCATCGTCGCCGACGAGACCAACAACAGCCTCGTGATCTCGGCGACCCGGACCCAGTACGAGAAGATCCTCCGGATCCTCGGCCGCCTCGACGCGCGCCCGACCCAGGTGCTGCTGGAGACGGTGATCGCCGAGGTGACGCTGAACGACAAGCTCGAATTCGGGGTGCAGTGGTTCCTGAAGAACGGGGGCTCGCGCTTCAACCTCGCCCAGTCCGACACGGCGGCGTCGGTCGCGAGCGGGACGAGCGGCGCCGGCGCCCTGGTCAGCGCGGCGATGCGCGGCGTGCCGGGCTTCAACTACCTGCTCAACGACGCGGATTTCCACGTCGTGCTCAACGCCCTGCGGGGCGTGACCCGGGTCAACGTGCTCTCCTCGCCCAACATCACGGTGCTCGACAACCGCACCGCGCGCCTCCAGATCGGCGACCAGGTGCCGATCGTGAAGCAGAGCGGCCAGAGCGCGCTCGCCGGCAACGCGCCGATCCTCAACCAGATCGAGCTCAAGGACACCGGCGTGATCCTCTCGGTCACGCCGCGGGTGAACAAGAACGGGCTCGTCGTCCTCGACATCAACCAGGAGGTCAGCGACGTCGTGCCGACCACGACGTCGAACATCAACTCGCCCACCATCCGCCAGCGGCGGGTCGCGACCTCGGTGGCGGTGTCGGACGGGCACAGCCTGGCGATCGGCGGCATGGTCCAGGAGAAGGCGCAGATCGGCACCGAGGCCCTGCCGGTGCTCGGCGACCTCCCGGTGATCGGCCCCGCCTTCCGCAACAAGTCGGATCTGCGCGTGCGCACGGAACTGATCGTGTTCCTGCGCCCGAAGGTGATCCGCGGCACGGCCGACGCCGACCGCATCGCCAGCGACTTCCGCGACCAGGTCCGGACGATGATGCCGGTGCGCCCGGTCAGCGCGCCGCCGCCTCTGGAAGAGGTGCCAGCCGGAGTGCAGGGGCTGCGCCAGCGGATCCTGGACTGACCCAGGGCTGCCCGCCCGGAGGCGCCGCGCCCGGCGCGGGGGGCGCGGGTGGCGCGGCGGCGGGGGGAGCACGACCGGCGGCCCGAGCAGGTCCAGGGCGGCGCGGCGCTCCGCCCGGTCCGCCACCTCGACGCGACCGGGCGCGATGGCGGTGATCCGCCACGCCTCCGGCCCCTCGCCGGGGGCGCGCCATTCCGGCGGCCCGCTCCCGTCGTCGATCAGCGCGCGGCGCCGGGGTCCGTCGACCAGCACGCCGAGGAGCGACAGGGTCGTGCCCGGGTTGGGCATCCCGAACGCGTCCTCCCAGCTGCCCAGCGCGGTCCAGGCCCGGCGCCCGGGGTCGAAGAGCGGCTGCCGCAGCGCCCCGCCGCGGCCGCCGGGGCCGGGGCCGGGGCCCGCGGCCGGACCGGGCGCGGGCGCGGGCGGGGGCGCGGCATCGACCGGCCACAGCCCGGCAGCCAGGGCGACGGCCGCCGCGAGGGCCAGGACGGCGCGCGGGACGGCGCCGCTCTCGGCCGCCAGCCGGCGCAGGGCGGCGAGGCGCGGGCTCATCGGGCGCCCCCTGGGGGGGCGGTGCGCCCCCTGAGGGGGCATCGCTCCCCCTGGGGGGGCGGGGCGGCCCCTTGGCGGGGCGGTGCGGCCCCTTGGCGGGGCGGCACGACGACGCCGCGCGCCGCGAGCGCGAGCTGGAGCAGCGTCGGCCGCTCCGCCTCGGGCTCGGCGGCCTGGACGATCGTGAGGTCGGCGCGGTCGAGCACGACGAGGGGCTCCTCCGTCTCCAGGGCGAGCAGCAGGCCGCGCAGGCCCTCCGTGGTGCCGCGCAGCACCGCGGCGAGGCGCGGGGCCTCGAGCCGCCCGGGATCGGGCTCGACGTGCACGGCATCCACGAGGACGGCGCGGCCGGCCGCCAGGGCGTCGAGCCGCGCCCGGAAGGCGGCGAGGAGGGCCGGCGCGTCGGCCGCGAAGAGGGGGACCAGGCCGGTCGGGCGCGCGGCCGCCTCGCTCACCCGGCCGAGGAGCGCGCGGGCGCGGTCGATCTCGCGGGCGCCCTCGATCAGGGGAGCGAGCGCCGCGGCGGCGAGGGCGGCGGCCGCCGCGAGGGCGAGGAGGGCCGGCAGCGCCGCGCGGGACGGGCGGGGAGGGCGGGCAGGCGCCTCACCGCGGCGGCTCCGCGGGCCGGGGCGGCGGCGCGCCGCGCGGCGGCACCGTGCCGCGCAGCGGCACCGCGAGGACGGCGCGGCCCGCCCCGTCCTCCGCCAGGAGGCGGGCCGGCCCGAAGGCGGGGACGCGGGCGAGGGCCCGGAGGGCGGGCGCGGCGTCGGGCGCGCGCAGGCCGAGGGTGAGCCCGCCCGCGTCGAGGTGCAGGGTCTCGGCCGAGACGGAGCCGGGCAGCGCCTCCGCGAGGGCGTCCCAGATCGCGGCCAGGGGCGGGCGGGCGGCGCGCTGCGCCAGCAATTCGGCCGCGACGGCCGGGACCGGCGCGGGCGGGCGCGCGGGGGCGGCGCGGCGGGCCGCCAGCGTCGCGGCGTCGAGGGCGGCGAGGGTCGCGGCCTGGTGCCCGCGCCAGAGCCCGTGGGCCGCGATCAGGAGCCCGGCCGCGAGCGCGAGCGCCAGGGCGTCGCCGGCCCGCAGCCCGGCGAGGCGCCGCGGCAGGGCCCGGCGCCCGCCGCTGAGGAGGTCGACCGGCAGGGTGCGGTCCTCCTCCAGGCCGACCACCACCGGCCCCGCCGCCAGGCCCGCGGCCGCGAGGGCGCCGAGGAGCGGATCGAGGCGGCTGCGCTTGACGACGCAGTGGCGGATTCTGAGCCGGCCGGCCTCCTCGCCGATCACGAACCAGTCCCCGTAGATCGCGGCGGCCCGGAAGGGCGTCGCGGCCTCGAGTTCGCGGTCGAGCACCTCGCGCATGCGCGGCAGCGCGCCGGCGGGCAGGGAGAGGGTGCGCAGGAAGCAGAGGTCGGGCGGCACCAGGACCTTGACGCGCACGGCGGCGCGGCCGGCGCCGCGGATCGCTGCCAGGCGCTCGGCGAGGTCGCCGAGATCCGGCGCGAGGCGGTAGCTGCGCGGCTCCGCTCCCCTGCGGTCGAGGAGGACGAGGTCCCCGCCGGGTTCCAGGCGCAGGACGAGGTCCGACTCGGCGCGGTCGCGGCGCTCCTCCTCGCCGAACAGGGAGGCGGCCTCGGCGAGCCACCACCCGGCGCGGGGCAGCCAGCGCGGCCAGAGGGGCGAGGCCGCGAGGGCCTGGAACCCGTGCGGGGCGCGCACGCTCAGCGCCTCCCCAGGGTCAGCACCGGGACCGGGATCCGCCTCATCTCGCCTCCCCCTGCGGCCGCGCCGCGCCCTCCGCCGGTGTCAATCCTTAACTGCCCGGCCTTTAGATTTGCTTGCGGGCCGGACGGGCCGCTTCCTCTCGGGCAGGAGGCCGCATGCTGACGATCTGGACCGGCAAGACGCGGCCGCGGCGGCCCCGGCCGGACCGGCGCGGCGCCGACCGAGACGGAGCCGACCCCGCCCGCCGGCTCCTCCACGACCTCGCGGGCATGCAGGTGCTCGACGCGGCCGGCCTGGAGCGCGCGCTCGCCGCCCTCGACCTGCCGGGCCGCCGCCCGCTCCCGGTGCTGCTGACCGAACTCGGCCTCGTCCACGAGACCACACTGGTCACGGCGCTCGCCGAGGCGACCGGCCTGCCGATCCTGCGCGAGGAGGACCTGCCGGCCGAGCCGGTCCTGCCGGAGCTGATCACCGCCGAGTACTGCGCCCGGGCCCGGGTGCTGCCCCTCGCGGCGGATGCGGAGACCCTCGCGGTCGGGCTCGTCGACGCGCTCGATCCGGAGATCCCCGCCGCCCTCGCCCACCTCACCGACCGCCGGGTCGCCCCGCGCCTCGTCGGGCCGAGCGCCTTCGAGCGCCTGCACCGGGCCGTCTACGGCGATGCCGGCGAGGCGGAGGCGGGCGAGGGGCTCGACGACGACCTCGCCCGCCTGCAGGACGTGGCGAGCCAGGCGCCGATCGTGCGGCTCGCCGCCCGCCTCGTGCGCAAGGCCTTCGAGCTCCAGGCCTCCGACATCCACCTGGAGGCCGAGGAGGCGGAGGTGCGCGTCCGCTACCGGATCGACGGCGTGCTGGTCGAGGCCGAGCGCCTCGCCCGCAGCGTGCAGCTGCCGCTCACGACCCGCATCAAGATCCTGTCCGGGCTCAACATCGCCGAGCGGCGCCTGCCCCAGGACGGCCGCATGAGGGTGGCGGATCGCGGCCAGGACGTCGACATCCGCATCTCGACCCTGCCGACCGCCCACGGCGAGAGCGTGGTGATGCGCGTCCTCGACGGCTCGCGCCGGGTCGACGATTTCGCCGGGCTCGGCTTCGACGCCCCGGCCATCGCGCGGATCGAGGCGATGATCCGCCGGCCGAACGGCCTCGTCCTCGTCACCGGCCCGACCGGCAGCGGCAAGACCACCACGCTCTACGGGGCGCTGCGGCGGGTCGCGAGCCCGCAGGTCAAGGTGGTC
This sequence comes from Methylobacterium sp. CB376, assembly GCF_029714205.1. NCBI lineage: Bacteria > Pseudomonadati > Pseudomonadota > Alphaproteobacteria > Hyphomicrobiales > Methylobacteriaceae > Methylobacterium > Methylobacterium sp. CB376. Next base: position 1,329,228 of record NZ_CP121648.1, on the reverse strand, counting down.
ACGGTCGAGGACCCGGTCGAGTACCGGATGGCGGGCGTCAACCAGGTCCAGGTGCATCCCGGCATCGGGCTCGACTTCGCGACGGCCCTGCGGGCGATCCTGCGCCAGGATCCGGACGTGGTCATGGTCGGCGAGATCCGCGACGGCGAGACCGCCCGCGTCGCCGTGCAGGCGGCGCTCACCGGCCACCTCGTGATCTCGACGCTCCACACCAACTCGGCCCCCGCCACGGTGACGCGCCTCGTCGACATGGGGGTCGAGCCCTTCCTGATCGCCGCGACCCTCAACGGGGTGGTGGCGCAGCGCCTCGTGCGGCGGGTCTGCGCCGCCTGCGCCGAGGCGGCGCCCGCGACCGCGCAGGAGCGGCTGCGCCTCGGCGTGCCGGCGGGGGCGCCGCTCACCCTGCGCCGCGCCGGCGGCTGCCCGGCCTGCAACGGCACCGGCTATCGCGGGCGCATGGTGGTGTCGGAGATCATGACGCTCGACGCCACCCTGCGCGGGCTCGTCGCCGACCGGGCCGACGAGCAGAGCCTGACCCGGGCCGCCGAGGCGGCGGGCCTCACCAGCCTGGCCCAGAGCGCCCGCGCCCGCGTCCTGTCCGGGGACACGACCCTGGAGGAGGTCGGGCGCGTCTTCGAGGGGCTGGTCTGATGATGGTCTTCCACTACCGCGCCTTCGCGCCCGACGGGCGCCAGCGGAGCGGCCGGGTCGAGGCGGAGGGGAGGCCCGGGCGCTGGCGCAGCTCCGGGCGGAGGGGCTGCAGGTCTTCGAGATCGGGCCGGCCGGCCCGGGCGAGAAGCCCTTCTGGGCGCGCGACCTGTTCGGGCGCGACCGGGTCTCGGACGCGGCCCGCATCGCCTTCCTGAAGGAGTTCGGCACCCTGCTCGGCGCCGGGCTCACGGTGGACCGGGCGCTGCGCCTCGTGGAGCGCCAGAGCCCCGGCGCGCTCCGGCCGGTGCTGGCGGACGTGCTCCAGCGCGTGCTCGCGGGCGCCTCCCTGTCGCGGGCGATGGCGGCCCACCCGCAGGCCTTCCCGCGCGAGATGGTGGACGGGCTGCGGGCGGGCGAGGCGACCGGCACGCTCGGCGAGGTGGTGGCGACCCTGACCGCCTCCCTGGAGCGGCGCGACGCGGTGCGCCGGCACCTCGCCTCGGCGATGATCTACCCGGCGCTGCTGATCCTGATGGGGCTCGGCACGCTCGGCATGGTGATCGGGGTGCTGGTGCCGGCGCTGCTGCCGCTCTTCGAGGGCAGCGGCCGGCCGCCGCCCCTCGCGATCCGCGCGGCGGCGGGGCTCGGCGCGTTCCTGGCCGCGTGGTGGGTGGCGCTCCTCGCCGGCGCCGGCGCGGCCTGCCTCGCGCTGGCGGCAATCTGGTCGGACCGGGGCTTCGCGCGGGTGCGCAGCCGGCTCGCCCTGCGGCTCCCGGTGATCGGCGGGATCATGATCGGCATCGAGCTCGGGCGGATCTGCCGGGTGCTGGGCACGCTCGTGACCGCGCAGGTGCCGATCCCCGACGCCGTGGCGGCCGCCCGCCCGCTGCCGCGCAACGCGGTCGTCCGGGCGGCCCTCGACCACGCGGCGCGCTGCCTGACCGAGGGCGGCGGGCTCGCCGCGGGCCTCGCGGCCCTGCGCGACTACGCGCCCTCGACCCTGACCCTGATCGCCAGCGGCGAGCAGGTGAACCGGCTCGGCCCGGTCCTGCTCCACGCCGCCGCGATGCACGAGGCGCAGGTGCGCGAGCGCATCGACCGGCTGCTCGCCCTGTTCACGCCGCTCGTGACGGTGGCGATCGGCGGCCTCATCGGCGGGCTCATCGTCTCGGTGATGAACGCGATCCTGAGCGTCGGGCAGCTGGTGCAGTAGGGGAGGGCGGGTCGGGGCGGTGCGCCCGTCCGGCCGGCGGGGCGGCCGGTTGCGATGGCCGCTCCGCCGCGGCACCTCTGCCGACGCCAGCGGCCGCCGGCGTCGCAAGGGGCGCGAGAGATTTTTGCCGCCCTCACAGCTGATGCTTGACCGTTAGCTTGAATCGGCCGCCATTCGCCCGAAGATTGGCGTTCAAGAGGTTTTCCACGTCGCGCAACCGGCCTGCGTGCTCGCGCACGCCGATGCAGCCATTGGTCTGCGGCGCGCCGCCGTCCGGATGAATTCGGAACAGACTGCGGCCATAGACCGGTGTCCCAGCGGTTGGATCGAGATCGAATGAGAATCCGACGCCTTCCAGAACCATTCCGGCCGTCGTGCGATTGGGGCGATGGTTGCTGACGCGGTAGATGCCGGGGGCGTGGGACCGTAGGTGGCGCGGGAGCCGCGGGCTCCGCCGCCCGAATTGGCCGTGAACGTGACCACCTGGCCCCGGTCGGGATCGAGCACGGCGAGCGTGCCGCTCACGACGGGAAAGCCTCGGGCGCTCGTGAACGTACCCGTTCCGGTGAAGGCCGCCAGAACACCGTCCTCTCCGAGATCCGGCGCCTCGAACGCGCGCGGGCCGAGCGGCGCCGACAACACGCCCGGCGGCGACGCCTCTCCCGTATCGGCAAATTCCTGGAACAGAAACCTGATGCGGCTGCGCGCCTCCGGGGGCAGCGTCGCGACGATGCTGTTCAGGTGATCGTCCGAGCGCCGCCAGAGGTCGAAGGTGACGTCGGCGACGCCCTCCGTGACGAAGTGCGCCGTGAGCGACTGGATCTGGAGCCAGCGCATGAGCGTCGCATCGTCGGCGGCATCCCGTGCGCGCAGTGCAAATTCCTCGATCTGGGATGCGAGCACCGTATCGTAGAATTCACGCTGGTCGTCCTCGGCGAGAGCCTGCAAGGTGCGCACGTCGTCCGCAAACGAGTCGAGTTCGCCCTCGCTGATCGAAGGAGCCGCGGCCGCGGGAGGAGCCGCTGCGGCGAGAGGAGCCGCAGCAGCGGGGCGAATGGCTGCCGGAAACACGTCCTTTCCCTTCAGGAACTGCCATATCTCGTCCGGCGCCTCGTCAGCGCACCAGAAACCGTAGGCCTTGAACCCCTGCTCGGTCACGAGATCGACGAACGCCGCCGCCCTCTCCAGGCAAGCAGCCGTGCTCTCATGCGCAACGTCGCCGCGAATCGTGATGTTACCGACCGGCTTGTAACGGTCAGCAAACGCTCGCGAGAGTTCGAGGGCCTTGTATTGCTGAATTGACCGATTCAATCTTCCGGAAACCTCCTTCGTGTAGTAAACTTGTGGGCAATTATCGCTGACTTGGCTCAAGAAGCGTGGGAACGGAAAGTTCGGAAAAATCTCGGCGCATCGTGGCTCGAGAGGGCGAGGCCTGCTCCCAGGGCGCTCAACCCGGTTTCCACTTGGCGGACATAAGCTGCCGCTTCATCCCCGCCCCCTTGAAAGAAGCGGTCGCCCTGCTCCGCATCCAGGAGAACGCCAGCCAAGGTGAAGTCCCGCGCCCAGCCGACGACGAGTTCGGCTTCCTGCTGGGCAATCTCCACGTTCGGACAGCGCGGCACGTGCCAGCCCCAGATCTGGATGCCGGCACCGGTCAATTTCTTATGAAGCTGCGAAAAGTCAGGATGCCGGAGATTGGGATCGATCCGCCTTCCATAGCCCATCCGGATCCATATGGAGGCGAGATGCGCGTCGGTGCAACGCTGCACGAATGGATCCACGCCTCCACTCGCAGCCATGACGTTCATCAGGCGCACGATGTACATCGATCGGCCTTCGAGCCTGCGCATCGGAAGTCTCCAAGTTTTAGAGGATATCAACGAGGCCTGAGTGAGACCGACTCTACAGTTCTACCGGAAATATATGGCGATTTGACTACAGACTATATCTTAGCTCGGACCGTAAGCTCTCATAGTGCAATTTTTCACACCTGTGCGAACTAGATCGCACATCGAACAATTATCTCTTTGCGGAATCAGATTTGCATGCGACGATCACTGGTTCAGTCAGTTTATTGTCTTTGATGCTGATCACGGTGTCTTTGTTAATGGTGCATGTTCGCGGGTCCGGCTCGGTCGAGGCCCAGCAGCCCACCCCAAGGAACAGGATCGATGCGATGAGCCCGGCCAAGCCCGGACCCGCCTTGACCACGACGTCGAGCGCCCCCGTGATCGCTTTGAAGAGCTCCGAAAGATCGCCGATCGTGGGAGCGTTGGCCGGCAGCGCGCCCGGTGGGCCGCCCGCCGGCGCGGCGCGCTGAACCGCCCCGTTCGCGGCTTCGCTGGCCTTCTTTGCGGCGTCGGCCGCCTTCCATTGTACATAATACGTCGTGATGGAGCCAAGGACAAAGCTGGCGAAGCTGATCCACGCAAGCCAAACCGATGTCACGACAACCAAGCGATTCATGGCCGCCCCGCATTGTGCCACCTGCCGCAAATGGCTCTCCACCTACGGCGGATCGAAGCCGTCCGAGCCCCAATTCATTCCTTCGTAAGGCCGCGCTTTTCCCTTCAGGCGCAAGCGCCACGCATCGACCGCAAGCTTTTCCGATTGTGACAGGTCCGAATGCTGGACGGCCGCCCCGGCGACCACCCCCGGCAGCGTCGCGGCTCCCGCGACATCGTCCGAAGAGCCCTCGACCTCATGGAGACGCGGCGAGAATGATTGCAGGATCGTGACTTTCGAGTTCAGCTTTTCGAAAGTCTCCGATGGATCGGGCGCCTTGATGAGAAGCAGCTCATTCATCGTTCGGCCCTCCGCGGTGCGGCCGCTACACGGCCGGCAACCCGTTGTAGCCAACGTGATATGGTGTCATGGCGCACATCGACCAAGTGTTTGCCTTCATCAAACAGGGCTCGCCGCCGCTCGGAGCACAGCTTTCACAATTGATGTTGGGGCGCCCGAAGACGCCCCAGGAGCCGCCGCACTCGCACCGCGCCAACGCATACTCATCCGGCGCACCAAAGATGTGGCAGGACTCGCGCGCAAAAACACGGTCGATATTGTCGGCCCCCCAGCTGTCGTTGTAGTAGTTGAGAACAAGGTACGCGCTCTCAGGATGCGCATAGGCAAAATGAAAAGTCGTATACTTTACAAAGAACGCGCAGTAATAATAATCCGCCGCCACGCTCTGGCGCATGCTTTGCAAAAATTGTGCGATACCGGCCGTCCCCGCGTCGTGACCAAGCTGGGAGAGCGCCTCATCCCGCCAAAACTGCTCCTGGCTCTCATAGCTGCCACCTTGCGGATTGTCGGCGGCGGTCACGTCAACCTGATTGATGATCGGTACGAACGTGACGTCCTTCGCAGGACTTTGCGAGCTTAGCCAAGCATGGGCGTTCTGGACTTCGGCGACGATCTTGGTCCGTTCGGCTTGCGTGAACGCGAGCGCTCCGGGGCCGGAGACGATGACGAGACCGGCCGCCACGCGGCCGATCAGCCTGTAAGCCGCCGGGGCTCCGGGCGGCGGATCGAACGAACGTTCGAGGTCGCCCTTGTCGAGCGGCGCGCGCGGGCCATCCCCGCCCCAGGTCAGCGCGTTCGCGGGCCGGTTCGCCTTGGCCTTCCTGTAGGATTGCTCGCTCCGAAGGCGAAACGCATCGAGCCCCAGCCTCTCAGTTTCATACAAATTCTCCTCGTTGATCGGCGACGTCACGCCGACATCTCCCAACGTAATCGCAATACGTCCATATTGTTGGAGCACCGGCAAGGCGCGCCCTTGCGGAGAAAGATGTGGTTGCGCGTCGGGTCCTCGCACCGCGTGAAATACTACCGACTCTTGAAAATCCATATCGCCAGCCACCACGCCCTCCGTCATCGAGGATTTGAGAAAAGCGGCATCATTACTGGCCATCTGTGGTTGCACAGGATGCCTGCGAAAGGCCGCCTCCGCAAGTGGTTGTTGTAGGAAATGATCACGGGTGAAGGCCATGACCTCGCCGGGCCCGGTTTGCTCGTAGGGCCGCGACGGGCAGGATTGGGGTGGGCCGACCTCCCTCGGGCGGGCGCCGGGCCGCGCGCGCCTGCCGGATGGGCGCGGCAGCGAAAGGCGGAAAACCCGAAAGGCCGAGAACCCGAGCGGCGGAGAACCCGAGAGGGGGAGAACCCGAGAGGCGGAGAACCCGAGCGGCGGAGACCGGCCTCGGCAGCGCTGCGCCTGGTCAGGGCGCGTCCGGCGGGACCGGGCCGGCGGACCGGCGCGGCAGGAAGCGGTCGCGCTCCTCCCGGAAGCGCCGGGTGATGAAGTCCCGGCAGGCGGCGACCCGGCGCGCCTCGTGGCTGTCGGGATGCGACATCAGCCAGTAGGTCCGCCGGAACTGGATCCCGGGCAGGACCCGCACGAGGTCCGGGCAGCCGGCGGCCGCGAAATCGTGCAGGATGCCGATGCCCGCCCCGGCCCGCACCGCTTCGAGCTGCCCGACCGCCCCGGCGCAGCGGAAGACCCGCCGCGCCCGGTCCTGCAGGAAGGCCGCGTAGTCGAGGGCCGAGGCGTAGGCGTAGTCGTCGAGGCCGATCACCGCCGGGTGGGCGGCCAGGTCCGCCTCGCCGGCCGGCGCGCCCGCCTGGTCGAGGTAGTCGCGCGCCGCGTAGAGGCCGAGGCTGTAATCGGAGAGCTTCGACAGGATCAGCCGCCCGTGGCTGGGCCGGTCGAGGCCGATGGCGAGGTCCGCCTCCCGCCGCGACAGCGAGAAGGAGCGCGGCAGCGGCACGAGCTCGATGATCAGCCCCGCGTGGCGGCGGGCGAGCCGGCCGAGTTCCCGGGCGAGGAAGAGGTTGCCGAGCCCGTCCGGCGCCCCGATCCGCACCGTGCCGGTCGGCTCGGCCTCCTGCGCCCGCAGCCGCGCGGTCGCGGCGAGCACCTCGGCCTCGATCCGCTCGGCCACCGGCACGAGGCCCTCGCCCGCCTCGGTCAGCACGGAGCCGTGCGGCCGGCGGTGGAACAGCGTGGCGCCGAGCGCCGCCTCCAGCCCCTCGATCCGGCGCGCCACCGTGGCGTGGTTGAGGCCGAGCCGGCGGCCGGCCTCCAGCATCTGGCCGGAGCGGGCGACCGCCAGGAAGACCTGCAGGTGGTCCCAGTTCATCGGCGCTCCCGGCTCACGGGCACCACCCGTCCGGGCGCGACCCGCACGGGCGTGCCCCCCAGGGGCGCGAAACTCCGCACAACGGTTGGGCGGGATCTGCCATTGAGCCGCGATTTTTGTCGGCCCAGAACAGCCCGTCAACAGGCGGCCCGGAGCGGGCCGGACAGGAAGGCACCCCCGCCATGATCTCCCCGATCGACCACTTCGTGAACGGCGCCCGCGTGCCGGGCCGCTCGGGCCGGACGGCGCCCGTCTTCAACCCGGCCACCGGCGAGCAGACCGGCGCGGTGGCGCTCGCGAGCCGCGACGAGGTCGAGGCGGCGGTGGCGAGCGCCCGGGCGGCCTTCCCGGCCTGGGCGGCCACCCCGCCCCTGCGCCGCGCCCGCATCCTCAACCGGTTCCTCGGCCTCCTGGAGGCGCGCGCCGACGCGCTCGCCGCCGTGATCACCGCCGAGCACGGCAAGGTGCTCTCCGACGCCAAGGGCGAGATCCTGCGCGGCATGGAGGTGGTGGAATTCGCCACCGGCGCGCCGCAGCTCCTCAAGGGCGAGGTGACCGAGAATGTCGGCACCCGGGTCGATTCCCACTCCCTGCGCCAGCCGCTCGGCGTGGTGGCCGGCATCACGCCCTTCAACTTCCCGGCCATGGTGCCGATGTGGATGTTCCCGGTCGCCCTGGCCTGCGGGAACTGCTTCATCCTGAAGCCCTCCGAGCGCGATCCCTCCGCCGCCCTGCTGCTCGCCGAGTGGCTGCGGGAGGCGGGCCTGCCCGACGGCGTCTTCTCGGTGGTGCAGGGCGACAAGGAGGCGGTCGACGCGCTCCTGCTCAGCCCCGGCGTGAACGCGGTGAGCTTCGTCGGCTCGACCCCGATCGCCCGCCACATCTACGCGACCGCGACGAGCCAGGGGAAGCGCGCCCAGGCGCTCGGCGGCGCCAAGAACCACATGATCATCATGCCGGACGCCGACCTCGACCAGGCGGTCGACGCGCTGATGGGCGCCGCCTACGGCTCGGCGGGCGAGCGCTGCATGGCGGTCTCGGTGGCGATGCCGGTGGGCGAGAAGACCGCCGACGCGCTGATCGCGCGGCTGGTCCCGAAGGTGCGCGCGCTGAAGGTCGGCCCCGGCACCGATCCGGAGGCCGAGATGGGGCCGCTCGTCACGCGCCAGCACCTCGACAAGGTGCGCGGCTACATCGACCAGGGCGTCGCCGAGGGCGCCGAGCTCCTCGTCGACGGGCGCGGCCTGACGCTCCAGGGCTACGAGAACGGCTTCTTCGTCGGCGGCACGCTGTTCGACCGCGTCACGCCCGAGATGCGGATCTACAAGGAGGAGATCTTCGGGCCGGTGCTCGCCGTGGCCCGCGTCCCCGATTACGCCACGGCGGCGGAGCTCATCAACGCGCACGAATTCGGCAACGGCACGGCGATCTTCACCCGGGACGGCGACGCCGCGCGGGAATTCGCCCACCAGATCGAGGTCGGGATGGTCGGCATCAACGTGCCGATCCCGGTCCCGATGGCCTTCCACTCCTTCGGCGGCTGGAAGGCGTCGCTGTTCGGCGACCACCACATGCACGGGCCGGAGGGCGTCCGGTTCTACACCCGCCTCAAGACGATCACGACCCGCTGGCCGACCGGCATCCGGGCGGGGGCCGACTTCGTGATGCCCACCATGCAGTGATCCCGACGGCCCGGGATGCCGACGCACCGGGCCGTCGACCCTCTCGATTGCGCGCCCCAAGCCGGCAGCTCGGCGACGAGTCGAGAACGGACCCGCCGGTCATGTCCCATGACCGCTGGGATCAGGCGGGGCCGGGGTCGCCCGGCCCGCGGCCGGGTCAGGGGATCAGCCCCAGGCTGCGGCCCGCCTCGACGGGCCGCAGGACGCCGTGGCCGCGCTCGGCGTTCCACCCCGGGGGCCCGGTCTGGAGGGCGGTCGCGCGCAGGACCTGCGCCATCGCGGCGGCGGAGGTGGTGGCCGGCTTCGCCCGGGTGCGGAGCGCCGCGACGCAGCCGGCGGCGACCGCGCAGGCCGCCGAGGTCCCGCCGTCGGGCGTGAACCGGCTCCGGCTGAGCGAGCCGAGGAAGTGGCTGTAGGCCGTCACGTCCGGCTTCTGCGGCGTCATCCCGGCGATCGACGGACCCTTGGCGGAGTAGCCCAGCCGGTCCCCGGCGGTCGTGCAGGCGGCCAGCGTGAGCACCTCCGGATAGGCGTTGGCGCCCATGATCGCGCCCTGCACCCGCTGCAGGCACGGGGCCGCCGGGCATTCGGGCCCGCAATTCGAGCCCGCGAACACGACGTCGGTGCCGCTCTGCGTCAGGGCGCGGACGTAGAACCGGAACGGATGGTTCGGGTTGTCGACGTAGCGGCCCGGATGGCCCTGGGGGAAGTCGAGGCTCGGGTGGTAGATGCCCCAGCTGTTGCTCACCACGAGCGCCGCGAGGCCGGCCGGCGGCCCGGTGAGCAGCCAGCGGGTGATCAGGAACCAGTAGGCCTGGATCGCCGCCCCGACCGTCCCGGCCGCCGAGTGATCGCCGGCCGAGCGGGCGGCGAGGGCGGGCACGTCGAGCAGGGTGGCCTTCGGCGCCGCGATCAGCGCGTCGAAGGCGCACATCGTGCCGTGCCCGACCCGGTGCCTGCCCGGCACGGAGACGATGGTCGTGGGCGACCAGGACTGGCCGGCGTCGAGGAGCGGCGGCGTGCCGAGCCGCGCGGCGAGCCGCGCCAGGGAGATGCCGCCATCCACGATGGCGATCGCGACGCCGCTGCCGTCGAGCCCGTTCTGGGCGAGCAGGGCGGTGTCGAGCCGCGTCCGCACGTCCGCCTCGGTCCCGACCGCCCGGCTGCTGCCGCAGGTCAGGGTGGTGCCGACCTCGGCGTCGGAAGAGACCGCGCCGCCGTCGAGCGTGGCGGGGATCTCGCCGGAGCCGGGCACCGGGATGATGGCGCGCACCAGGAACCGCTCCGACCGGCGCGGGTCGAGGGACAGGGGGGAGATCTCCCGCGCCCCCGCTCCCGGGCCGATCGGGATCGCCCCGAACGCGCGGTCGAGCCTCACCCCGTCCGGAACCCGGTAGGCGTCCAGCCAGCGGTCGGGCGGCTCGCGCGCCGCCACGCTCTCGGCGGCCCGCACCAGGGCCGGATCGCTCGGCCTCTCCCAGAGAACGCGACGGAACCCGGAATGCGGGACATTGCGCGCCACGGACGCCTCCCCTCTTCGCCGCGAGAGCCTCCTGCGCCGAAGCGGCGACCGCTTCGGCGCTGCGGGCTCAGGCCCATTCCGCCTGCGCCGCCGCCAGCGTGTCCTTGTAGAGCTGGCACTGCTTGATGAAGGGCTTCAGCTGCAGGCCGACGTCGAGGCCGACATCCACGTCCTGGCGGAAGTGCAGGCCCGCGATGACGCGGTTGAAGCCGACCCGCGCGGCCAGCGCGGTCAGGGCCTGGGCCTGGGCCTGGGCTGGGGGCGGGAAGAGTTCCGCCAGGCAGGCGGAGGTGAAGCTCCCGATCAGGGCGTGGCCGGCCGGGTAGGAGGAGTGGCCCGGGACCGGCACCGGGGGGTAGAGCGTCGGGCAGACCTGGGACGGCCGCGGCCGCGCCGGGTGGCGCAGCTTCAGCACCATCATGGCCAGTTCGCCGCACCGCGCGATCAGCTTCATCAGCAGGTAGGTCTGCGGATGGGAGGCCCTGCTGATGTTCAGCAGCTGCAGCCAGCAGGTCTGGAAGTTCTGGTGCTGCTGGACGATCTCCGGGAGCGCGTCCGGCCGCTCGGTGATCGCCAGGAGCAGGAGGTCGTCGATCATCGGCTGGGTGATGGCGGCCGGCGCCGGCAGCGCGATCGCGGCGTCCCAGGTCTTGGTGCCGACCTTCGCCTTCATGAATTGCGGCAGGATGGCGAGCGCGATCAGGTCGGGATCCCATTCGGAGGCCCGGAAGGTGGCGGTGAGGTCGGCCTGAACCGGGATCTCCGCCAGCGGCCGGTCGGCCCGCATGGCGAAGACCTGCGGGCCGGGCGAGGCCGCCGCGTCGACCCAGTTGCCGCCCATGGGGCTGATCCAGTTGCCGCCCAGCGCGTCGAACCAGTTGCCTCCCATTACCCCCTCCGATCCGCCCGGGGGCCGGCTCCGGTCATGCGTGCGGCAGCCCGGCCCGCTCCAGCCTGTCGATGAATTCTTCTAGCAGAATTCCTGAAAAAGGACACCTTGCCGCGTAAGCTCTCAGGCGAAAAGCCGGCTGCACCGAGAGGATCGCCCGGGCGGCAAGATTGGCTTCCGGAATTCTCTCCAGAGCAACCAGTGTTGCCGCAAGAATCCTCAAATTTGCGCAGAGCCTCGGATTGAGCAAAAAGGTTTTTGCGCCCAGATCAGCGCCTCTTCGTAGTTTCTACTGAGATAATGAGCCTGACCAAGAAACATGAGATAGAAGTATGATTGCACGTCGACTGGGGAAATACGCAGCCCCTGCTCCGCACGGGTGACGGCAGCCTCCCCTTGTCCGACATAGCCGTAGACGCCGCTGCTGAGCGTCCAGGCCATCGCGTTGCCGGGCGAGGCTTCGAGGGCACGCTCGAAGATCAGCATCGCGTTGGCGTATTCGCGGAAGAAGAGCGCCTTGGTGTGGCCGTAGACCGCGAGCGCGAAGCCGTCCGCCGGGTCGCGCTCGATGGCGGCGACCGCGAGGCGCGTGGCCTCCTCGGCCTCGGAGCCGACGTCGGCGGCCCAGCCCTGCGCCACGTTGTGGATGTGCCAGAGGGCCGCGTACGCGAAGGAGGTGGCGTAGGTCTCGTCCGCCCGCATCGCGTCCTGCAGGAGTTCGCGGGCCTTCGGGAATTCGGGACTGCGCATGAGGTACATGGCGTCGACCGCCTGCAGCACGAGTTCGTAGGCGTTCCGGTTCTCGGAGCGCTTGCGCAGCGCGCGCTTCAATTCGGCCTCGCGGACGTGGGGGGCGATGCTCCACAGGATGCGGGTGGCGATGCGGCTCTGCAGCGCGAAGATGTCGGCCGTCGACCCGTCGTAGCGGTCGGCCCAGATCACGACGCCGGTCTCCTGGTCGGCGAGGCTGGCGTTGATCCGCAGCCTCGCCCCGTTGACCGCCACGGACCCGCTGAGCACGTAGCGCACGCCGAGTTCCCGGCTGACCCGCCTGCGGTCGACGCCCCGGCCCTGGTAGGGCAGGGTGGAGCTGCGCGAGATGACCAGCAGCCCGCGCACGCTCTGCAGCGCCACGATCAGGTCGTTGGCCAGTCCCATGCCGATGTAGTCGGAGCCGGCCTCGCGCCCCTCGGTGCGGAAGGGCAGCACGGCGATCGACGGAACCTTGGCCTTCAGCCGGCGCAGCGGCCGCGCCGCCGGGTCGGTGTCGGGCTGGTGCCCCAGCACCGAATAGGCGCGCACCGGCGTCGCCATGTTCTTGAGGTGGGTCGGGCCGAGATCGACCGCCTTGATCCGCGCGCGCGGCGCGACCGCGTCGAAGACGGGCTTGGAGATGATGATGCCGCCCGGCGGCGCCATCTCCTGCAGGCGCGCCGCGATGTTGACGCCGCGGCCGAACACGTCGCCGGAATCGACGATCGTGGAGGCGACGTTGACGCCGATCCGGAACCGGATCCTGCGCTCGCCCGGCTGGGCGCGCTCGGTGGCGGCGACCTCGTCCTGCAGCTGGATCGCGCAGGCGACCGCGTCGAGCGGCGAGTCGAAGGACGCGATCAGGCCGTCGCCGGTGTTCTTGACGATGCGGCCCCGGAAGGAGACGACGCAGGGATCGATGGTGCGGACCCGGAGCGCGCGCAGCCGGGTGTGGGTGTCCTCCTCGGCGATCTCGGCCAACCGCGAGTAGCCCACCACGTCGGCCGCCAGGATCGCGAGCGTGCTGCGGGCGATCCCCTCGGCCGGCCCAGCCGGATCCCCCGTGTCGGCCATCCGTGGCTCCCCATTGGCCATTCGAAACGAGCGATCCCGATGGAGCAGTGCATCGCGGGCAATCGCCGCTCCTTACCATAGTCGGTCACCGCTGGGGAGCAGCCGCCCGGCCCGGTCCGCACCGTCGAGGCACGAACAGGACCGCAACCGTGCGAGTCGATCGGGGTCGCAATTGCGGGACATCGCGGCCGAGCGGGCGTCCTTGCAGGGAACGACATCTTGGGTAACGAGAAATGTCGTGACACTGATCCTGCGGGCCGTGGCGAAACTGGTGGCAAGGGGATCGGCGGGGACCTCGCCGCGCGGCTGTCCGGCCCCTCCCGGCGGGGCGCGCGAACCGGAGACCGCGTCCGGCCGGGCGGGCGGCGGATCGCCGGGGGGCCCTCGCGGGTTGGCCCGGGGTGTCGCGGCGCGCGGGATCGCGGCGCCGCTCCGCACCGGAGGCCCGGCATGGACGATCCCTACGATCTCGCGCGGTTCGTCGCCGCGCAGCGCGGCACCTACGATCAGGCCCTGCGCGAGCTGACGGCCGGGCGCAAGCGGAGCCACTGGATGTGGTTCATCTTCCCGCAGGTCGCGGGGCTCGGATCCAGCGCCATGGCGCAGCGCTACGCCATCGGCGGTCTGCCGGAGGCCCGGGCCTACCTCGCCCATCCCCTGCTGGGCGAGCGGCTGCGCCGCTGCACCGCGGCCGCGACCGCGCTGACCGGCTGCACGGCGCAGGACCTGTTCGGCTCCCCGGACGACATGAAGTTCCGCTCCAGCATGACGCTGTTCTCCCGCGCGGCGCCGACCGAGCCGGGGTTCCGCGCGGCCCTCGACCTCTATTACGGCGGCCGGGAGGATCCGCGCACCCTCGAGCGACTGGGGCTGTGAGGGGCCCTCCTTCCCGGATCTCCCCCTGCGGTGCGGCCGCGCGGGCCCGCACGGGCGCGGGGCGCGCGGTCCCGCCCTCAGGTGCCCTTCTCCTCACTTGCCCTTCTTCGCCCGGAACACGACCGGGATCGCGAAGGTGAGGCCCTCGTCGGCCACGAGGGGCGGCGGCGGCGGGACCGGATCGGCGCGCTGCATCATCGCCAGGGCCGCGCGGTCGAGCGCCGCGTCGCCCGATCCCGCGCTGACGGAGGCCGAGGCGACGCGGCCGAGGCGGTCGAGCACGAAGGTCACCGTCACCTGGCCGGTCGCCTGGGCGGCGCCGCTCGGGTAGCGCTTGTGCCGGTCGAGATGGGCGAGGAGCTGCTTCTGCCAGGTCACCCGGGCGCGCCGCGCGCTCTCGCCCGTTCCCAGCACCGGGGCGGTCGAGCGCGGCGCCTCCCGCATCGTCTCGGAGGTCGGGACGGCGGCCGCCTCCGAGGCGACGGAGTCCTGCGAGGCGCTCGTCTCCGTCCGCTTGACCTCGGGCTTGTCCTCCTGCGGCTTGCGCGTCGCGTCGGGCGAGACGATCCGGTCGGGATCCTCCGCCTCGGTCGGCACGGCCTTCGGCAGCTCGGTCGGAGTCTCGGTCGCCTGCTGCTGGACCATGGCCTGCGCGGCCGCGGCCTCCTCCGCCTCGGGGCCGGGCGGCAGGTCGGAGGGCTCGCGGCGCGGCGCGGCCATCTCCAGGCCGATCTCCAGCGCGCTCGCGCCGAGGTCGTCGGACTCGTCGGGCACCGCCGCGCCGAGGGCGAGGACGAGGCCGCTCGCGTGCAGCGCCAGCACGAAGGCGCCGGCCGCGAGCCAGATCGGCCAGGCCGTCCGCCCCACCCGCCCGATCGCGGCCTCGCCGCGAGCCGGTCCGGTCATCGCGGCGCGGGGGGCGCGCCGCCGGCCCCCCTCGCATCCGCGCCGGGCGCTCCCTCCAGCGCGACGAGGGCCACCTTGAGGTAGCCGCCGGCGCGCAGGATCTCCAGCACGTCCATCATCTCGCCGTAGGGCACGGCGCGGTCGGCGCGCAGGAAGATGCGCCGGTCCTTTCGCCCGTCGCCCTGCCCGTCGAGGGTGCGCGCGAGGTCGACCCGCTTGACCGGCGTCTCGCCGATCGCCACCGCGAGATCCGCCTTGATCGTCACGTAGGTCGGCTTGTCGGGCTTCTTCTGCGGCAGGGCGCTCGACGAGGGCAGGTCGATCGGCAGGTCGACCGTCGAGAGCGGCGCGGCCACCATGAAGATGATCAGGAGGACGAGCATCACGTCGATGAACGGGGTGACGTTGATCTCGTGCGCCTCGCCGAAATCGTCGCCGTCGTCCTCGTCGCCGCCCAGTGCGACCGCCATCGGGGCCTCCCGGCTACTCGGCCGCGCGGGCGAGCGACAGGCGCCGCCCGGCCTCGCCGTCGCGGTCGAGATCCCGCGACAGCAGGCGCTGGGCGGCCCCGGAGGCCCGCTGGACGAGCTCGCCGTAGCCGCGCGTCGCCCGCGCGAAGTGGTTGTAGACGATCACCGCCGGGATCGCCGCGGCGAGGCCGATGGCGGTGGCGAGCAGCGCCTCGGCGATCCCGGGCGCCACCACGGCGAGGTTGGTGGTCTGGGCCCTCGCGATCCCGATGAAGCTGTTCATGATGCCCCAGACGGTGCCGAACAGCCCGACGAAGGGCGAGATGGCGCCGATCGTCGCCAGCGCGCCCATGCCGCGGCGGGCGGTGCGGCCCTCCGCCTTCACGATCTCCGCGCAGCGGAGGCGGCGCGCTCCTTGATGCCCTCGCCGAGGCCGCGCGAGATCCGCACCTCGTCGAGGATGGCCGCCACGAGCCGGTCGAGCACGGTGTCGCGCCCGCCGAGCTCCCGCTCGGCCTCGGCGAGGCTGCCCGCGCCGGCGACGCGGCCGAGGGCCCGGCCGAGGCCGCGCCGCGCCAGGCCGAGCTCGACCGTCTTGGCGGCCAGGATCGTCCAGGTCACCACCGAGGCGAGGGCGAGCCCGGACATCACGATCTTCACCAGGATGTCGGCATTCAGGAACATCGCCCAGGGCGACAGGTCGTGGATCTGCGGCGCCGCGGCGGCCGGCCGGGCGGCGGGCTCCGCCCGGTCCGCCTGCGGCGCGCGGGCCGGTTCGGCGGCCGCGGGCGGCGCCTCGGCCGGCGCCGCCGAAGCGGGCGCGGCCACCGAAGCGGGCGCAGCCGCCGAAGCGGGCGCGGCCACCGAAGCGGGCGCGGCCGCCGGAGCGGGCGCGGCCGCGTCGGGCGGCGCGGCGGCGCCCTGCGGCTGCGCCCGCCCCGGGGCGCCGGCGAGGCCGAGCAGGGCCAGGATCAGCCACGCGCCGAGCCCGGCGCGGAAGGCCGCGGACGCCCGCCGCCGGCGCGGCGCGGCGCGCTCCCTCGGATCTCTGCCCCTCATCCTCTCGTCCCTCGCCCTCATACCTCGGCCCATGTGCGGATCAGGTTGTGGTAGATCCCCGCCAGCCTGACGACTTCGGCGTGATCCTGGCCCAGCTCCGCCGCGAGACCCTGGATGGCGCCGTCGAGGTCGTAGATCAGGCTGCGCGCCTGCGGGCTGCGGACCATGCTCTGCAGCCAGAAGAACGAGGCCACCCGGGTGCCGCGGGTCACCGGGGTGACCCGGTGCAGGCTGGAGGACGGGTAGAGGACGAGGTCCCCGGCCGGCAGCTTCACCTCCTGCGTGCCGTAATAGTCCTCGGCCACCAATTCGCCGCCGTCGTACTCGTCGGGCTCGGCCAGGAACAGCGTCACGGACAGGTCGGTCCGGATGCGCAGCCCCGTCAGGGGATCGCCCCGCACGGCGTTGTCGACGTGCATCCCGAAATGGTGCCCCTCGCCGTAGCGGTTGAAGAGCGGCGGGAAGATCTGGAGCGGGATCGCCGCCGAGACGAAGTGCGGGTTGGCGAGCAGGGCCCGCACGACCCGCGCGCCGAGCTGGCGCGCCACCTCGCCGTCGGGCGGCAATTGCTCGTTGCGCTTCACGAGCGCCGATTGCGCGCCGGCCGTGGCGCGGCCGTCCTCCCACTCCGCCGCGTCCATGATGCGGCGGAACTCGGCGACCTCGTCCTTGCTCAGGACCTCCGGGATGCAGACCAGCATGATTCAGAACTTCGCCTGCGCGATGAGGTAGACGCTGCGGCCCGGGGCGATGAAGGTGAAGGGCGCGTCGCTGCGATAGAAGGCGTCGTAGTACTTCCGGTCGAACAGGTTCTGACCGTACAGCTTCACGGTCAGGTTCTCGCTGACCTTCGCCTCCAGGAAGGCGTCGAAGCGCCAGTAGGAGGGCAGCACGTTGTTGTTGGAGGCGAGCGTGCCGCCGGAGATGCGGGAATTGTTGACCGCCTGCAGGCCGAATTCGAGCCAGTTCGTGACCTTGTACTTGGTCAGCATGCTGAAGGAGCGGTGGGCGATGTTGGCGAGCCGGTAGCCGATGGTGGCCGGATTGGCGCTCTTGGTGACCTTGGTGTCCATGATCACGTAGCCGCCGAAGACGCTCCAGCGGTCGGTGATCTTGCCGGCGAGTTCGAGGTCGACGCCCTCCACGCGGTAGGCCGCGTCCGCCACGATGGTGGCGGCCGCGCCCGTGCCGACGGTCTCGCGGGCATTCTCCTTCGTGGTGCGGAACAGGGCCGCGGTCGCGAGCAGGTGGCGGTCGAACAGCTCCGCCTTGACGCCCACCTCCTCGGCGGTGTTCAGCTCCGGCCCGAACACTTGGTTGACGGTCGCGGTCGGGCTGAGGCCGCCATAGGCCGAGCTCGACGCGTCGAGCTCGGCCCCGACCGGGTTCGACGAGGTCGCGTAGGCCCCGTAGAGGCTCAGGAACGGCTGCGGCTTCACCGTCAGGCCGACATTGTAGTTCAGCAGGCCCGAATGCGCCCGCACCGTGCTGGTGCCGCTCGTCGAGGAGACGTTGTAATCGTCGTAGCGGACGCCGCCGTTCAGGAGGACGACGTCCTCGTAATTGGCGGTCTCGATCAGGTAGGCCGCCTTGGTGTCGACCGGGATGGTGGTCGGGTTGCCGGCCCGGTAGGGCTTGCGGGCGAAGGGCAGGAGGTTGGGCGGCGCCAGGATGTTGACGCCGGTCAGGCTGCCGGTGCCCGTGAAGGTGCCGCCGGTTCCGGCGCTCGACAGTTCCGAGCGCAGCCCCGCATAGGTGTCGCGGCCGACATTCTCGCGGCTGATCTCGCTGCCGATCACGGCCGTGTGCAGGATCGGCCCGGTCGCGAACTTGAAGGTCGCGTCGGCGACGTCCGCCACGACGTCGACGGTCTGGTAGCGGCTCTGCGGGCTCAAGGTCAGGGTCGTGCCGGCGAGGTTGCCGTTGGCCGGGATCACCGGCGCCTGGGGCAGGGTGCCGACGTAGTCGAGCACGGAATGCGCGGCGCGGAAGCGGTTGCTCAGCTTGATGCCGTCGGACGGCGCGTACTCGGCCGTCAGGGTGCCGGTATCCTGCTGGACGCGGTAGAAGTCGCGGTTGACGAAGCCGTAATAGGTGTCCCGCGGGACGATGCTCTCGGTAAAGGGCCGGCGCACCCGCACGTTGAAGGGCACGCCGAAATCCGGGAGACTGTCCAGGTCCGTGTGGAAGTAGTTCGCCGTGAAGGTCCAGCCGTCGGCCGGCTTCAGGGTCACGGCCACCGCGGCGCCGGCGCGGTCGTCGTAGACGGAGTTGCGGCCCGCGACGCCGGCCTCCTGGTAGAGGCCGTTCACACGCACGGCCAGGGCCGGGCTGATCACCTGGTTGACGTCGAGGGTGACGCGCCGGGTCGCGTCAGTGCCGAGCTGCCCCTCGCCCCTGACGAAATCCGCGAAGCCCGCCTGCTTGGTGACGATGTTGACGGCGCCGCCCGCGGTGCCGCGGCCCGCGAAGGTCGAGGCGGGCCCCCGCAGGATCTCGATCTGCTCGGTGAAGAAGTTCTCGCGCACGCTGACCGACGGGTCGCGGATGCCGTCGATGAAGACGTCGTTGCGCGCGTCGAAGCCGCGGATGAAGAACCGGTCCCCGAAGGCGTTGCCGCCCTCGCCGGTGCCGAGCGTCACGCCCGCGGTGGTGCGCGCGAGGTCGCGGAAGCTCGTCGCGTTCTTGTCGTTGAGGACCTCCCGCGTCACCACGGTGATCGATTTCGGCGTGTTCAGGATCGGCTGCGTGAAGCGGTTGGAGGCGAGGCGGTCCGCCTTGTAGGGCGCGGCCGGGTCCGCGTAGGGGCTGCCGCCCACGTCGAGCTGCGCCAGGGCCGCGGCGCCGCCCGCGGCGGGGCTGGGCGCGGGCGCCGCGACGGGCGGCGCCGCCACCTGCCGGGCGCGCACGACCTGGCGCAGGGCCGTGCGGGCCTTCACCTGCGCCTTGGTCGGCTGCGGGGCCGGCGGGCGCGGCCGGACGATCGGGGCATCGACGTTGAGCGGGGGCAGCGCCGCGGCCGGCGCCTGCTGGGCCTGGGCGGTCCCGACCGACCCCACGGCGACCGCGCACGCCACGCCGACCGCGCCCTTCGGATCCGCCAGCATCGTCGGATGGCTGTGACCGGCCCGACGCCGGAGATGCGGAACTGGCTTCGGCCGCTTCACGGATGGTGCCCCCTGTATGGATGCCGCGCCACGCCTCGGGCCGGACATGAAAGCTAAAAAAGGCAGGATAATTTTCCAGTCAATCGCCGTAGTTTGGAATTATAATAAGGAATATTATAGCAATCGCAGCGATCTAACGCAGAGGTAGAGTCCCTGATTAGACTTTTTCCAAGAATGATCTGCGGATCTCGCTGGCGTCGAGATTTCCCCTTGTGCGATCAGGGCCTTGCTGCGTCGCCGGGAGGGCGCCGGGGCCGGATCCGCTGAAAGATTGCCATTTAAGGTTGTATTGTTGCAAGGCAGCAACAACCCGAACCTTTCCCGAAACGGGCGGGATGACGGCCCGCACTCCGGTCGAGCGCCCTCATTCCCGGCTCGGGGGCTTCATCAGGGCGAACAGCTCGTCGACGGCCGCCAGGGCGCTCGCCCGCACCCGCCCCTCGTCGGCGGCGCCCGCGATGCGCACGCCCCCGACCACCGCCCGGATCTCGTCGCGGAATTCGCTGAGGAACCCCACCGGGTCGCGCGTCTCGCCGGCCATCCGGGCGATGACGCCGGTGAGAAGGATCTGCACGCCGAGCATCCGTCCGTTCAGTTCGTCCATCCGTGGCATCCTCGCGCGAGGGGCCGGCGCTCCGGCGCGGACCCCGTGGCCGGGCGCCCCGGGGGCGCTCCCGCGCACCGGGGCGGGGCAGCCCCTGTTCCGGCCCAGCTACCGGGAGCCGGGCCGGTCGCGCAAGATGAAACCCCCATCTCGCGCCGCCGCACAGATTTGAATGAGAATAAATCAGGGCGAGCGAGGGCGTCGCAGCCCCGGTGACGCCGCATTCCCGCGACTCGTCTGCCGCTGCTCTTGGCTGGTACTCTTGGCTGCTACTCTTGGCAGCCGCTCTTGGCAGCCGCTCTTGGCAGCCGCTCTTGGCAGCCGCTCTTGGCAGCCGCTCTTGGCAGCCGCCCGGGCCGGGCGCCGCCCCGCGGCCGGTTCCCGGCCGGGCGGAGGGGGAACGCCCGTCGGGCGAGGCGGGACGAGGGCGAGCGCGACGCGGACATTCTCCCGGTCGAAAGCTGAGGAAGGTCGCCGCCCGCCAGCGATCGGGCCGGCAGAGACCGTCGCGGCGCCAGATCCGCCCGGATTTGTCCGGCCGGAACGCCGACCGAAATTTCCGACGCGGCCGGATCATCGGCCTTCTCAATCGAGGCGCTTCGCCTATAAGGGAGTTACAGACATCCTTGTCTTGCGTAGTCCATCCGCTTCGCCGCAT
The DNA here is from genome assembly GCF_029714205.1 of Methylobacterium sp. CB376. Lineage (NCBI taxonomy): Bacteria > Pseudomonadati > Pseudomonadota > Alphaproteobacteria > Hyphomicrobiales > Methylobacteriaceae > Methylobacterium > Methylobacterium sp. CB376. The sequence goes on along the minus strand of NZ_CP121648.1, from coordinate 1,308,563 downwards.
CCGCCTGTTGAATGCGGGTTGTCGTGCGGCGTGCGCGATCTTCCGGCCCCGAGCGGGGCGAGACACTGAGCGTGTGCGTGAGAGGAATTCGGCATGACCGCCGAACACGGCGGCACGCGACCGAATCGGGGGAGGCGAGCGAAGCGAGGACGGTCCCATGCCCGCCAGCCAGACTCACATCGGTCCCGACACGCCGATGGGCGCCACGGCGAGGCCCGGCGGCTGCACTTTCCGGTGCTGGGCCCCGCGCGCCCTCGGCGTGTGGGTGACCGGCTCGTTCAACGGCTGGTCTCCTCGCGCGGAGGCGCAGCGGCTGGTGCGCGATCCCTCCGGCTGCTGGGCCGGCTTCGTACCGGGCGTCGGCGCGGGCGCGCAGTACAAGTTCTACGTCGACGGGCCGGGCTCGCGGGGATACAAGCGCGACCCTCACGCGCGCGAGATCGTCGCCCCGGACTGGAACTGCGTGGTGACCGATCCGGCGGCCTATCCCTGGCACGATGCGGGGTTCCGCCCGCCGGCCTACGAGGACCTGATCATCTACCAGCTCCATGTCGGGACCTTCTTCGCCGTCGACGCGGCGGGGGCGGACCGGCGCCAGGGCCGGGTCGCCACCTTCCTGGACGCGATCGACCGGATCCCCTACCTCGCCGAGCTCGGCGTCACGGCCGTGCAGCCGCTGCCGATCGTGGAATTCCCGACCGCCTTCAGCCTCGGCTACAACGGCACCGACTATTTCTCGCCGGAATTTACCTATGCGGTGCCGGAGGCCGAACTCGGCCCCTCCCTGCGGCGCGCCAACGCCCTCCTGGCCGCGCGCGGCCACGCCCCGTGGCGGCGGCCGACATCCGGGACGCCGCCGGGCAGCTGCGCCTGTTCGTCGACCTGCTGCACGTCCACGGCATCGCGGTGCTGTTCGACGTCGTCTACAATCACGCGGGCGGTGATTTCGGCGACGAGAGCCTGTACTTCTTCGACCGGGTCCCGCAGGGCAACAACAACGACAGCCTCTACTTCACGGACCGGGGCTGGGCGGGCGGCCTCGTCTTCGCGTACTGGAACGCCCCGGTGCGCCGGTTCCTGATCGACAATGCCGTGTTCCTGGCCCGGGAATTCCACGTCGACGGGCTGCGCTACGACGAGGTGAGCGTCATCGACGCGTTCGGCGGCTGGTCCTTCTGCCAGGACCTGACGGCGGCCCTGCGCGGCGCCAAGCCCTCGGCCGTGCAGGTCGCGGAGTACTGGGCGCCCGATCAGGCCGCCTGCGTGCGCCCGGCGGCGGAGGGCGGCGCGGGCTTCGACCTCGTCTGGCACGCGGGCCTGCGCGAGCGTGCGGCAGGCGCTCGCCCAGGCGGCGGGCGGGCGCGACGCGGACGTGAACCTCGACCCGGTCGCGCAGGCCCTGGCGGCGTGGAACGGCCTCCCGCAGCGCTGGCGCGCGGTCCAGATGCTGGAGAACCACGACGTCCTGCTCGTCGCCCACGAGGCGAAGGACCGGCGCCCGCGCGTCCCGGCCGCCGCCGATCCGTCGAACGCGCGCTCGTGGTACGCGCGCAGCCGCTCGCGGGTCGCGACGGGCCTGCTCCTCACCGGCCCCGGCATCCCGCTCCTGTTCATGGGTCAGGAGTTCCTGGAGGACAAGCTCTGGAGCGATTCCCCCGACGATCCCGACCACCGCATCTGGTGGGACGGCCTGCGGCAGGACCGGGCGATGGCGGATTTCCTGCGCTTCACGCGCGAGCTGATCGGCCTGCGCCGGGCGCAGCCGGCGCTGACCCGCGGCGAGATCAACGTCTTCCACGTCCACAATCTCAACCGCGTCATCGCGTATCATCGCTGGCTGCCGGGCCAGGGGCGGGACGTGGTCGTCGCCGCGAGCTTGGCGGAGGCCACGCGGCACGGCTACGCCCTCGGGTTCCCGCGGGGCGGGACGTGGCGCGAGGCCTTCAACAGCGACGTCTACGACGGCTGGGTCAATCCGGCGGTCGCCGGCAATTCCGGCGCGATCGAGGCGGGCGGCCCGCCGCTGCACGGACTGCCGCACTCGGCGGCGGTGGTCCTGCCGGCCAACGCCGTCGTGGTCTTCGTCAAGGAGGACCCGTGAGCGGTCCGCGGGCCCGGGCCGGGGAGATCCCGGCGGCCCGGGTCGCGTGATTGACACCCCCGCCGAATTGGCGAAGCATGATCGCAACAGGTGTCGCCACGATCCCGCTCCCCGCCGCCCCGTCCGGGCCGGTCGAGGCGGGAGGATGTCGGCGCGGGCAGGGGGCGGGGAGGAGAGATCCATGAGCAGGATCCACTCGGGACCGTCCGGCGTGCGCGCGGCGTGGCGCGCGGGCGCCGCCGCCCTTCTGCTGGCGACGGGGCCGGCCCTCGCCGACGAGACCTGCCAGTCGCCCTACATGGCCAAGATCACCGGCGTCGAGGATTTCGTCTACGTCTGGACGCTCGGCGTCGAGGGGCTCGGCGACGGCTCGGACAAGCTCGTCACTGTCGACGCGCGCGAGGGCTCGCCGACCTTCGGCAAGCCGATCCACGCGGCCTCGGTGGGCGGCCGGCACGAGGCCCATCACGGCGGCTTCACCGACGACCGCCGCCAGTTCTGGGCGGCCGGGCTGTCCGACAGCAAGATCTTCATCTTCGACGTCGCGTCGGATCCCGGGACGCCGCGCCTCGTCAAGGTGATCGAGGATTTCGTCGAGAGGAGCGGCGGGGCGGCCGGCCCGCACGGCGCCTACGCGCTGCCGGGCCGCATGCTCATCCCGAGCCTCTCGAACCGGGACGGCACCGGGCGGGCGGCCCTCGTCGAGTATTCCAACGGCGGCGACTACATCGCGACCCACTGGCTGCCGACCGACGCGGCCCCGAACGGCGCCCGGATCGAGGCCCGGGCCGACGGCTACGGCTACGACGCGCGCGTGCTGCCGCGCCGCAACGTGATGCTGACCTCGTCCTTCACGGGCCTCGAGAACTACATGCGCCCGCTCGCCGAGGTCGTGGCGGATGCCGAGGCCATGAAGCGCTTCGGCCAGACCATGGTCGTGTGGGATTTCCACGCCCGGCAGCCCCGGTCGGTGCTGCACGTGCCGGGCGTGCCCCTGGAGATCCGCTGGGCCTGGGGGCCGCACCACTCCTACGCCTTCACCTCGACCGCCCTCACGGCGAAGATCTGGCTCGTCCACGAGGATGAGCGCGGCACCTGGAAGGCCGAGGCGGTGGCCGATATCGGCGATCCCTCCAAGCTGCCGCTCCCGGTCGACATCAGCCTCTCGGCGGACGACCGCACCCTGTTCGTGGACACCTTCATGGACGGCACCACGCGCGTCTTCGACGTCTCCGACCCGCACCGGCCGCGGCAGATCTACGAGAAGAAGATCGGCGCGCAGCTCAACATGGTCTCGCAGAGCTGGGACGGCAAACGCCTCTACTACACGAGTTCGCTCCTGGCGAACTGGGACAAGACGGGGGCCGAGAACGAGCAGTTCCTGAAGGCGTATACCTGGGACGGCGCCGCGCTGACGCCGCGCTTCGCGATCGACTTCACGGCCGAGCGTCTCGGGCGCCCGCACATGATGGCGTTCGGGGCGGCCTCGCCCTCCACGAACTGAGCCCGGATGCGACCGGCGGCGCTCCCGCTCCTCGCCGCGGCGCTCGCCGTCGCGGTGCCCGCCTTCGGCGCGGCGGCCCACGAGGGCCACCCGCCCGCGCCCGGCGCCGCGGCCGGCCCCTCCTTCCCGGTGCCGCCGGCCGGGAGCTACCGCCTGCCCCCGATCCGGCCGGCGGCCGGGGGCGTCGTGCTGGACGAGACCGGCCGCCGCCTGGACCTGCTGCGGGACGCGCTGCGCGGCCGCGCGACCGTGCTCGCCCTGATCTACACGCGCTGCGGCGACCTCTGCCCCCTGGCCAGCGCCGACATGGCCCGGCTGCAGGACCTCGCCGCGGCGGACGCGGACCTGTCGCGGCGGATGCGCCTCGTCACGCTGAGCTTCGACCCGGAGCACGACACGCCGGAGGTGATGCGCGCCTTCGCGGCCGCGTGGCGCTCCTCGGACCCGGCGGCGCCCGCCTGGGCCTTCCTCACGGCGCCCGACCGGGACGCCCTCGCGCCGATCCTCGCTGCCTACGACCAGCGGCTCGACCGCCGCCCCGGCGGCGCGCTCGGCCACCTCCTCCGCGCCTTCCTGATCGACCGGCGGGGGCGCATCCGCAACATCTACAGCCTCGACTTCTTCGAGCCGGCCCTCGTCCTGAACGACGTCCGAACCCTGCTGCTGGAGGAGGCCGGACCCGGGGGAGCCGACGGGACCGCCCCGGCGGAGGCGCGGTCGGGGCAGGGGCCGCAACCCGCCCGCCAATGATGCGGCCGGGTTGAGCAAGGTCAATGACGGGCAGCCCAAGATGCCCGCATTCTTGCCGGATGCTCGTCGCCATCACCGCCAGCATCGTCCTCGTGGTCGCCACGATCCTGGTGCTCTACGAGGTGCTGCGGCTCACCTCCGAGCACCTGTCCGACCTCCCGGTGCCGCCGCGCGCCCGCATCCTGGTCGTGGTGCTGGCCGCCTTCGTGGGCCACACCATCGCGGTCTGGATCTACGCCGGGATGTACTGGCTGCTCGTCCTGCGGCTCGGCCACGGGGCCTTCGCGGGCGTCCCGGTCACCTCGTTCGAGGATTGCCTCTACTTCTCGGTGGTCACCTACACGTCGCTCGGCTTCGGAGACCATATTCCGGCCTCGCACACGCGGCTGCTCGCCGGGGTCGAGGCCCTGAACGGGCTCCTGCTGATCGGCTGGTCGGCCTCCTTCACCTACCTGGCCATGGAGCGCTACTGGCCCCTCCACGGCAAGGGGCGGGCCCACCGGGCCGCGCGGGCGCGCCTGCTCCCGCCCGGGGCGGAACCCTGACCCAGGGGTCCCGATCGCGCCAGCCTTGCTCGACCGCACGGGGCGGAGAACGCGCGGGCGAGCGCCGCGGATGCCGAGATACCAATTCGAAACAAAGATATTTCGCCGGCTCATCGCGAGTCGTGGCAGTTCGGACACGGTCCGGATGCGGCAGAAATTATGACGGATTATGACGGCGACCCGCGCGTTGCCGCACCTTAACCATCCCGGCCGAGAGCATCGCTCAGAATGACTTTGGGGAAGCCGGATGAGGTTCCTGTCGGGTGTCTCGCTTGCGGCCGTGATCACGGCCATCATGGGAGTCGGGGCGGCGCGGGCCCAGGCCGTCAACACGACGCCGGCCAACGTCAACGTGCTGAACCTGCTGGCGCCCTTCCTGTCGCTCGCCAGCACCCCGGTCGGCCGGCAGACGCTTCAGCTCAACCTCTCGCAGGCGATCGCGCAGAACCAGAACGCGACGACGGCGCAGAGGCAGCTCGCGATCAGCGACAAGGCGCTGCCGGGCAGCGCGGCCTTCGTCACCGCCATCACCCTCGCCAACGGCACGACGGTCACTCTCGGGCCGGCCGACAATCTCGCGGGCGGCCTGCCGCTCCAGGCGGTCCAGGGCGCGGGCACGCTGAACCCGGTCCAGCCGGTCGGCGGTCTCGGCCCGCAGCTCGGCAGCCTCTACCAGGCCGGCATCCGGGCGAGCACCGCCACGACGGGTCCGCTCGCCGCGACCTTCGCCCTGCTCAACACGGCCTACTCGGTGATGGGCACCGATCTCGGCGTCGCCAAGAACTACTTCGCGAACGGCGCCGCCACGAACCCGGGCACGACGCCCGCGAACTACGTGCCGGTCCCGGCCGTCGCGCCGGCGGGCTCCACCCTGCCCACCCTGAACGGCCTGCCGAACACCCGCGACAGCGTCTACGACCTCGCCTACGGGGTGACGAACACCCAGGCCGGCCAGGACGTCTACGGCAGTTCGCGGCCGATCCAGGTCGCGCCCGGCCGCTACGCGATCTTCGACCCGACGGCGCTCAACGGCATCGCCACCAACCCGTCCTTCCCGAGCGGGCACACGCAGTACGCCTTTACGGACGGAATCCTGCTCGCCATGCTGGTGCCGCAGCAATACCGCAGCATGCTGTCCCGGGCCGCCGAATACGCGGACAGCCGCATCGTGCTGGGCGTCCACTACCCGCTCGACATCGTCGCGTCGCGGGCCTTCTCGGCCTACGACCTCGCCCAGGCCTTCACCAACCCGGCCTACGTCGCCAACGCCGCGACCACCGGCTTGGCGATGAACCTGCCGGGCCTGTTCACGCGCGCCCAGGGCGAGCTCCAGGGCTACCTCGCGGCCCAGTGCGGCGCCTCCGTGGCGGCCTGCGCCGCCGGCGCCGCCAACACGACCAACACCCCCTACCTGCCCTCGGCCGCCAATCAGGCGCTCTACCAGTCCCGCCTGACCTACGGCCTGCCCACCCTCCCGTTCGACCAAGCGCCCCGCGAGCAGGCCCCGGCGGGCGGGCCGGACGCCGCGATCCTCCTCGCGCCCCTCTACGGCGGCACCGGCGCGGCCGCGACGCTCGCGCCGAATGGCGGCCTCTCCGGGAACCTCGCCACCGCCACGATCAACCAGATCCTGGTCAACACCGAGACCACCGCGCTCGCAGCCTTCTACGGGCAGCCGCTCAGCTACTGGGCGCGCCTCGACCTCTACGCGGCCGCCGGATACTTCGACAACGTGGTCGGCACGCTGCGCATGGACCCGGCCGACCGCCTCACCACCGCGGTGACGATCGGCGATACCGGCGCCCTCTACGCGAACGGCGTGATCGGCGGGCCGGTCACGGTCGGAGCCGGCGGCCTCCTCGGCGGCACCGGCACGGTCGGCGGGATCGTGGCCCAGGCCGGCGGCACCGTGGCGCCCGGCACCTCGATCGGCACCCTGACCGTCGCCGGGACCGTCGCCTTCGCGGCCGGCTCGACCTACCGGGTCGAGGCCAACGCGGCCGGGCAGGCCGACCGCCTCGCCGCCACCGGCACCGCCGCCCTCGCCGGGGGCACCGTCGCGGTTCTGGCCCAGGCCGGCACCTACGCCCCGCGCACCCTCTACCCGATCCTGACGGCGGGCGGCGGGGTGAGCGGCAGCTTCGCGGGCGTCACCGCCAACTTCGCCTTCCTCACCCCGACCCTGCGCTACCAGGCGAACGAGGTCGACCTGACGCTCACCCGCAACGACGTTCCCTTCGCGGCAGTGGCCCGGACCCGCAACCAGGCCGCCGCGGCGAACGGCATCCAGGCGAGCGGCGGGGCGAGCGCCGTCACGGCCCGCACCGTCGGGCTGACCACGCCGGAGGCGGTCGGCGCCTTCCAGGCCCTCAGCGGCGACATCCACGCGAGCAGCGTCTCCGCCGCCTCCGAGACCGCCTTCTTCGTGCGGGAGGCGATCCTCGACCGCCTGCGCCGGGGCGAGGCGGGCGTGCGCGACTACGGCAGCCTGCCGGCCAGTTACACGGCCGACCTGCCCGGGCGGGCCGCCCCGGCGGCGCCCGTGCCGGTCCGGGTGCTCGACCCGCGGGTCTTCGGCCTCTGGGGCCAGGGCTTCGGCTCCTTCGGCGAGGCGCGCAGCGACGGGAACGCCGTGGCGGTGAGCCGCGACACGGCCGGCTTCGTGCTCGGCGCCGACCTGCGGCTGGGGAACGGGCTCACGCTCGGCGTCGCGGGCGGCTACACGACGACGAGCCTCGACACGCCCGGCCGGGTGCAGTCGGGCACGATCGAGAGCGGCTTCGGGGGCGTGTACGGCGGCTACGAGGCGGGTCCGTTCGCGCTGCGCCTCGGGGCGGTCTATGCCGGGGACAGCCTGCGCACGCGCCGCAGCGTGACCTTCCCGGGCGTGGCCGAGACCGAGGCGGCGCGCTACGGCGGCGCGACGGTGCAGGGCTTCGGCGAGATCGGCTACAGGATCGTGCTGGGCGGCGCGCCGTCCGTCGCGGGCAAGGATCCGCTCGCGCCCATCCCGACCTTCATCGAGCCCTTCGTGGGTGGCGCCTCCGTGAGCATCGACCGCGACCGCTTCGCGGAGACCGGCGGGGTGGGGGCCCTCACCGGCGCCGCCCGGACGGCGGAGATCCCGACGCTGACGGCGGGCATGCGGGCGCAGACGGGCCTCGACCTGGGCTTCGGCGCGCCGGTGATCCTGCACGGGCTGCTCGGCTATCGCCGGGCCTTCGGGGACGTGGTGCCGACCGCGCTGCTCGCCTTCGGGACGGCGCCGGGCTTCGTCACGGCGGGCATCCCGATCGACCGCGACGCCCTCCTGGCGCGGGCCGGCCTCTCGCTGCGGCTCTCGGAGCGGGCGACGCTCGACGTGTCCTACACGGGGCAGGTCGGGCCGCGGGCGCAGGACCACGCCGTGAAGGGCGGCTTCACCTACCGGTTCTGAGCCTCCACCCCGGAGCCCGCGGGTCATCCCAGCGGTCATCTCTCATGACCGCTGGTTCCGTTCTCGCATCGCCGCCAAGCCGTCTTCCGCGCCAAGCCATTTCTCGCGCCAAGCCATCTCTCGCGCCAAGCCTTCGGCGCGGTGTCGACGGTTCGAGAGGGCCGACGGCCCGGTGCGTCAGCATCCCGGGCTTTTGGGATTAGGACATTCGAGACGGGTGCGCGCGTACCCTCCTGCCCGGATTGCTCCAGCGCAGGAGAGGCGATGCCCGAGGCGCCCGCCCGGCCCCGCGACCCGGACCTGACGATCGTGCCCGAGGCGCGGCCGGTGCCGCGCCCGCCTGGCGCGGCGCCACGGGTCCGGCGGCCCGCCGCCGCGCCCGCGGCGCTGCCGGAGGCCGGGGGCCCGCGCGGCCGGTTCGAGGCGCTGCTGCGCCATCCGGCCGCCATCGCCGGCGGGCTGCTGACCCTCGCCGCCACGGCCGCCGTGGCGGTGAACGCCCTCAGCTTCCAGAACGGCCGGCATCCCGCTCCCCTCTTCGCCCAGGCTCCGGCCAAATCCCCGGCCAACGCCCCGACCAAGTCCGCGGCCAAGCCCGACGCCCGCCCGCCGCGCCCCGCCCCGCACCCCGCCGAGGCGCCGCAGGACGGCATCGGCGAGATCCTCCGCGGCGACGCGCAGGTCACCGCCTCGGTCGCCCCGCACGACGCGCCGCCGCGGCCCGCCTCCGGCAGCCAGAAATCCCTCGCCTCCCTGCCGCCGCCCCCGCCGCGACCGAGGGGAGAGGCGGCGCCGGCCGCCTCCGCCAAGCTCGCGGCTCTCCGCGCCCCGGAAACCCGGGCGGCCGAGGCCAAGCCGGCGGCGCGGAGGCCGGCCGGCCCGGACCGGGGCGAGGCGCCGCACCCCGACCCGCAGGTCGCCTTCGCCCAGAAGGCCCTGGTGAAGCTCGGCTACGGCCCGCTCGCCGTCGACGGCCGCGCCGGCCCGGCCACCCGGGCGGCCATCGCCCGGTTCGAGCGCGAGCGCCGCCTGCCCGGCTCGCCGGAGGTGGCCTCCCGCACCCTAAAGGAACTCGCGAGCCGCTCGGGCCTCAAGCCGGACTGAGCGGCGGCGGGGCGCCGCGCCGCCCGGACCCGGTTGGCCCGGCGGTCCGGCCTGTGTAGCAGGGGCGGTCCGGCCGGGAGACTCGCGGATGGCACGCCTTCGCTCCGATTTCTTCGTCGCCGCCCACCTGCGCCGCTGCGCGGTCGAGGGCGTGAGCGCGGTGCAGCGGCGGCGGGGCGCGCCGGAGGGGCGAGGCCGCGAGGGCCTGGAACCCGTGCGGGGCGCGCACGCTCAGCGCCTCCCCAGGGTCAGCACCGGGACCGGGATCCGCCTCATCTCGCCTCCCCCTGCGGCCGCGCCGCGCCCTCCGCCGGTGTCAATCCTTAACTGCCCGGCCTTTAGATTTGCTTGCGGGCCGGACGGGCCGCTTCCTCTCGGGCAGGAGGCCGCATGCTGACGATCTGGACCGGCAAGACGCGGCCGCGGCGGCCCCGGCCGGACCGGCGCGGCGCCGACCGAGACGGAGCCGACCCCGCCCGCCGGCTCCTCCACGACCTCGCGGGCATGCAGGTGCTCGACGCGGCCGGCCTGGAGCGCGCGCTCGCCGCCCTCGACCTGCCGGGCCGCCGCCCGCTCCCGGTGCTGCTGACCGAACTCGGCCTCGTCCACGAGACCACACTGGTCACGGCGCTCGCCGAGGCGACCGGCCTGCCGATCCTGCGCGAGGAGGACCTGCCGGCCGAGCCGGTCCTGCCGGAGCTGATCACCGCCGAGTACTGCGCCCGGGCCCGGGTGCTGCCCCTCGCGGCGGATGCGGAGACCCTCGCGGTCGGGCTCGTCGACGCGCTCGATCCGGAGATCCCCGCCGCCCTCGCCCACCTCACCGACCGCCGGGTCGCCCCGCGCCTCGTCGGGCCGAGCGCCTTCGAGCGCCTGCACCGGGCCGTCTACGGCGATGCCGGCGAGGCGGAGGCGGGCGAGGGGCTCGACGACGACCTCGCCCGCCTGCAGGACGTGGCGAGCCAGGCGCCGATCGTGCGGCTCGCCGCCCGCCTCGTGCGCAAGGCCTTCGAGCTCCAGGCCTCCGACATCCACCTGGAGGCCGAGGAGGCGGAGGTGCGCGTCCGCTACCGGATCGACGGCGTGCTGGTCGAGGCCGAGCGCCTCGCCCGCAGCGTGCAGCTGCCGCTCACGACCCGCATCAAGATCCTGTCCGGGCTCAACATCGCCGAGCGGCGCCTGCCCCAGGACGGCCGCATGAGGGTGGCGGATCGCGGCCAGGACGTCGACATCCGCATCTCGACCCTGCCGACCGCCCACGGCGAGAGCGTCCCTCGGTGCTCCCGCGTGTGAAGTGTCTCTAGTGATAGGGTTTTCGCTTCCTAATGTACAGCCGGCGTCGGGGATCGGTCGGGACTTTTCGCTCCGCCCGCCCCACGCACCGCCGCTTCCATGGCGGCGACGACGTCGTCTTGCATCACGTGGGCGTACTTCGTCGTCGTGGAGATGTTTGAGTGCCGAAGCAGCGCCTGCGCAACCCGGAGGTTGCCGGATGCGCGCAGGATCCGCGTCGCCGCGGTGTGGCGGTTATCGTGGAACCGGTAGTCGGGCAGGATCGGCTTCACGGCCCTCCCGAACGCCGTCTTCAGGCCCTCGTAGGTGATCGGCCGGCGCGCGCCCTTCCGAACTTCCCGGCCGCCGTTCCGGACCTGGTAGGTGAAGACGACCTCCGAGTCGTGCTCCCGGAGTGTGCACAAAAGCTCGCGCACGGTCGGTGACAGCGGGATGGTCGCCAGCTTGTCGCCCTTGCCCCGGATCCAGATCTGACGGCCGCCCCAATCCACGTCCGCCCAACGCAGGTTCACGCACTCGGCAAGCCGGCAGCCGGTCAACAGCGCGAAGCGGACGATGGGGTGGTAGTCCTCGCGGAGGACGGCAAACATCCTCGCCTCCTCATCCTCGCGCAGTTCGCGCACTCGCTCCTGCGGTTGCTTGAGCCGATACCTGCGCCAATCGACTGCCGTGACGGGCTCCCCCCAGACGCGCTCCGCCCGAAACACGATCGTGCGCAGCACGTCCGTTACCCTGTTCACTGTCGCCGGCTTCAGCACCGTGCCGGTGCGCGTTTTGCAGGCCCGACGTTTCGCCACCAACGCCGCAACGAGGCGGCCATCGACCGCTTTGAGGGGGCGATGGTTGCCGATTTCGATCTGAAGCCAAGACAGAACCGGCAGGAGGTTCGCTCGCGACTTCACATGTTGGCCGACCTCGTTCCAGTACCGGGTTGCCGCGACCCCGAAGGTCATCGGCTGTCGGCCTAGAGATCGTGCGTCTGCTATTTGCTCTGCCGCTTCTTTGCGGCGCTCTTTTTCAAAAGCTTCGGCTTCGCGCTTGCTCGTGCAGCGCGTAGAGCCGTGAAATCGATGACCGCCGAGCTGGAAATCATAGAGGTAGTACGGTCTGCTTTTGGGTTTGTAGATTGACACTGGCGTTGTCTCCTTGCCTCGATGAATGCAGCGAGATCGTCGGGATGAAACATCATCCGACGCCGCACAGTACCGCGGCCAATGTCGATGTAGGAAAGGTCGCCGTGCTTGACGTGGGCGCGCAGTGTCTCCCGGCAAATCCCGAGGTAGGCCGCGGCTTGCATAGGCGTGAGGAGGCCGGCGCGGGTCATCGCCAATCGCGATCCTGCAGATTACTTGAGGCGAATATCCACCTACTTCAAGACACTGTGCTGCTCGAACTCGGCAGAAATTGGCCCAAAGCGGGCTGAACCCGACATGGAGACTGAACACGGCGACAGGTAGCAGCGCGATTTTCGTTCCGAGTCACAGTAACGTCTGCCCGGCTCTCCGCTACGATCATCGCCGCCCCGCGGCATCGGCCGCGAGCCCGCGCTCGACGAGCGTACACACGGCCGCCTTCCATGACGGGATGATCGGTTGCGACCGCCGCCAGTTGTCGACCTGGCGCAACCAGGCCGGCGACACGGTCAATTGCTTGCGGACGAACGAATGATTGTCGGGTGGGTCGGGTCGTCTCAGTCGTGTCACACACGCCTCCCTTGCTGCCGGCATGATTGAGAGCAGCGGTGGAGTTGCGTGTCAAGCAGTCGTGGAGATCATACAAGGCGGGCGGCCAGTGTCTGTCAACTAACTCCAACGCCTGTTAGGTGACTAAGTTAGGTGACGCGCGCGTATCCTGCTGAAGGTGGGCGGAAGTGCCCGTATATTCGACCGACAAATTGTCGGTAGCCTAATCCTTTTTAACGATTGCTGTACACAGGCTCGGGTGCCATGAACAGGCGACCCGACCGGAGCTGGCAGGCCACGGTCGGGTCTAACCACAGTCGGACTAGGGTACGACCATGGCTCAAACAGTAATTAGCGCTTCAACCAGTCGAGTCGAGTCCTCACGCACGTTGGACCTAGATTTGCTCGGCCTCGGCGAACTGCTCTTGTTCTATGAGGCATTCACGGCCCGGGCGCGGTCCGCCGAGAAGTGCATCCTGGAGCTGCCCGATGACGCCCAGGACATAGCCCTGTACCAGCGCCTGGCCCTCGCGTGGGATGATGATGCCGACCGCCGTCTCGCCGTCATGCGCGAGATCGCGAGCCGTGAACCGCGAGACGGCGCGGAGTGGGAGGCGATCCACCTGATGCGTTGGCGCCACCACGCCGAGACCGGGCGGTGGATCGGCGGCGGCGCGGTCATCGACCTCGCCGAAGTTAGGAGACAGCGGCAGGGATAGGGCCCGAGCGGACCGGAACCCACTAGATCTTGTGTCTGATCGGGGTGCGACATATCGGCATCCCGTATCGGAGCTGGTCGCCCGGTGCGTTCGCTCGGCCCCGCAACTCCGCATCGCCGCTAAGCCGTTGCGGCGATGCGGCTTTGCGCTCTGAGGTGCCGCGCAAGACTAGATGGGCCAGTCATCTTGTGCCAGCCATGTGCCAGCCGATTTCGCGGATGTGCCAGCCGTTTAGGGAAGCTGTTTGACGTAAGGGGTCGCAAGATCATGCTTGCAACGGGACGTGACAGCTCCCACTCTCCTCTGAGCGCCCGAGCTTGGCGCAATTTCGGAGGACCTGAGTTTGAACGATGCTGCCACCCGGATGGCCCGGGCCCGTGCCTTCATCAAGAGGAAGGCGACCGAACACGACGCGATTACCCGCGTATTGACCCGACCGAGCGTCGACGCCAAGACCGCGGCCGAAGTGCTCGATCTAAGCTTGGCGGCTGCGCGCGCCGCGATTGTCCGCGGAGAGATCCCGGCAGTAAAGCTCGGCCGTAGCTATCGCGTGCCCACGCTCGCTCTGCGCGAGATGTTGGCCCTTCCTACCGGAGCGCCCCGCACCGCGCAGTAGACCGGCCCACCCCGACACGCCCTAGGAGAAAAACCGAAGCCGCCTCGTCACCGGGGCATGTCTACACGTGTACCCTGCCGTAGCTTGCCAAAGAAAGCAGCCCCGCTCAGCGGAGGCTGGCGGGGCTATTGAAAGTCAATTTCCATGAAAAGATCTAACGTTGTTTCGGCGCCGCGTCAAGACGCGGGCGCTGAAAATCTTGTCGCGCCTCCTGTGAACGCGGGGCGGACTAGCATCGCGTCGTGGCTCGCCGAGAATGGTGCCCCGGTGTTTCCGTTACACGGCATCCTGAGGGCAGACGACGGATCGCTCGCGTGCACGTGCGGGAACCCCAACTGCCGGCACCCGGGCAAGCACCCGATGGCCCGCTTCGCGCCGAGCGGCTTCAAGGACGCCACGACCGATACGCGAGCCGTGCGCCAGTGGTTCGAGGCCGTGCCGGGCGCCAACATCGGCATGGCCACGGGCAAGGTCACGATCATCGACGTCGACCCCCGGCACGGCGGTGACGCGACCCTGGCGGCCCTGGAGGCCGAGCACGGGCCTCTGCCCCACACGGTGCGGGCCAGGACCGGCGGCGGTGGGCAGCACATCTTCTTCCGACCGCCGGCCGGCGTCACGGTGGGGTGCTACGGCGACCCGAACAGCCCCTTGGGGCACGGCCTCGATGTGCGCGGCGCGGGCGGCTACATCGTCGCCGTGGGCAGCGACCACATCTCCGGCGGTCGCTACGAGTGGTCGGCCGAGCACCACCCGCTCCGGGGGGCACCCGTCGCCCCACTGCCCGAGTGGATGGCGGCACGCCTCGCCAAGCCCGAGCGCAAGGCGGCGCGACCCGTGTCGGAGTGGCGCGAGCTGGTGACCGAAGGCGTCACCGAAGGCGGACGCAACACCGCCGTCGCCAAGCTCGCCGGCTATCTCATCTGCCGACACGTCGACTTCGAAGTGGTGCATCAGCTCCTGCAGTGCTGGAACGAGATGCGGTTCAGCCCACCCCTTGAAGAGGACGAGGTCACCAGCGTCGTCGAGAAGATCGCCCGAGCGCAGATCCGCAAGATGGAGGCGCGCTATGTCGGGCTCTGAGAGCAGGATTATTAGCCTTGCCGAGAAGCAGGCCAAACTTCGCGAGGCTGCAACTTCATCCGACGAGGATCTGATCACCGAAGACGGCGTCGCTCTTGAGTTCGCAAAACAGTTCGAGGGGTTTCTTCGGTACAACGTCGACAGCAAGACCTGGCTTCACTGGACCGGGACGATCTGGGAGACCGATAAGGTCAAGCGCGCGTTCCAGTACGCACGCGAGCTGGCCCGCCGGGTGGCACAGGAGGCCCCGGGGCACTTGCGAGTGACGCACTCGAAGGTCGCCTTCGCCGCGAACGTCGAGACCTTCGCGAAGACCGACCCACGCCTCGTGACCGTCTACGAGGATTGGGACCTCGACCCGTACCTGCTCGGCACGCCGGGCGGGACCATCGACCTCAGGACGGGCGAGCTGCGGCCCGCGCTCCAGTCCGACATGATCACCCGGACCACCGCCGTGGCGCCGGCCGACACCGCGGAGTGCCCCCAGTTCCTGCAGTTCCTCGACGAGACCTTCGGGGGCGACACCGAGACGGTTCGGTTCCTGCAGCAGTGGTGCGGCTACTGCCTGACCGGCGACACGACGGAACAGCGGTTCGTCTTCGGTGAGGGCAAGGGCGGCAACGGCAAGGGGGTCCTGATCGGCACCGCCCTCGGCATCCTGAAGGACTATGCGACCGTGGTCGCTATGGAGGCCCTGACCGCGGCCAAGCACGACCGGCATCCGACCGAGATCGCGGCCCTGCGCGGCAAGCGCCTGGTGACGGCGAGCGAGACCGAGGGCGGCCGGGAGTGGGCGGAGGCGCGGATCAAGGCCCTGACCGGCGGGGACCGGATCAAGGCGCGGTTCATGCGCCAGGATGAGTTCGAGTTCCTGCCGCAGTTCAAGCTCTTCGTGATGGGCAATAACCGGCCGAGCCTGCGCAACGTCGATCAGGCGATGCGGCGTCGCTTGATCGTCGTGCCGTTCAACAACGACGTGCCGAAGGAGAAGCGCGATCCTGACCTTCCGAAGAAGCTGGAAGCGGAGTGGCCGGGCATCCTGCGCTGGATGATCGATGGCTGCCTTGACTGGCAGGCGAACCGCTTGATCAGCCCCAAGGCCGTTGAGGACAATACCGAAGAGTACTTCTCGGGGCAGGACCTCCTCGGACAGTTCCTGGCAGAAAAGTGTGACCTGGACCCCGGTAACGATCGTCTGACCGTAGGCTCTACCGAGCTGTACAACGCTTGGAAGAGCTACGCGCTTGTGAACGGCGAAGAGGCCGAAGCGCAGAAGGTGTTCAGCCCGAAGATCGCGGGCCGTGGCTTCCCGCAGATCCGCGGCGCGACGGGACGGGGGTTCTCTGGCATCCGGCTCAAGCCGTGCCCCGACTTCCCGCTAAACGCTTGATCTGACGAGATATCTTCCCCCTGCCCGGTGTGCCCCGCTGGGCAGGGGGATCAAGCCAGGAATGACGGATGACGGATCATGACGGATTAAACCCTTCCCGCCTCACGCGCGCGCCCGCGCGGGCGCGCGTGAAGGCCGATACGGAAGATCCGTCACGATCCGTCATCCGTCATCCCAACCCCCAGGGCCAACCCGAACCGGCCCGCCCAACCCGCCCCCGGGCCTCATTCCTCTCGACGGGATCACCATGCCCACGACATCGAACACCACCCGCCGGCCGGGCCGATCGCCTGCGCCGGACGCCCTGACCCAGCAGCAGCGCGACGACGTCGCCGGGCTGGAGCACGTGCTCGCCTTCCTCGCCGCGACGCGCATCGACTACGAGGCCCGCGTCGCCGATGCACGTCGCGCCCGAGGCGAGCGGCCCACCTACAAGTTCCTCACGCCCGACGAGTGCCGCCGCGGGCTCGCGCGCCGGGGCCTCGACACCCTGCTTGAGGACCCGGTCGGCCATGCCCTCGACCGCGCCATCCGCGACGTCGGCACCCACCTCGCCCGGATCGGCGGCACCGCCCTGATGCACACGACGCTGGAACGCGTGGCCGAGAACGCCGACCACCCCGCGGGACGGGTACGGTCACTGGTTGCGGCCCGATGGGATGGCGTTGGCGACAAGGCCAGCGGCGACGTGTGGTGGACCTGAGCCGTAGGCCAGGAGCCCGCCCCACAGCCCGCTGAACGGCGTTCCCGACCGCCGACGTCCGATCCCACCCGCGACCCCATTGCGGCCGTCCACGGCCGCACCTCGAACCGGAGAACCGACGTGGATGCTTTCGACCTCGCCCCCCGCGCCAGCCGGTGCTTCGACGCGCTCGTGTCGGTCACCCGCGCGCTCTTGGTCCTCGAATTGCGGATGCGGATCGCCCACGACCAGGACGCGCCCATCGAGAACAGCCTCCGCCCCTGGTGCGAGACCCGGGGGCCCTCCTTCGACGACATCGCCGACGATCCGGTCCGGGCCACCTTTCGGCTGGGCCTCGCCGCGGTGGGCGACGAGCTGCACCGCATCGGCGGCACGATCGCGATGGCCGAGGCGCTGCGGCGGGTGTGCCAGCGCTATCCGGAATTCGGCGCCTACCTCGTCGACGTCATCGACGACGCGTGGACCTTCGTCGGCGGCGGTGACGACCCATGGCGGAATAGCCGGGCGCTCGACGCGGCGCTCGCAGCGCGTCGGCCCACGGCGCCGGCCCGATCCACGCCTATCTGACTTCGGAGCGTCAAAAGCGACACGGTGTCGTTTTTGCCGGCCCCATTCCCTGAGGTCATGACGGGCAGAGCCCGGCCAAGGGTGCGCAAGGGAAAGTTTATCAGGCTGATAAACTTTCTAAGGGCAGCTCCCCCGCGCACGCGGGCAGTCCTTAAAAGTTTCCCACAGTGGGAAACTTTCGGGGTCGCTTCCCCACGCACGCGGGCGCGAGCATCGGGGCCGAATTTCCACCAAGTGGAAGTTTGGCTCGCCCCATTCCCTAAGGCCATGACGGCCGGCGCTGCCCGCAGCGCGTCGGCCCACGGCGCCGGCCCGATCCACGCCTACTTCGGAGTGTCAAATTCAACACAATGTTGAATTTGCTCTTCCCCCTATTCCCTGAGGCCATGACGGGCAGAGCCCGGCCAAGGGTGCGCGCCGCCGGTCCGCGACACGGTAACGAAGCTGGAGCGTGCCGCCCACGTCGAGGAACGCAGGCGCAAGGCCCGCGAGGTCGTAGCGCGACCGGGCTGCTTTCCGCAGCAAGACCTCCGCCCCGAACCAACGTCGTCGCTTCCGACCGCCCCGCGTGACCTAGTGGTGCGACGATCTGCGTAATTGATCTTTTTCGCAATCCGTGGTTTAATGGGCGTAAGTTGTCGTACTCGCATGCGCCCGACCTTGCATCGGGCCCCGGTTCGACAGCCGAGAGCACAATCAGCCGATTAGGGCGGGGGCCTCGGGGGGGGTGCAGTCGGAGGTCTTCCCTATGAGGACCTACCCGGGGCTGCTCTACCAATCAGGTCCTCCGTCCTAGATTGTGTCAAGTTTGTGGTAAAGTATTTTGCCAGTCCGCAGGCGCCTCACGGCGCCTTTTTTCGTGCTCTGACGATCCGATAGCGCCGACCAAAGATCGGCCCGCACCGTTGCGACCAGTATATCCGCAAGGGAAATCTCGCCATGTCTGCCACATCTGCTCACGCCCGGGCCTCGGCTGCGGGCGATCTTCTCTATGGGGTCCGCGCCATCGCCGAACATCTCGGCGTGAACCGCCGACAAGCTCAGTACCTCGCCGAGGCCGGCAAGCTTCCGGTCTTCAAGGTGGGTAACGGCGCCACGATCTTCGCCCGCCGCTCCCGCCTCGACGCGTGGCTGCGCGAAGTCGAGACCGAAGGCGCAGCCCGCAAGTAGCCCGGCGGTGACGCTTCACCTCACCGAGCATGACCGGCTCGGCCTGTTGTCCGGCGTCGACCAGATCGCCGACTTCCTGAACTGCTCGCGCCAGCGCGTCGAGCGCATGATTGAGACCGGCCAGCTAGCGCCGGTCTTTTTTCTTGGTCGCACGCCGTGCGTGCGCCGCGAAACGCTCCGGGCTTGGCTTCGCGAGCCCGAAGAACTCGCCAGATCGGCTGGAAGCCGCAGATCGTGATTGAAATCGCAATTGAGCCCGCAGGCCGCGGGCAGTACCGGGCCTTCGTGGGCGACCGGGAGCTTGGCGTCTTTCGCGTGCCGCTGTGCGACGTCGCCCGGATCTTGAAGGCCGAGGGCACGCCCGACCGGACCCCGCTGGTGCTGCGACACGCGGCCGGGGCGGTCAGCCTCCGGTCGACGGTCGGCCGCGCCGCCGCCCTCACCGTCCGAGAGGATGACCGCTGGCTGCACCTCACGCGGTACGTGCCGTTCCAGATGCCCCGAGAAAGCACGAGCGGGTCGCCAAAAACGGCCGATCGGGGGTCGGCGGCTAGGCAGGTACCGGCCGACCCCAAACGGCCGCTGGCGAGCGCCCTGCCGGCAAGGGGCGGCCGGGGGTGACCGCGCCGCGCAAGCCGCTGGACGCCGCCGCCCGCGCCCGGCACGTCGAGGCCCAACAACGCTATCGCCGGCGCCACCCCGAGCGAGTGGCGGCGCAGGGCAAGGCTCAGCGTGCCCGCCGCCGCGGCGAACTGGTCTCGGAACCATGCCAGGCATGCGGCGACCCGCGGACCGAGATGCACCATCCCGATTACGCCGAGCCGTTGCGGGTCGAGCACTACTGCCGGCCCTGCCACGTGGCCGAACACGTAAGGCTCCGGGCCGAGCGCGCCGAACGCGCACCGCGTCCCCGGCGCGGTCTCGCCGTCGACCCCGTCGAGGTCCGGCCATCGTGAACACGAACCCCGTCCCGTGCCGCGTGGAGGCGACCGGGCCGGGTCAGGCGCGGTCGAGCGTGGCGCGGGTCTCCTGTCCCCCGAACGCCTCGCTCCCGCGCCCGGGCGGCGCCGCGATCTTCCCGCGGCGCCGCCCCGTCTTCAGCGAACACCCCAGGCGCAGCGGCGAAGCGCTTCGGGGGAACCGGCTTCGGCCGGTGGGCCGTCACAGTTCAACGGGTTGCTGTGACGGCCCAGAAGAATTCGCGCCCGCTTGAGGTGTCGGGCGTGAGTAAAAGGGGGTGCCATCGAGGTCGAAGCCCGGGCCGGGTCGACCGACAACGGGAAGTGGGGCTCCTTCCCCCGACGTCTTAGACGTTTTTGCTCAAGGCCAAGCCTCGCAAACCCGGCCCACAACTCAAACTGATGGTACGAACATGAAGAACGCGATCAAGGCCATACTGCGCGCACGCACGGCGGCCGACGTCGAGACCGACATCGCCGCGCTGGTGAGCGCCGACGCCGCCCGCGCCGCGAAGCTCGCCGAGCTGCAGGCAGCCCGGACCGCCGCCGTCGAGGCCGGCGACGTCGACGCTGCCGAGGGCCACGAGCTGAAGCTCAACCGACTGCGCCTCGAAGCCGAGGCCGCCAGCGTCCGCAAGGCCAAACTGGAAGCGGAGGCCGCGGCGCTGCGGGAGGCCGAGGCCGAGGCGGGGCGCGTCGCCCGGTACGACGCTGCCCGGCGCGCCAGCGCCGAGCGCCGAAAGTTCATTGTCGAGACGTACCCGCGCCTGGCCCAGGAACTGGCGGAACTGCTCGGCAAGGCCGAGGACCTGGGCCGCACGATCGCCGAGGCGAACGCGGACTTGCCCGCGGGCCGGGAGCCGATCGCGAGCGGCGAGCCGCACCGGGGCCGTCCCGCTAAGCCCGAGCAGATCATTCCGAATGTGCAGAAGGTCCGCGTCCACCGGAAGACGGGGCAGACCCTGCTTCAGTATCGGCTCGACGACCCCGACGTGGTTGTGGAGGAGCGGGCGGGTAGCCCGACTATCATCTCGGCCGAACCTGCGGGCCCGCACCAGTCTATCCTGAAAGAAGTGCATCTCCCGGCCCTTGAATACGGCGCGCCCGCGCTGCGGCAGCGCGTCGTGTCGGAGGATGAAAAGCTCGGGGCTCAGCTCCGTAACGGCATGATCGGCGCCGCTTTCGTGGCCTGAGCAATCGAGAACTTAGATGTCTACCACACGCACCATCTATCGCGCAGCATCGCTGCGCTCCCAAAGCTTCAACGAAACCGAGAACACGATCGAAGTCGTGTGGACAACGGGAGCGCCGGTCCGGCGTTATTCCTTCGTCGACGGCGAGGAATTCGACGAAGTGCTCTCGCTCGAACCCGGCGCCGTTCGACTGGAAAAGCTGAACCAGGGCGCACCCTTCTGCGACACCCACATGTCCGAGTCGGTGCGGAACGTCATCGGCGTGGTCGTGCCCGGCTCGGCGCGGATCGTGGACGGGAAGGGCATTGCCACGATCAAGCTGAGCGACACCGACGACGTTCGTGACGCGGTGCGGAAGATCAAGACCGGCATCGTTCGCAGCGTCTCGGTCGGCTATTCGGTCTTCGAAGTTCACAAGACCGAAGCCCGTGACGGCCAGCCCGCCACCTGGGAAGTCACGGACTGGGAGCCCTTGGAAATTTCCTTGGTGCCAGTCCCGGCCGATGCCGGCTGCCACGTGCGCTCCGCTAAGGCGCCGGACGGCGGGAAGGCTAAGGGCAGTTCCCGCAGCGCCAAGCCGGCCAAGGCAGCGGCCAAGCCCTCCCCGAAAGGCCGAATGTCTCCCGCTTCGATCGAGGCGCAGCGACGCGCCGAGGTCTACGCACTCGCGGTGAAGGCCGGCCGGGAGGATCTGGGCCGGGAGGCCGCAGAAAGCGGCATGAGCGTTCGGGCCTTCAAGTCGCGCCTGCTCACCCTGCTCACGGCCGAGGGTCACGCCCGCGACGCCGACCCGCGCGACGCAGCCCGGCAGCAGGAG
This sequence comes from Methylobacterium sp. CB376, assembly GCF_029714205.1. Classification (NCBI taxonomy): domain Bacteria; kingdom Pseudomonadati; phylum Pseudomonadota; class Alphaproteobacteria; order Hyphomicrobiales; family Methylobacteriaceae; genus Methylobacterium; species Methylobacterium sp. CB376. The sequence goes on along the minus strand of NZ_CP121648.1, from coordinate 1,286,931 downwards.
CGGCGGGAATTCCGGGCGGCCGAGAAGCATTGGCGCCGCGTGGCGGGGAGGCCGGTATGACGCTCAACGAATGCTCTGACGTCCAGGTCCTGAGGGAGATCGCGGACGTGCTCGGCTGCGCGCTGCAGCGCATCGAGTACTCGACCGGCGCGGTTGCCGACGCCCTTGATGAGCACGCCGACAGCCTGGACCCCGCCGGCCACACGATCGCGGGTCTCCTGAAAGAGCAGCGGGTTGACGCCCGCTCGGCCCTTCATTTGGCCGTCTCGCTCCTCAGGGGTGAGGCCAGTGCCGAGGCGGTGAGGCACTGACCATGACTTACGGTCTCGCTCGCATCGACCTCGACGACGGTCGAGCGATCTTCAGCTTCCCCGCCAAGCACGGCCACGAATTCGTCGTGGCGGACCCGACCGGCAGATGGCAGCCCGGGGTGTGGGACAGTGAGGCCGCGGCGCGTGCCTCGTTGAGCCTAACACCGGAAGAGCGGCACGCGCTGCAGGCCATGGCCAACCGCAAGGCGGGCGCGAAGGTCATCAGCCTGTCCGACATCTCGGCCTTGCCCGAGATCATCCACGAGGCGCACGCCGCCCGCCCGATGTGGTCGCCGGTCTGACCGGGCCGCACGGACCCGCGGCGGCCCCAGCCGTCTCGGCTCGGCCGAGGATCTCCGCACCCGCTGGCGGGGCCTCCCCTGCCACCCTACCCCCACCCCTGCTTGGGTCCTTCCCTAAGGGTGGAGGGGGAGGGTGACGCGCGAGGCTCGGTTCCTGGCTAGGTGCAGCCTCTCACCCCTTCTTAACCCCGCGCTCGCGAGGCGAACGCATGACGATCACGACTAAGTCTGCACTTGCGGCGGAGTTAGGAATAACTAAGGCGCGCGTCTCACAATACGTCGGGCGCGGCATGCCTGTACGCAGTGACGGCCGATTGGACCGAGAGACGTGCTTAAGCTGGGTGGCGGGCTCGCATTCCATTTCGTCCGGCAGCGACAAGGGCGCCGCACGCGCGCAGGCATTGGCGGCCGAGACGTCCAAGACGAAGGCGAAGGCGAAGGGCGCGTCGTCTCGCCCGTCTCGCGCGCCACGATCCGCACCGCTCGAGGCGCCCGCATCGCCTCAGCGCCCGGCGCTCCCGCGGGCCTACGCCAGCGCAGACCTCTGCACCGATGCGGAGGATCGGGCGGCGGTGCTGGGCATGATGTGCCTGACCTACCGGGCTCCTAGCCTCGTCGCCCCGCTCGCCGTCATGCTGGGGATCAAGCCGAGCCTCGCCTATCACCTCACGTCCCTGGTGCGGATCGCGCTCCTGCAGGAGGTCGAGGACGTCCTCGCTGAGATGGGGATCAAGCCGCGGGACTTGCTGTGGGAGCCCGAGGCATTCCGGGAGGTGGCCTGGTCCGCCCTGGCCAAGGAAGCCGGCGAGCCGGTGAACGTCGAGGCGTGGAAGACCGCTATGCTGCGGCGGTACCGTATTTCTCAATCCTGAGCTGCCGCCCTAGCAAGATGGCAACTCGCTCAAGGTTACGTTGCGCGAGAGCACGATCCAATTCGCGCAGCACCCGACACTTGATGAGCACTCTGGCAGACCGCTTCATGATAGCCCCTTGTGCGCCAGCTTTGCCGCGAAAGCATCGCTACTGGCATTACTTGAAGGCTATTTTACAGCAGGCTTACAGCCGCGGCCACATACCCAAATGGTGCAGAGTGACACAGGCTGGCCACTCTGACCCCGCTCATTGCCTCACTCGGCCGCCTTGGCTTTCCGCGGGCGGCCCGGCCCCCTCTTCGGCGTAGCCGGTGCTGTCACCTTCGGGTCGGGGCTGGCGCGCTTCTCTGCTGCTGCTCTCGGGCGCCTCTGGCCAAGGCCGCTGCTCTTGGCGATTTCCGATCGCCGGGCCGTGAAGCTCGGCGCGACCATGGGGTAATCGCCCGGCAGGCCGAACTTCTGCCGGTACTCGGCCGGGGTCAGGCCGTGCGTGGTGAGGTGCCGTTTCAGAACCTTGTACGGCTTGCCGTCAACGAAGCTGATCAGGGCATCCGGCGTGATCGACCTCCGGATCTGGGCGGCAGTCGCCTTGGGCGTCTCCTCTGCCGGTGGCGTGGCAGGCTTACCAAGGTCCTGCAGAGCGGCGTGAAGCGAAGCGATGAGGCCCGGCAGCTCACCGGCCGTCACGCGGTTGTTCGAGACATAGGCCGAAACAATGTCGGCCGCTTGCTCGATCAGCGCACCCTCTTGCGCGGGCGCTTTGCTTTCGAATTCCGGCATCCTGCGGGCTCCTTACACTGTTAACATAGGTTTTAGAGTGGCTGCATGCAGCCTATACCGGAAATGCGGCCGCCGAGCAGAAGATCCGCCTCATCCACAGAAATTGCGCCCTGTGAGCGCAGAGATCGAAGATGTCTGACGAGAACCTTGTCCTTACTGCGGAAGTTCGCGACCAGTTTTCCAAAACGCTAACCGAGCTGAAGAAGCAGCTCGACGCGATCCAGAAGAGCGACGCGGCGAAGAAGACCGGCGACGCTTGGGCGGACGCGGCCAAGCGTGTCCGGGCGGAATGGAGCGAGGTCGGCCGTGAGCTGAACCGCCACTCAGGCGCTTTCGGCGCCGCGGGCCCGCTAGCCTCTCACATGACGGCCGGGCGGTTCGGCGCGATGAGCGGGATCGGTCTCGCCTCGGCCGGGATCGCGGGTCTCCTCAAGTACGGCCAGGGCGGCTTCGACCTGAAGACGCTGTCACTCGGGTCCGGCATGTCGGCGGCCCAGGTCTCCGGTCTCCAGCGGGCGCTTGGCGCCGCGGGCATGGGCTCGGAGGAGAGCGCCAGCGCGATCATGCAGATGATGCGCGCCAAGGACAGCGTCGACCGCCAAGCGGGCGGCTACTGGTCGTTCCTGGTTGGCAAGGGCCGCGGCGACGTCGCCCGCAAGCTCCGGAATGCGAAGTCGCTCGACGAGTTCATCACCGAGAACAACCGCTTCCTGAAGAGCATCGACAACAATGCTCGCCGGGAGGAGGCTTCCGGTGCGGCCACGGGCGATGCGCTGTACGGCACGCGCCTGCGCTCCCTTGAGATCGATATCGACCAGCGCCGGAAGGAGTACGAACAGCGGTACGGGAAGGACAGCGAGGCCAAGGCAAAGGCCGGGCCGAGCATCCAGGAGAAGCGCGGCGAGGCGATCAGCCGGGCCGACAACCTCGGCGATGAGGCGGGCGGGCTCCTCTACGGGTTCGGCCGCAACGTCCTGCGCGGTGTCGGTGTCGTCAAGGATTGGTGGAACGGCACCAGCGAGACGCCGAGCAACTGGTCCGACCGCTCCCGGGTCAAGGCCAAGCTCAAAGACGCCCAGGACGCCTATGAGTTCAACAAGACGCTCGACCAGAACCGGCCCGACGTCCAGAAGCGGCAGGATGAGCTGCGCCAGTCGATTGACCGGCTGACTGAGCAGCTGAAGAAGATGCAGGGCGGCATCCCATCCGTTCAGCAGCAGAGCTATTCCGGCCCGTTCGGTGACGGCGCGAGGGTGCAGACTGCCGCGTGGGGCGGTGGCGGCATCTTCTCTCCACGGTTCGGTGGCGGCTTCGGCGGTGGATCCGGTGGCCGGTTCAACGGCATGGGCGGGGGCGGTTCGGGCGGCGTCGGTTCTGTTTCAGGCGCTGGCAGCGGCGCGGGCAGCCTGACGGCGTTGATCGACGAGGAGGCCAAGAAGGCCGGCATCGATCCGCGGATCATGCACGGCATTCGGGCCGGCGAGAGCTGGAAGAACAACAAGTACGACTTCAAGCACGACGCCCTGGAGTCGTCCTGGGGTCCGTTCCAGCTCAACCGGCGCCGCGGCATGGGCGTCCAGTTTGAGAAGGAAACCGGTCTCGACTTGCGCGATCCGAAGTCGATCCCCGCGCAGGTCCGCTGGGTCGCCAAGTACCTCGCCCGAGGCGGCAGCACTCGCCCCTGGGCCGGCTATCACGGACCGCGCGACCCGAGCCCGCGCTGGGGCAATTCCGGGTACGTGCCGGAGGCCGGCGCTCTCGACCACACGGGTCTCCCGCTCAAGAGCGGCGAGGCGGTCGCGGGCGGGTGGAACGCCTCGGGCCTGAATGCCCTCGCGCGGGATCTGCAGCATGACGGCGTCCTGAAGCAGATCACGGCCATGAATGACCACTTCCACCGCGGGAGGGGCATGCACGGCCGCGGCCTGGCGATGGATCTGAAAGGCAACCCGGACGAGCTGCTAGGCCGCATCCGGACCCGCATGGGTGAGGCCGGGCTCCAGGAAGGCCGGGACTGGAAGTACATCGACGAGTACCGGACCAAGTCCGCGCGCTGGTCGGGCCCGCACTTCCACGTCCAGTTCCAGAACCGCGCGGCGGCGGACGCGTACGCGCGCTACCGGCTCGGCCGGGAAGGGTCGCCGGCAGGCTCTGGGCGGCGGCCCGCCGACCACGGCGAGCGCTTCCAGGAGCGCGACGGTGTCGCCGCGGAGATGCTGAACCGCGCCAGCGCCTTCCACGGTGGCGGTAGCGGCCCATCCGCTGCGCCCGGCAAGGGCACGCTGCACGTCAAGTTCGACAACATCCCTGCCGGAACGCGGGTCGAGGCCGATAAGGGGTCGCTCTTCCACGAGGTGGAGATCGCCAAGACCCGGCAGATGGGCGCGCGGGCGATGAACGTCGTGAAGAAGCGGACGGCCTGAGCCGCCGGAGGCCCGCCCGGTGTGCTGCTAGGCGGGCCTCTTCCACGAGGCGAAGGTCACCCGCCGGGCGGCGGGGTGCAGTCGTGGGGCGGGCGGGAAGCCTGAGGCTTTCATTTGCCCGTCCGGCACGGGTACAACCGCTGGCACCCGCGACGTCGGCGGGTTCAAGAGTGCCGACATCGCGGGTGTTAGCGCTGCGGCGGGAGGCGCGGGGCGGGCCACCTCTGCGGATCGCAAGATAGAAGTCGGTGCAGAGGGGATCCCTGCCGCCTTGTCAGAGTGCACGTAGTGCACTATTTTGGCGGCAGAGTGGAGAGGCGCCTTGCCGACCGTCCAACGGTTCGCCGGTTTCACGATCTACATGTATGCGGACGATCATCCGCCACCACACTTTCACGTGAGAGGTCCTGGATTTGGTGGGGTAATCCTCCTGTCCAACCTTGAGATGGATAGAGGCGTTCTGCCACCTGGGATCCTTGACGAAGCCGTTAAATGGGCTTCACGGAACAAAGATGTGCTATACGAGCAATGGAGGCGCCTCAATGACCGAGACTAAGATGATCGAGGTTGGCGAGCGGCTGCCTTCTGTTGCGCATGTTGAGGCTAGCGAAGGCCTCTATTCTGTAACAATCACCTGGGGCGAAGGTCCGCGTATGGGCCGAGTAGATCTAGTTGACCTAGCCCCTATGATTTTTACGTATAAGGTATTTGCTCCTCTTCGTGAAAACCGAGATCTCTTCAGATCGGTGCGGGTTGGCGAATGGGGCGGCTCTATAGAGTGGGAAGGTAACGACGACCTAGCCGTTGCCGCGACGACGCTTGCCGACTTAGCCGAACAGACTATGACGAATGAAGATTTTGCGGCGTTCCTGAAACGCAACGGCCTCACTCTTGATAGAGCCGCGGCCGAACTCGGTATTGCGAGACGGCTGGTTGCCTACTATGCAAAAGATCGAGCAATTCCAAGGTATATCTCTCTGGCTTGTGCTTACCTGGACGATTCTCTGGCCGAGAGCCGTGTGCATAATATCGTATCCAAGAATTTCGTAGAAGGTTTTTCTTCAAATAGAGAAAAGAGTCTACAGGCTTGGTTTGAGAGAAAATCTCGCTCACGGCAAGCGCATTCACGCACGAATGTTCAAAATCATCCTAGCCCAGACCATCCGCATGCCAGCTTTCAAATTGGAGCAACTCAATACGGCTCCAACTATGAATTTCGCACCGCATTTTCCTCAGGCCCGTTCAAGAAAGATATTGATAGATAGTTGAACAGGTATTTGTCACGAGATCGATCCCAGCCTGAGGGATTGAGAGGCGACCAAAGCTCCGGAGCTTTGGTCGCCTTGGGGAAGCCTACGTCGACGCCATCGTAGATCCGCATTAACTTACATACGTGGGTTGCATCCCAGCCCCGCCGGGAGCCCCATGACCGGACCGGCCGCTACAGTCCTCGCCAGAATAGCCGAACGGCCCTGGAGCCGCCCAGAAGGCCGATATACCGGCCCTCGACTGGCGCCCCGCCCGGACCGGCTCCGAGGTCTTCCGGAGACTGTCCGCGGGTTCCGTAATCGGTTCCGTACCCCACCTTATGCGAATGGGCCGCCCTCACGCGCGCGAGAGCAGGCAAAGCCGCTAGCTCGCCGTTTGCAACCTTCAATAGGTACGTAATTTGCGTCGCAGCAGCATCATTGTACTGCATCACAGCCCTGCTACCGTGCAGGTGGGCGGCGGGTCGTTGCGAATGACCTAATCCTTTGAGCGTTTGTGCTTTAAGGCTCGCCGTCCGCCACCGGCAAGGTGAGAGAGTCGGCCTTTCCGCCAGTGACGGCAGTGACTTACATCCCGAAAGTCGCGGGGAGGAAATCACTCACGCGACGGCCGGGACGGCGTCACGGTTGGCGTGAGGGGCGGCAGCGTAGCTTAAGAATTGGCTTACCGTGGCGTGGTTACCTGTCTCTTGCGGAACGAACTCCAACCTCAAGCCCGCCCGGCCCTGCCGTGGCGGGCTTCCTTGTGCAAGGCGTCACGCTCTACGGCTAAGCCGGTCATGGTAGGAGGCAGCGCATGGCCGACGACTTCGACGTTCGGGACGCAATCGAGGAGCATCTCCGCGAGGCCGGCCAGATCTTCGACATGCGCGACCGCGACGACGGCTGGACCCTGGCCGCCTCGTTCGTCGTCGAGGTTCAGGCTCGGGCCTGCTGCGAGGCGCTGAACGCCCTGAGGGCCGGGAGCGGTTCAAGGTAGTGAAGCGGGAGAAGCGGAGGGCCTGAGGGCCCCTTCCACCCGGCCGGAACCGCCCGGGGCCGGCGCGCGATGAGGCAGGAGTTGTGATCCTTCCCCCTCTACGCCGGCCGGGCTTCCCCTCCCGAGCCGGCGCTTCTTTGTGCGGGCCGGGCCCTGGCGCCCCCGCGCTCGAACGCGGCCCCTGGGCGAGCGGCGGAAGACTAGCACAGTCGAGACGCCTGCCCTCTCGTTCTAGCAGACCAGGTGGAGGCCGTCGCGAACCAGACCGCCTCAGCACTCTCCCGTGTTCACGACATGAGCATGCGCAACGCGCAGGGCGCTATTCGATAGCGGCCGGCTTAAGATATCAATTAGGGGTGGCCTTGTCCTTCAGTGGCAGGGCCACCCTAATGCACTCCGCCACTGTTTTAATCTTGTAATATGCGGCCTTACAGCCTGCATATCCACACTCTTCTACTAGACGCCTTGATATGCGCCCCTCGTTGTCACTCAACCATTTCAAATTCTCCATCTCAGACTGGATGCAGATCTGAATAAGCTCGGGGTGATCACTGTAGCGGTCCGCGCAGAGGCGTTGTGGGGTTGGGGCCATCAGATCACACGGTATTCGCGGCTCTGCCATGGCCTGAATAGGCAGACACAGGGCTACAACGCCAACAATGGTCCGCATAGGAAACCCCTCCGCACGACACTTGGTCAGCTAGGCGCGCACCCCCCGCCCGGCTCCCCGCCGCAGCGGGGTTTTCTGTTGGCGATGGCGTATTTGGCTCGGAACCAAACTTTGATAATAGCATAAGCTGTTTATGCGTACTCTCTTTGCTTGGTCTTCTTAGGCCCATGATCCTGCCCGTCAAGATTATATGTGCCAATCAAAGCCTCAATTGGTATCTTCCACGAACTGGATATGGCCCGTATTTGCTCAAGATTTAAACGTCTTCTACGGTTCAGTATCTCAGAAGCCCGAGATCTGGATCCGATTAGGTCAGCCAACTCGGCCTGTGATCTGCCCATATTTTCTATGGCGAACCACAGGACGGATACTGGGTCTGCCGCATCCACGGGAACGGCGTCTTTTTCGTACGCGCTGATGAGCGTGGACAGGATTTCAAAACGCTCCGCGTCAGGAGTGCCGGGGGTTGGCTCATTGTCGAAATAAGCCTCCACCTGACCAAGCGCCCAAGCGTAGTCGTCTTCATTGCGGATATGTCTGACGTCAAGCAGCATCATACAGTCTCCGGGTCAATGCGGTCGTACTCCGCGTGGGTTCCAACGAATTTTATCAACATCGATCTATATTGATAGGAAACCCTCACGATCAATCTGAATTCATTATGGCGAATATCAAATATCACGCGATTATCTCCTACAAAGTCAACCCCCTTCCTGAAAGTGTTTTTTATATCCTGCGGGCTAGACCAATCAGCCTTGTCCGCGATAGCGTACCAAGCTCTTAGATCGTCCTTGGCTCTAGGGTTTTTTTCCCAGAACTCCCTAAGATGCTTTAGGGCTAGTACGCGCATAACCCTCTCTAGCATGTTCCCAAATGTGGAACAAGCGGAATCGGGATTGGTTCCCCGACGGCGCTTGAAGGCGGTTCCGCGAGCCTCTTCGGTTCAGAACCCTCCCGCTCGGCGCAGCCGCTCCAGAGCGGCTTCGAGACCTGACGCCGCCTCTGCCGAACCCTTCTCGCCGATAAGGAAGGACGCTTCCGCTGGATGGTCTCTTCTGGCGAGTTGGGGGGCGGACGGAGCGGGGGTCCGCGGTGGGGGACGCTCCGGCTTCGTTGGTGTGGCCGCGGACGGCCGCGGTAGGGCAGGGGGCATGATCGGGCGCCGCGCCGGAGAACCGGCTCCACGGGCCCTCTGAGCCCGCCGGTTGGCCGCGAGAAACACCGGCATGTAGTCCGGGCCGAACCGCCATTGGACCGGCTTGCGCCGTAGACCGTGTTCGGTGGCGCGGTAGGCCGAGCCGGCGACCTCGACGCGCTCGACGAAGCCGATCTCCTCCAGAACCGCGAGGGCGCCGCGCACTCGGGCTTCCGTGAGCCCCAGCTCGGGATGGTCCGCGAGCGCCACGCGATCTACGGGGAAGGCCCGCCCGATCCGTCCCGGGGCGCTCCAGAACCGCGCCAGGAACGTCGCCAAGGCATGCACCGCCTTGGCGTTCTTCCGGCCCTGTGCGGCCGTCGCCAGCCTGTCCGCGGCCTCGCGCGGCAGGCGATAGATACAGGTCATCGTTCCCGGCCCTTGTCAGGGCCGCGGCAGGGCGAACGGCAAAGCGCGCCCGCGTCCGAAAGCGGTGCTTTCAGATTGACTCAGACAGGCTGTCGGGACAGGATCAGAGTGCTACCAAAGATCCAGCCCCTCGCGGGCTTGAGACCCCTTCAGGTTCCAGCCTGAGGGGGTCTTGCTTTGTGGTGTCGTGCTGCGGCGGCGGGTGCTCCTGGTGATGCGGCCCGCCCTGAGGACGGGCCGCGGTGGCACCTCACACGCGGGATCGTCTCGCCCGACCGTGAGAACGGGATCCGCACGCTGGTCGGGAGCTTCGTCGGGACCTTGTGCCCCGACAGACCCCCGTCGTTGTGCTTCCGTTCTCATTTCGGGCCGGCGTTTTGCCGGCCCGTAGCCGATAAATCCGTTGCAGTCACAAAGGGATAGCTAGATCGAGGGCGGTGCGCGAAAAACGTACCCACGATCAGAGCGTGGTGATGCGCGTCCTCGACGGCTCGCGCCGGGTCGACGATTTCGCCGGGCTCGGCTTCGACGCCCCGGCCATCGCGCGGATCGAGGCGATGATCCGCCGGCCGAACGGCCTCGTCCTCGTCACCGGCCCGACCGGCAGCGGCAAGACCACCACGCTCTACGGGGCGCTGCGGCGGGTCGCGAGCCCGCAGGTCAAGGTGGTCACGGTCGAGGACCCGGTCGAGTACCGGATGGCGGGCGTCAACCAGGTCCAGGTGCATCCCGGCATCGGGCTCGACTTCGCGACGGCCCTGCGGGCGATCCTGCGCCAGGATCCGGACGTGGTCATGGTCGGCGAGATCCGCGACGGCGAGACCGCCCGCGTCGCCGTGCAGGCGGCGCTCACCGGCCACCTCGTGATCTCGACGCTCCACACCAACTCGGCCCCCGCCACGGTGACGCGCCTCGTCGACATGGGGGTCGAGCCCTTCCTGATCGCCGCGACCCTCAACGGGGTGGTGGCGCAGCGCCTCGTGCGGCGGGTCTGCGCCGCCTGCGCCGAGGCGGCGCCCGCGACCGCGCAGGAGCGGCTGCGCCTCGGCGTGCCGGCGGGGGCGCCGCTCACCCTGCGCCGCGCCGGCGGCTGCCCGGCCTGCAACGGCACCGGCTATCGCGGGCGCATGGTGGTGTCGGAGATCATGACGCTCGACGCCACCCTGCGCGGGCTCGTCGCCGACCGGGCCGACGAGCAGAGCCTGACCCGGGCCGCCGAGGCGGCGGGCCTCACCAGCCTGGCCCAGAGCGCCCGCGCCCGCGTCCTGTCCGGGGACACGACCCTGGAGGAGGTCGGGCGCGTCTTCGAGGGGCTGGTCTGATGATGGTCTTCCACTACCGCGCCTTCGCGCCCGACGGGCGCCAGCGGAGCGGCCGGGTCGAGGCGGAGGGGGAGGCCCGGGCGCTGGCGCAGCTCCGGGCGGAGGGGCTGCAGGTCTTCGAGATCGGGCCGGCCGGCCCGGGCGAGAAGCCCTTCTGGGCGCGCGACCTGTTCGGGCGCGACCGGGTCTCGGACGCGGCCCGCATCGCCTTCCTGAAGGAGTTCGGCACCCTGCTCGGCGCCGGGCTCACGGTGGACCGGGCGCTGCGCCTCGTGGAGCGCCAGAGCCCCGGCGCGCTCCGGCCGGTGCTGGCGGACGTGCTCCAGCGCGTGCTCGCGGGCGCCTCCCTGTCGCGGGCGATGGCGGCCCACCCGCAGGCCTTCCCGCGCGAGATGGTGGACGGGCTGCGGGCGGGCGAGGCGACCGGCACGCTCGGCGAGGTGGTGGCGACCCTGACCGCCTCCCTGGAGCGGCGCGACGCGGTGCGCCGGCACCTCGCCTCGGCGATGATCTACCCGGCGCTGCTGATCCTGATGGGGCTCGGCACGCTCGGCATGGTGATCGGGGTGCTGGTGCCGGCGCTGCTGCCGCTCTTCGAGGGCAGCGGCCGGCCGCCGCCCCTCGCGATCCGCGCGGCGGCGGGGCTCGGCGCGTTCCTGGCCGCGTGGTGGGTGGCGCTCCTCGCCGGCGCCGGCGCGGCCTGCCTCGCGCTGGCGGCAATCTGGTCGGACCGGGGCTTCGCGCGGGTGCGCAGCCGGCTCGCCCTGCGGCTCCCGGTGATCGGCGGGATCATGATCGGCATCGAGCTCGGGCGGATCTGCCGGGTGCTGGGCACGCTCGTGACCGCGCAGGTGCCGATCCCCGACGCCGTGGCGGCCGCCCGCCCGCTGCCGCGCAACGCGGTCGTCCGGGCGGCCCTCGACCACGCGGCGCGCTGCCTGACCGAGGGCGGCGGGCTCGCCGCGGGCCTCGCGGCCCTGCGCGACTACGCGCCCTCGACCCTGACCCTGATCGCCAGCGGCGAGCAGGTGAACCGGCTCGGCCCGGTCCTGCTCCACGCCGCCGCGATGCACGAGGCGCAGGTGCGCGAGCGCATCGACCGGCTGCTCGCCCTGTTCACGCCGCTCGTGACGGTGGCGATCGGCGGCCTCATCGGCGGGCTCATCGTCTCGGTGATGAACGCGATCCTGAGCGTCGGGCAGCTGGTGCAGTAGGGGAGGGCGGGTCGGGGCGGTGCGCCCGTCCGGCCGGCGGGGCGGCCGGTTGCGATGGCCGCTCCGCCGCGGCACCTCTGCCGACGCCAGCGGCCGCCGGCGTCGCAAGGGGCGCGAGAGATTTTTGCCGCCCTCACAGCTGATGCTTGACCGTTAGCTTGAATCGGCCGCCATTCGCCCGAAGATTGGCGTTCAAGAGGTTTTCCACGTCGCGCAACCGGCCTGCGTGCTCGCGCACGCCGATGCAGCCATTGGTCTGCGGCGCGCCGCCGTCCGGATGAATTCGGAACAGACTGCGGCCATAGACCGGTGTCCCAGCGGTTGGATCGAGATCGAATGAGAATCCGACGCCTTCCAGAACCATTCCGGCCGTCGTGCGATTGGGGCGATGGTTGCTGACGCGGTAGATGCCGGGGGGCGTGGGACCGTAGGTGGCGCGGGAGCCGCGGGCTCCGCCGCCCGAATTGGCCGTGAACGTGACCACCTGGCCCCGGTCGGGATCGAGCACGGCGAGCGTGCCGCTCACGACGGGAAAGCCTCGGGCGCTCGTGAACGTACCCGTTCCGGTGAAGGCCGCCAGAACACCGTCCTCTCCGAGATCCGGCGCCTCGAACGCGCGCGGGCCGAGCGGCGCCGACAACACGCCCGGCGGCGACGCCTCTCCCGTATCGGCAAATTCCTGGAACAGAAACCTGATGCGGCTGCGCGCCTCCGGGGGCAGCGTCGCGACGATGCTGTTCAGGTGATCGTCCGAGCGCCGCCAGAGGTCGAAGGTGACGTCGGCGACGCCCTCCGTGACGAAGTGCGCCGTGAGCGACTGGATCTGGAGCCAGCGCATGAGCGTCGCATCGTCGGCGGCATCCCGTGCGCGCAGTGCAAATTCCTCGATCTGGGATGCGAGCACCGTATCGTAGAATTCACGCTGGTCGTCCTCGGCGAGAGCCTGCAAGGTGCGCACGTCGTCCGCAAACGAGTCGAGTTCGCCCTCGCTGATCGAAGGAGCCGCGGCCGCGGGAGGAGCCGCTGCGGCGAGAGGAGCCGCAGCAGCGGGGCGAATGGCTGCCGGAAACACGTCCTTTCCCTTCAGGAACTGCCATATCTCGTCCGGCGCCTCGTCAGCGCACCAGAAACCGTAGGCCTTGAACCCCTGCTCGGTCACGAGATCGACGAACGCCGCCGCCCTCTCCAGGCAAGCAGCCGTGCTCTCATGCGCAACGTCGCCGCGAATCGTGATGTTACCGACCGGCTTGTAACGGTCAGCAAACGCTCGCGAGAGTTCGAGGGCCTTGTATTGCTGAATTGACCGATTCAATCTTCCGGAAACCTCCTTCGTGTAGTAAACTTGTGGGCAATTATCGCTGACTTGGCTCAAGAAGCGTGGGAACGGAAAGTTCGGAAAAAATCTCGGCGCATCGTGGCTCGAGAGGGCGAGGCCTGCTCCCAGGGCGCTCAACCCGGTTTCCACTTGGCGGACATAAGCTGCCGCTTCATCCCCGCCCCCTTGAAAGAAGCGGTCGCCCTGCTCCGCATCCAGGAGAACGCCAGCCAAGGTGAAGTCCCGCGCCCAGCCGACGACGAGTTCGGCTTCCTGCTGGGCAATCTCCACGTTCGGACAGCGCGGCACGTGCCAGCCCCAGATCTGGATGCCGGCACCGGTCAATTTCTTATGAAGCTGCGAAAAGTCAGGATGCCGGAGATTGGGATCGATCCGCCTTCCATAGCCCATCCGGATCCATATGGAGGCGAGATGCGCGTCGGTGCAACGCTGCACGAATGGATCCACGCCTCCACTCGCAGCCATGACGTTCATCAGGCGCACGATGTACATCGATCGGCCTTCGAGCCTGCGCATCGGAAGTCTCCAAGTTTTAGAGGATATCAACGAGGCCTGAGTGAGACCGACTCTACAGTTCTACCGGAAATATATGGCGATTTGACTACAGACTATATCTTAGCTCGGACCGTAAGCTCTCATAGTGCAATTTTTCACACCTGTGCGAACTAGATCGCACATCGAACAATTATCTCTTTGCGGAATCAGATTTGCATGCGACGATCACTGGTTCAGTCAGTTTATTGTCTTTGATGCTGATCACGGTGTCTTTGTTAATGGTGCATGTTCGCGGGTCCGGCTCGGTCGAGGCCCAGCAGCCCACCCCAAGGAACAGGATCGATGCGATGAGCCCGGCCAAGCCCGGACCCGCCTTGACCACGACGTCGAGCGCCCCCGTGATCGCTTTGAAGAGCTCCGAAAGATCGCCGATCGTGGGAGCGTTGGCCGGCAGCGCGCCCGGTGGGCCGCCCGCCGGCGCGGCGCGCTGAACCGCCCCGTTCGCGGCTTCGCTGGCCTTCTTTGCGGCGTCGGCCGCCTTCCATTGTACATAATACGTCGTGATGGAGCCAAGGACAAAGCTGGCGAAGCTGATCCACGCAAGCCAAACCGATGTCACGACAACCAAGCGATTCATGGCCGCCCCGCATTGTGCCACCTGCCGCAAATGGCTCTCCACCTACGGCGGATCGAAGCCGTCCGAGCCCCAATTCATTCCTTCGTAAGGCCGCGCTTTTCCCTTCAGGCGCAAGCGCCACGCATCGACCGCAAGCTTTTCCGATTGTGACAGGTCCGAATGCTGGACGGCCGCCCCGGCGACCACCCCCGGCAGCGTCGCGGCTCCCGCGACATCGTCCGAAGAGCCCTCGACCTCATGGAGACGCGGCGAGAATGATTGCAGGATCGTGACTTTCGAGTTCAGCTTTTCGAAAGTCTCCGATGGATCGGGCGCCTTGATGAGAAGCAGCTCATTCATCGTTCGGCCCTCCGCGGTGCGGCCGCTACACGGCCGGCAACCCGTTGTAGCCAACGTGATATGGTGTCATGGCGCACATCGACCAAGTGTTTGCCTTCATCAAACAGGGCTCGCCGCCGCTCGGAGCACAGCTTTCACAATTGATGTTGGGGCGCCCGAAGACGCCCCAGGAGCCGCCGCACTCGCACCGCGCCAAC